>NZ_JBEXHZ010000002.1:0-413769 GCF_040608315.1 Streptomyces sp. NPDC005195
GGGGTTCAGTCGTGGGCGCCTCCGTGGGCGGGGTGGGGGTGGTGTCCGGCCCGCCGCGGCAGGACCCGCAGTTCGCCCCCCACCCGCGGCCGCCACGACGGTTTTCTCGCGTCGGCGGTTTATCGGCGGCTCTTGTATGAGAATGCGATGCGCCGTTCCCGGGTGGGGTGTTCGGGTGGGGTGCGGGAATCTTCTGCACACGGGGTTTCCGTACCGTGCGGGGCTCGTTAGTCAGGGCGCAGTGAAAAACTCCCGCCGGTGACGCGAGTTGCCGAAGAAAGGAACACGATGAAGTCCCTGAAGGCCGCCGCTGTCGTCGCCGGGTCCATGGTCATCGCTGGTGCCGCCGCGCCCGCCTTTGCCGCCGGGGCCTCCGACCTCACGCCCACCAGCCTCAACGGCGCGCTGGAGACCGTCACCAGCCAGCGCTCGCTCAGCCTGAAGGACGTGCAGCCCCTGCAGCACCAGTCGGACACGCTCGACACCGAGAAAAAGGGCTCTGTCCTCAACTCCCTGAACGGCGCGACGAAGACGCTCAACTCGGCCGGCGGCCCCGCCCAGCTGCTCGGCGGACTTCCGCTCCAGAGCTGATCCATTCACTCGGCGCGCGTCCTTTCCGGAAGTCCTGCGGGCGTATCCCTGGACTGCGGCACATCGCCAAGGAAAAGGACGGACGATGAACACCGCCAAGAAAGTCGCTCTCCTGCTCGACGCCGCCGCGATGGCCACGGATACGGCGGCCGGCGGCGCCGTCGCCGACGCCGGGACGGAGAGCGCTGTAGTCGAGTCCCCGGTGTGGCCTCCGGCAACGTCATGCAGGACCCCGTGAATGTTCCGGTGAACCTCTGCGGCACCACGGCCGACGTCGTCGGCCCGCTGAACCCGGCGTTCGGGAACACCTGCGCCAACCAGTGACACCCCGCGCGCACGGCGGACGTCGCGCGTCCGAGGGCGGAGGCCGTCGGAATGGGGGAGGGCCGGCTCCGTGCCCCGCGGATCCGGCCCTTTCGAATGGAGCGGCTCCCGGTGTGTTCGAGGCGCGTCCCTCTTTCGTGTGGTCGCCCACCCGCTTGTCGCCCGGTCGAGTGAGAAAGCGTCAGGTCCGTTCGGGTGCGTCGATAAGGTTCCGCGGTGACCTCAACCTCAAGCGAAACGCGTCCTTTCCGGGCCGCCGATCTCGGCACGCTCGCCGTCATGGCTTTCAGTGGTGAAGCCCCTGACGGAGACATGCCTTATCTCCTCGCCTATTCCCTGGGCGACGGAGAGGGCGGCCCCGGCGCCTCCACGGTCGCCATCGAGGAACTGCTGCGCAACAACGGTCTGCCCATCGGCGACACGCTCCTCGACGGATCCCGGCAGCCGAGCCTGCCGCTCACCCTTCTCGTCGAGGCCGGCCAGGCCGTCGTCACCATGCCGTACCTCAACGCCCAGTGCGTCGTACCACCGGAGTGGCTCGCAGCGGTCGGTGAACGCGGCTACGCCTATTTCCTGTTCGCCACCCGGGCCTGGCCCGAGGCGGAGCCGGGCAGGCCCGTCGCCCCCGAGAGCCTGAGCGCGTTCGCGGGTGACGAGGAAACCCTGCTCAGCGCGGCGCACGTGCTATTGCCCGCGCGCAGCCTGCGCGGCTGATGCCCCGGACCGCGGGGGGCAGCCGTGCGCTCGCCCTGTTGCTGGTGATCACCGGTGCGGCCGGTCTGCTCGCCGCGTGGGTCATCACGATCGACAAGTTCAAGCTGCTGGAGAACCCGAACTTCGTGCCGGGGTGCAGCCTGAACCCGGTCGTCTCCTGCGGCAACATCATGAAGAGCGCGCAGGCCTCGGCCTTCGGGTTCCCCAACCCGATGCTGGGCCTGGTGGCGTACGGCATCGTGATCTGCGTCGGGGTCAGCCTGCTGGCGCGGGCCGCCTTCCCGCGCTGGTACTGGCTGACCTTCAACGCCGGCACCCTCTTCGGCGTCGGATTCTGCACCTGGCTGCAGTTCCAGTCGCTGTACCGCATCAACTCGCTGTGCCTGTGGTGCTCGCTGGCCTGGGTCGCCACGATCATCATGTTCTGGTACGTGACCTCATTCAACGTACGAAATGATTTCCTGCCCGCACCTCAATGGCTGAGGGGATTCCTGGGTGAATTCACCTGGGTCTTTCCCCTGCTGCACGTCGGCGTCATCGGCATGCTGATCCTGACCCGGTGGTGGGATTTCTGGACGAGCTGATCATTGAGGCCGCCGGGGGAATCCCGAGAGGAACGCGTCCGCGGGGTCCGTGGGGTCGTTACCCGGTACGGACCCGGATTCCCCGAATCCTGAAAGGGACCGTACCTGGGATGAAGCCGACCGCTCGAGGAACTCTCGCCGTCGTCGTGACCGGTGTCGGGGCAGTGATCGGCGCCGCCGCCGCGACCCCGGTCGTGGCCGCCCGGACGGTTCCTGTCCCCGCACCCCTGGACGGTGCGGAACGGGGCCTCAACCTGCCCGCGCCCGAGATCGCCGGGCAACCGCCGGTGCCCATGCCGGGCAGTCCCGAAGGGCCGCGGTACGTGGGGGGCCGGCTGCTCCCGGCCGGGGCCGTGCCACAACTGCCCGTCAGCGCCGGGCCGCCGGGGGCGGACGTACGGACGACCCTGCCGCACGTCCCCGGGAAGGGTTTCGGTCACCTCGGGCTCGACGCGTCCGCGGCCGACCTGGCGACCCCGCCCCCCGGACTCTCCCTGGACGCCCCGCTCACCGCGCCGAACCCCGAACACCTCGGCATGCCCGACCCGAAGCTCCTTCAGGACGCCGTCCTCACACCGCCGCCGAAGACGGCGCCGAAGACGGCGCCGGAGGCCGGCCTGGGCACGGGCATGGGCATGGGCATGGGCATGGGAACGGGAACGGGAACGGGAACGTAACCGCACCACGAGCCGTGGGCCGTGTGGATCACCGCCGCTTCATCCGACCGAATCCGCCGAGGAGAGAACCATGTCCGTCAGCAGCAGAGTGTCGAGCAGAGTGCCGGTGACCCGGAGGGGCGTGATGCACGGTCTGCTGGCGTCGGCGGCCGCCGCGGTGCTGGCCCCCGTCGTCACCGCGTCGTGGCCCCCGCACCTGCCCAGCCCCGACGACCTCTCGTTCGACGAGGTGTACCACGGCCGCCACATCCTGGGCGCCAGGACCGGAGCGGGCGGCCGTGCCGAGGCCGGCGGCGGTGAGTGGCAGGTCACCGTGGACGGCCGGCCGCTGCACCTGATGCGCCGCGCGGACGGCAGTTATCTGAGCATGGTGGACCACTACCAGTCGTATCCGACCGCGCTGGCGGCCGCGCGTGCGGCGGTCGACGAGCTGGGCCCCTCGGAGCAGCTTCGCGGCGTGGAGGCGGAGGGGAGCGGCCACCATGGCGTACACGCGTAGGAACGTCAGCGAACTGACGGGCGCGGAGCGTCGCCGGTTCGTCGCCGCGATGCTGGAGATCAAACGCCGGGGCGAGTACGACGATTTCGTGCGGATGCACATCGAGTACTACGTGGCGGACGGCGACCGGGGCCTGCGCTCGGCCCACATGGCGCCCTCCTTCCTGCCCTGGCACCGGCGGTTCCTGCTGGAGCTGGAGCGGGCGCTTCGCCGCGTGGACTCCGCGGTGAGCGTGCCCTACTGGGACTGGACGCGGGAGCGGAAGCCGTCCTCCGTGCCCTGGACCGCGGACCTG
This sequence comes from Streptomyces sp. NPDC005195, assembly GCF_040608315.1. Taxonomy (NCBI): domain Bacteria; kingdom Bacillati; phylum Actinomycetota; class Actinomycetes; order Kitasatosporales; family Streptomycetaceae; genus Streptomyces; species Streptomyces sp. NPDC005195. The sequence goes on from NZ_JBEXHZ010000002.1 coordinate 3,685, forward strand.
CTCGGAGGCAACGGGCGGCGCTCCGACCGCCAGGTCATGACCGGGCCCTTCGCCTACGCCCACGGGAAGTGGACGATCAAGGAGGGGGTGACCGACGGCGCCTACCTCACCCGCGACTTAGGGCGCCGGCAGAACCCGTTCGAGCTGCCCACGAAGCGTGAACTGGACTCGGCCCTCGCCGACCCCGTCTACGACACCGCCCCCTGGAACTCCACGTCCGCCAAGGGCTTCCGCAACAAGCTCGAAGGGTGGGGACGCGGGTCCGGCAGCGTGGCCTGGCGCAACCACAACCGGGTCCACCGCTGGGTCGGCGGCGTCATGCTCGGCGGCGCCTCGGTCAACGATCCCGTCTTCTGGCTGCACCACGCCTTCGTGGACCTCCAGTGGTCCCGCTGGCGGCAACGCCATCGCGGTGCCCGCTACCTGCCCGCCCGGCCGCCGGGCCCCGGCAACGACCAGCACGGACGGATCGTCGCCCGGCATGAGCGGATGCCTCCCTGGGACGTCACGCCGGACGAACTGGAGGACCACAGCCGGATCTACCGGTACGCGTAGCCCCCGCCGCTGTCCGCTCGCGTGGGAAGCGGCGTCGTCCCGGTCATGGCGAGGCCCCCGGCAGCACATGCTGCGGGGGCCTTCCTCGTCCGTACGACGGTCAGTTGCCGTAGCCGGAGTCGGAGCTGCTCGGGCCGGGGGTGCCCGTGATGGGGGAGCCGCCGAGGTTGGCGCAGGTGTTGCCGAAGGCCGGGTTCAGCAGACCGACGACGTTGATGGTGTTGCCGCAGAGGTTGACCGGCACGTTGACCGGGACCTGGATGACGTTGCCCGAAAGGACGCCGGGGGAGCCGATGGCCGCACCCTGGGCCCCCGCGTCCGCCATGGCAAGACCTGCCCCGCCGAGGACCACGGCGCCCGTGCCCAGAACGACACCGGTTGCCTTCGCGATGCGAGACATCACGTTTCTCCTTTGGATCGGTGAGCGCGGCTGCTCGAGCGCGACCGCACTCCCCCTTCAACGCGCCCGCCCACGGCCGGTCACGGCGTACGCCGGGGGATCTCCCGTCCCGCACCGGCCGCTCGCCGCCGAGACGTGCCCGGGCGGGCGTCGCGGGCAGGTGTCGCGGGCGGAAAATCACTACGGCCCGCACCGCGCCCTCAATTAGCCTGCCGGGCATGCCTACCGACTTGTCGACCTCTTCATCGACCAACCCGCCGGTCGATCCGCCGACCAACCCGCCGCTCGATCCGCCGATCGAGACGCCGGTCGACCCGTTGGCCGGGCTGTTCGCCGAGGAGACCCGGGTCCGCGCCTTCGCCGCTGTGGCCCTCGGCGCGGACACGCCCACGAAGGTCATGGAGCGGGCGGGACTCTCCCCGAGGGACGCGACCACGGCACTGCGCCGGCTCCTGAGCCAGGACGTCATCACCGACGACGGGGGACTGGCCGTCGCCTACGGCCACTTCAGGCAGTTCGCACGCGGCACACGGACGCCTGCGGAGACCCACGGCTCCGAGGACGAGCGGACCGAGGCCGTCCTGCGGACCTTCGTACGCGGCGGGCGCCTGGTCCGGCTGCCCGCCCAGTGGCAGCGCAAGCTGGTCGTACTCCGGCACATCGCCGAGCAGACCTTCGAACCGGGCGTCGAGTACCCCGAGCGGACCGTCAACGAGAAGCTGCGCGCCTGGTGCGAGGACGCGCCGGTCGACCATGTGACCCTGCGGCGTCACCTCGTGGACCTGCGCCATCTGACCCGGCAGAACGGCTTCTACTGGCGGCCGGCACAGGTCTGAACCGACGATTCAGGGGCTGGGGCTGGGGCTGGGGCTGGGGCTGGGGCTAGGGCAGTGGCAGTGGCAGGGTCTGGTCCAGGTCCGATCCTGTTTGGTCCGGTCCAGGTCCTGTTTGGTCCGGTCCGGTCCGATGCGGCCGCGGCTGCGGCCTCAGCCGAGGAGGCGCACGGGCCTGCCCGCGAGGAAGGCCCGGATGTCCTCGACCGCCCCGCCGTAGTACGTCTCGTAGTTGGCTCGCGACACATAGCCCAGATGGGGAGTGGCGAGAAGACGCGGCGCCGTGCGCATGGGGTGGTCGGCGGGAAGGGGCTCGACTTCGAACACGTCCACACCGGCCCCCGCGATCCGCCCCTCGCGCAGGGCCATGAGCAGCGCGTCCTGGTCGACGATCGCCGCGCGCGAGGTGTTGACGAGATAGGCGGTCGGTTTGAGGAGGGCCAGTTCGGCGGCGCCCACCAGGCCGCGGGTGCTCTCCCCCAGTGCGAGGTGCACGGAGACGAAGTCGCTGCCCGCGAGCAACTCCTCCTTCGAGTCCACCCGTTCCACCCCGACCTCCGTGGCGCGCTCCTCCGTGAGGTTCCGGCTCCACGCGCCGACCCGCATCCCGAACGCGAGGCCCACCCGCGCCACCCTGCCGCCGATCTTCCCGAGCCCGAGCAGACCCAGCCGGCGTCCGTGCAGATCGGCGCCCACGGTGCTCTGCCAGGAGCCGCCCGCCCGCAACGCGCCGTTCTCCTCGACGAGCCCCCGCGCGAGACCCAGCAGCAGCGCCCACGTCAGCTCGACCGGGGGCGTCGAGGAACTCGGAGTGCCGCACACGGTCACCCCGTGCGCCTCGGCGGCCGCGTAGTCGATCACCGTGTTGCGCATCCCGGAGGCGATCAGCAGCTTCAAGCGGGGCAGCCGGGCCAGCAACGAGGCGGGGAAGGGCACCCGCTCGCGCAGGGTCACGACGATGTCGAAGTCCGCGAGCGCGGCGGCCAGCGCGTCCTCGTCGGCGAGGTGTTCGCGGAACCCGGCCACCTCGACGTCGTCCGCGACCGGCGACCAGTCGACGATCTCGGTCGCCACTCCCTGGTAGTCGTCGAGCACAGCGCAGCGAAGTCGCATGTCAGGTCCCTCCCAGGCTCGACCGGAGCCTAGCCGAGAGGCGTTCGGAGGCCACCGCGGAGCCCCCGCGGGAGGTGACTGAAGGGGAAGCCACGACGGCCGTTCGCTCCCCGTGGCAGTATCTGGGCTTCATGAGTGCGTCCCCAGAGGTACGGAGCCTGCGCGCGGCGGTGTTCGCCGTGCTGTGCGTGCTGCTGGCCGCGGGCGGTCACGGGCTCGCTTCGGGGGAGGCACCGCCGCTGTGGGCGGACGGCGCCGGATTCCTCGCCGTGTTCGCGGCCGGTTGTCTGCTGAGCGGGCGCGAACGCTCACTCCTCGGGATCGGCGGCGCGATGCTGGCCACCCAGGCCGGACTGCACTTCGCCTTCGAGGCGGCCCGGCCGCGGATGACGATGGACATGCAAGGCATGTCCATGGGGCACCCGCATGCGCACGCCATGACCCTGCACGCCATGACTCCGCACGCCACGGCGGCCCATGTGGCGGCCGCAGTGCTGGCGACCTGGTGGCTGCGGTGCGGTGAAGCGGCGTTCTGGTGCCTGCTGCGCCATGCCGTCGCCCTGGTGCCAGGGCTCGCCGCCTGGTTGCGGGTGCGGACGGGACCGCCGGCCGGCCCGGTCCGGCCGGACGTCGTCTGCCCGAACGCCGCCGCGCCCGGGCCGCTTCGGCAGGTACTGCTGCGGCACGCGGTCTCACGCCGGGGACCACCGCCACGGCTGTCGTACGCGCCCTGACCGCAATCCCACCAGTACGGAGTTCCGCCGATGTCCCCGATGTCCCCGATGCGCACCACCCTGCGCCGCGCCGGCCTCGTCACCGCCCTCACCGCGGCCGGGATCCTGACCGCCGCCGGTGCCGCCTCCGCGCATGTGACCGTCCACCCCGAGAGCTACGCCAAGGGAGCCACGGACGGTGTCCTGACCTTCCGCGTGCCCAACGAGGAGGACACCGCCAGCACCACGAAGGTGCAGGTCTTCCTCCCGACGGACCACCCGGTCCTCGGAGTGCTCGTCACCCCCCAGGGTGGCTGGACGGCGAAGGTGACGACCACGAAGCTCAAGACCCCCGTCAAGACCGACGACGGCACCATCACCGAGGCCGTCTCGGAGATCACCTGGACCGGCGGCCGGATCCGGCACGGCCAGTACCAGGACTTCGACGTCGCTTTCGGGCAACTTCCCGACGACGCGGGTCAGTTGGCGTTCAAGACGTTGCAGACGTACTCGGACGGCAACGTCGCCCGCTGGATCGAGGAGACGCAGAAGGGCGGGGAGGAGCCGGAGAACCCGGCACCGGTACTCGCCCTCACCGCCAAGGCGGCGGGGGACAGCGGTTCCGACGCGGACTCCGGTGCGGGCTCGACCGCGGATTCGGGGTCGAGTTCGGACTCGGGTTCGGGCTCTGACACGTCGTCGGCGTCGAGCTCGGCTCCGGCCTCCGCGACCGGGAGTTCGGCGTCGAGCAGTGACTCCACGGCGCGAGGCCTGGGCATCGCCGGGCTGGTCGTGGGCGTCCTCGGCCTGGGCGCGGCGGCGTTCGCCCTCGTACGCGGCCGCAACACCGGTTCGTAACTCGGCGAGCGGACAGTCCTCGCCCCGTCGGCCGCCGAGGATCACACAGTGGCGCGCCCAGGATCGCAGGGGTCCGCTCGGGGTACAGAGGCCCGCTCAGGGGCACGAGACCGTCCGGTACCACCGGCATCACCGGGGGCGGCCCGTGCCGGAGGGACGGTCCTGGACTGCTGAGGTCCGTCCAGGTCCGTCCCCCCGGCACGGGCCGCCCCCGCATGAGTGGAGCCTGGCCCGGGGATGAGCGGGGCGTACGAAATTTCCGTACCTCTCCGTGACGACCGGCACCCGGATGCGAGGATGAGGCCGCCATGACAGCTGGGTGGTGTTCGCGCACGGTACGGGCAGCGGTGTTCGCCGCCGTCTGTGTGCTGCTCGCCGCCCTGGGACACATGATGATGTCCGGCGGCGAGGTGCCTCCGCTGGTCCTCGGTGCCTCGGTCGTGGTGATCGGCGTCACGGGGTGGGGCCTGGCCGGCCGGGAGCGGGGTCTGCCCCTGATCGTCACCACGGTGATGGTCACTCAGGCGGCACTCCACTCGGCGTTCTCGCTCGCCCAGGCGTCGGCATTCGCCGCCCACACGACGAGCACCCCGGGAATGGGCTCCATGTCCATGGGCTTCAGGTCCACTGGCGCCATGTCCATGGGTGCGATGCCCATGGGGCCCGCTCACATGGACTCCATGAACATGGGGGTCATGGGGGTCATGGACCACATGGGTGACGGGGAGGGCGGCGCCTCCTCGCTCGGCATGTTCGCCGCCCACCTGGTGGCCGCCCTGCTCTGCGGCCTCTGGCTCGCGCACGGAGAGCGCGCCGCCTTCCGTATCCTGCGGGCCCTCGCGGCCCGGCTGGCCGCCCCACTGCGGTTGCTCCTCGCGCTGCCCGCCCCGGTGGGCCGTCCGGGCCCGCGCCTGTGCCGTCATCGCCCGGCGCGCGCTCCGCGTCTGCTCCTTCTCGTCCACGCGATCACTTCTCGGGGCCCGCCCGCCGGGACCGCTGTCGTCTGACGACAGCCGGTATCCCGGGGCGACCATCGTGCGTCCCGGGCCCGGCCGCGCTTTCGTGCGCGGCCGTCTCCCTCACCGGACCCCCGGCCCATCTGCGTGTCAGGGGGCCGGATCCCGGATGACCCGAGAAGGACACCAGGTGACGACTCCTGCCCTGCCCACCTCACGTGACGCCTCGTTGACGGCCTGGGCGATGGCCGCCCGCGGCGGCGACCCCGAAGCGGTGGACCATTTCGTCCGCGCCCTCCACCGAGACGTACGCCGCTACGTCGCCTATCTCGGCGCGGACCCACAGACCGCGGACGACCTGGCCCAGGACACCTTCCTGCGCGCCCTCGGCAGCCTGCACCGTTTCGAGGGCCGCTCCTCGGCCCGCGCCTGGCTGCTGGCCATCGCGCGCCGTGCCGTGATCGACAGCTTCCGGAGCGCGGCCACGCGGCCCCGGCCCGCCGACCTCGACGACTGGCGACTCGCCGTCGAACGCGCCCAGCCGCGTGGCCTGCCGGGCTTCGACGAAGGCGTCGCGCTCGACGACCTGCTCGCCGGACTGTCCGAGGAGCGCCGGGAGGCCTTCGTGCTGACACAACTCCTCGGGCTGCCCTACGCGGAGGCGGCCCTGGTGAGCGACTGCCCGGTCGGCACGGTCCGCTCACGCGTGGCTCGTGCCCGTACCTCGCTCATCGCCTCGCTGTCGGACGCCGAGCGCTGCGGGCTGGTCGACGCGGCGGCCTGACGGGGGCGGTCTGCCGTGAGAGGTGGCTGGGCCCTGACGGGTGCGGTCTTCGGAGAGGTGGAGGGGTCCCGACAGAGCCGCCTGCCGTGTGCGAGCGACGGCATGGAGGCCGGAGAGGGACGTGGCCCCGGACGCCTGGAGGGCGGGCCGGGGCCGCGGGGGTCACGAGGGCACGGTGCTCGCGGTCACTCGCTGTTGAGTTGCCAAGGTGCAGTGCCGCTCAGTGCCTGTCCGCCGCCTGTTCAGTCCCGCGTCGGCGTGTTCTCCCGGCGGAGGAGCAACATGATCCCGCCACCCACGACGACCAGGGTGATGGCGGTGCCCGCGATGATCGGGGTCGCGGTGGAGCCGCCTGTCTCGGCGAGGTCGGTACCCCCGGTGGAGGTGGCGTCCAACGCGGCCGGACTGGGCTCACCGACCGTCTGGGTCGTGACGTCGCTCGCGCTGCCCTGCGTCTTGCAGTCGAACATGCCGGTGAACCGCTTCTCGAAGCCGTTCGCGCCCGTGACCGCGAAGGCGTATGCCTGGTCCTCCCGCAGTGGGACCGTCACCGTCAGGGACTCGCCGGCCGCGACAGTGTGCTCGCCATCCATCAGCTCGAAGGTGAACGGCGCGTCGCCCGCGTTGGCCGCCGTGACGTCCACACCGCCCTCGGCGCAGTTCTTCTCGGCGGAGAGCGCGGGTATCGCGCCCTCCGCGGCCCAGGTGGCCGTCGCCGTCGCGGAGACCGTCGACTCGCTGGAGCCGGCCAGGATCTGCGTCTGGCTGCGGGTCTGCGAGGCGAAGGCCCGGCCGACCGGCACGGTTGTCGACGCCTGCACGGACAGGGCCGCCGAGCCGTCCGCGCCGTCCGCGCCGTCCTTCGACACATCGAAGTAGAGCCGGCTGCCGTTGGCCGCGGAGGTGATCGGCCTGCCGTCCTTGTCGACGACCTTCACGCCGCTCGCGAAGGCGTCCGCGGGCGGTGTCACCGTCACGCTGTCCGCGTCGGTGTGCACCGTGATCGGGCCCACCTTCTCGCCGGCGTGACCGGCGATCGCGGGAGGATCGAGGGTCAGTGAGGCCTTGGGCTCCGGCACGCTCCGCGCGCTCTTCTGCAGATAGTCCGCGAGCTTCTCCGCCCGCGGGTTCACCGCGTCCACGTCGGCACCGTCCGAGTACCGCCAGATGGCCACCTGTGTGCCGGCCGCGGCGTCCTGCTCGGTGAGGCCGCTCGCGCCGGCCTTCCCGGCCAGTGCCGCCAGGTCGTTCACCTGCGGGTAGGAGTGCTGCAGGATCCAGCGGATGCGGCCCGCGTCCTTGTTGCCGTTCAACGACGTGCCGCTCCAGGACGTCTCCTGGTACTTGGCGTCCCGCTGGGTCGGGTTGTGGAGGTCGATGCAGTAGGTCTGCAGCATGCCGCCGTTGTCGACGGACATCTCGAACAGACCCGCCGACACCTGCTGGTCCTGGCCGTTGTCGTGGATCACCGCGGACCCGTACGTCTTCAGACCGGTGATGGTCGCGGTCGCGCCGCCCTGACTCTGCGGGACCTCGTCCGCGACGGCCGTACCCGCGGTGACCATCGCTCCGGCGGCGACGAGTCCTGACACCACCGTCGCGGCGAGGAGGCGGCCGGCCCCTCGCCTGCGCGCCGCCGCCGTGGACGCCGCGGAGAGCGGAGAGAACGCACAGAACGCGGAGAGCGCGGAGAGCGCAGAAAACACAGAATTCCCCTTCGAGCAGGACCCGTTGACATGGGGGATGGTCCCGCCAGCAGAATCAGAAGCCCCGTGAGCTATGCCCGGCATCCTAAGGACGCGGCGCACCACGCTCCCCGGGCATTCCATCCGATAACCGATCCGAATCGGAATCGTTATCGGTCAGCAAGGCTGTGAGCTGCGCCTATCGACAAATCCATGACGGTGCCGGAGAGGCACTCCATGACGAAGTCTCATGTATATGTCGATAAGCCGCAGTTCGGCCGGACCGTCCGGTGACCGGGATGCGCACGGCGGCGGCACCGTCGCCGCGTCCGCTGTCCGGACGCGCACGCGACCGTCCCGATCCGGTCTCAGGTCACCCCCGCCGGTACCGCCTGCCGAGGGGAAGCGGCCTCGGACGGACTGCCGGGCCCCGTCTCCCAGTTGGGCTCGGGCCGAGGGGCGGGCGATGTGTCACCTTCCTTGTGCGGGCGCCGGAAGGCCGACGTGCCGCGGGAGAGGTCGTGGCCGATCGCCACCGCGTCGATGTCCGCCGACGTCCAGCTCTGCCCCTCGCGCACCTCGGTGCGTACCTTCAGCCTGCCCTGCACGATGACGGGATCACCCACCGACAAGGACGCCCCCACGTTGGTGGCGAGCGCTCGATTGGCCCACACGGTGAAGAAGTTGGTGTGGCCGTCCGTCCACGTGTTCTTCTCGCGGTCCCAGTACCGCGCGGTCACCGCGAGGCGGAACCTCGCCGAAGCTCCGTTCGCCAGATCTCGGTACACCGGCTGTGTCGCCACGTTGCCCACCGCGCAGACCATCGTCTCGTTCATGCCCGGACCTCTCTCCCGTACGGCTGTGTCTGTCCCGGCGATCGCATGCGCTGCGATCGCCGCGAATCCAGACTGCCTTCGCCGGGCCGAGCCCGCTGGACGCTGTGCACCGCCCGAGGATTGTGGACAACCGCGTCACCCGTGGGAGTGCGGCGTGTTCGGTCGCGGTGGCGTCCCCAGTCCACCGGCGGTCTCTGTTCACCGACCGGCCCGGACAAGCGACCTGCTCCGGCCGGCCGGCCACGGGCGAGCAGCCGGCTCCGGCTAACCGACCGTCGCCCCCGTGACCCGTCCGAACTGCTCCCGTACCTCCCGGTACCGCAGCAACTCCGCGGCCACCGGATCCAGGACCCGCGCCCGCCCGCACCCGGCGGCGGCCTCGCGCAATCGTCGTTCCGCGTCGAGTCCGTACCGTCGGGCCGGCCCGCGTGCCGCCAGTCTGCTGCTCCATTCGACGAACGGACCGCCGATGATGCCCGCCACCATCAGCAGCACCGGGACCCAGAGGTTCGGCGCCATGAACCCGATGATCTGACCCAGCAGCCACAGCCCGCCCACGATCTGAAGGATCGTCATCGACGCCTGGGCGAGAACGGCGACCGGCCACCAGCCCGGCCGCGGCGGCCGTCCCGCCGGAGTCGTGGCACGTGTCGCCATCTCGTCCAGAGCTTCCGGCAGCCCCTGCGCACCGCGTACGGCCGCCTCACGCACCGCCATGGCCCAGGGCGCGGGGAGACCATGGGCCGCCCGGTCCGCCACCGTACGGACGGCCTGCTCGACGCGCTGGCGGGCCGTGGCCTCCTCGTCGGTGGGCACCCGCAGTGCGTGCCGTCCGGTCGGCGGGTCGCGCCGGTCCTGGCACCAGTGCCACAGCCGCAGCCAGGGGGTGCCGCAGGCGCGGTTGGCGTTGCGGCGCCACGCGCGCTCGGCCGCCTGGCCGGCCGCGGTGGCACCCACCGAGTCCGCCAGCCGGTCCGAGAACTCGTCGCGCGCCTCCTCGCTGAGCCCCGTGTGCCGGCCGGTCGCGTACACCGGCCGCAGCCGAGTGGCGGCCGCGTCGAGATCGGCCGCAATGCGCCGTGCGGCGGCGCCGCGCTCGGCCACGAACTGCCCGAGTGCCTCCCGCAGTTCTCCGATGCCGTCCCCGGTGAGCGCGGACAGCGCGAGCACGGTCGCGCCCGGTTCGCCGTACTCGCCCAGCGCGATCCCGTCCTCGTCGAGCAGCCTGCGCAGGTCGTCGAGGACCTGGTCGGCGGCCTCGCCGGGCAGCCGGTCCACTTGGTTGAGGACCACGAAGGAGACCTCCGCGTGTCCCGCCATGGGCCGTAGATAGCGTTCATGAAGCATGGCGTCCGCGTACTTCTCGGGATCCACGACCCAGATGACCGCGTCGACGAGTGCCAGGATGCGGTCCACGTGTTCGCGGTGCTGGACGGCGGCGGAGTCGTGGTCAGGCAGGTCGACCAGGACGAGACCGTGCAACTGGGCCTCCGCCTCCGGGCTCTGCAGAGGGCGCCTGCGCAGCCGCCCCGGGATGCCGAGCCGGTCGATGAGCGTCGCCGCGCCGTCGCTCCAACTGCACGCGATGGGTGCCGCGGTGGTCGGCCTGCGGACACCGGTCTCGGAGATGGTCACCCCGGCCAGCGCGTTGAAGAGCTGCGACTTGCCGCTGCCGGTGGCTCCGGCGATGGCGACGACGGTGTGCTGCCCGGAGAGCTTGCGCCGCGCGGCCGCCTCGTCGAGAACCCTGCCCGCCTCGGCGAGCGTCCTGCCGTCGAGACGGGCGCGTGACAGCCCGACCAGCTCCCGGAGCGCGTCGAGGCGCGAGCGCAGGGGGCCGTCGTACGCGAGAGGGGGCGGGGGGGCCTGTGCGGCGGTCCTGTTCTCCGGTGCCGGGGTTTCCTGGCCGCTGGGAGCGTCGGACGCGCGGCGGGCGATCAGCCCGTCGTCCCAGACGGACTCGGGTTCGCTACGGACGGGGGTGCCGTCGCCCTTCACGCGCGCGTGCGCGGCTTCGTCCTGCACGCGCGTGTGTGCCGGGTCGGGCTCCGGGTGTGTGTGGTCGGCGTGGTGAGGGGTGTCCAGGGCACGGTTCTCGGCGGCCTCGGCGGCCTCACGGGTCTCACGGGTTTCATGAGCCTCGCCGGTCTTGTACGGCTCATGGGTTCCGTGGCCCCCGTGGTCCTTGTGGCCGTGCCGGGACGACCCAGGCGCGGGATCCCTGGCCGCGATCACCTCGCCGGTGCCCGCTGCCCCCTGGGTGGAGGTGTCCTGGGCAGCGGCGTCTCGCTCGGACACGCCGTGGTCCGACATGCCGTGGTCCGACACGCCGTCTTCGGAGGGCCTGTCTCCGGTGCGGTCGATGTGGTCGGCGCGATCAGTCTGTTCGGCATGATCTGAGCGATCTGAGCGATCTGAGCGATCTGTGTGATCCGAGTGGTCCGTGTGGTCTGTGACGGCGGTCATCGCGGTCACCTCTCCTTCTGCATTACGGACAGCGCGGCGATGAGTTCGGACTGGGGCTCCGGATGGACGTCGAGGGCGTCGAGCGGGGCCAGGCGCCGTTCGCGCTCGGTGTGCAGCGTCTGGTCGAGGTACTCCGTGAGGAGGTTTCCGCCCCGTTCGCACAGTCGCAGGGCACCCTGTGCGCCGATCCGGTCGGCGAGCTGCTCACCCGCGGTCTGCGCCCGCTGCCCGCCCAGGAGCGTGGTGGCGACCAGCGCGGCGACGGTCTCGGCGTCCGGGGCCGCGCTCTTGTCGAGGTGACCGACCTCTTCCTCGGCGTACTCCTCCAGGACCCGCCGCCACCGTCGTACGGCGACCCCGATCCGATGCTCGGGGCTTTCCAGGGCCGGATCACGGTCCGTCAGCTCGGGCACCCGCGCGGCCGGTTCGTGTCGCCACGCCTCGTCCACCCGTTCGTCGGCGGCCGTGACGGTGCACAGCATCAGGGCGGCAAGACTCTCGACGAGCGAGTCGAGCAGTTCGCCGGCGGTGCAGTCCAGCGGATAGGCGCGCCACCGCTTGAGCGCGTCCCCGGCGAGCACGGCACCGGCCTGCAAACGCCCCTGCACGCGCGCGTGCTCCCTGTCGTACGCACCGTCGACGGCCGCGGTGAGCCGCAGCGCGGCGGCGTACTGTGCCGCGGCCGCGCTCGCCAGTTCCGGCATCCGGACCTTCAGGGAGTCGAGGACCCCATGCGCGGTACGGGCCATCGCCTGGCGTCTGGCGCCGGGATCCTGCGTCTGGTGCACGAGCCACGTACGCAACGGCGCGACGGCGGAGGCGGGCAGCAGGCCGCCGCCCCACGCCGACTCGGGCAGCTCGGGCACCGTGAATCGGGGCACCTCGCCGAGCCCGGCCTTGGTCAGCAGCGCGCCGTACTGCCGCGAGACCTCGGACACCACCTGGTGGGGCACCCGGTCGAGGACGGTGACCAGGGTCGCCCTGTGCTCCTTGGCGGTGCGCAACAGGTGCCAGGGCACGGCATCGGCGTATCGCGCGGCTGTGGTCACCATGACCCAGATGTCGGCCGCGCTGATCAGTTCCGCGGCGAGTACGCGGTTGTCGGCGACCAGGGAGTCGACGTCGGGGGCGTCGAGCAGGGCGAGACCGCGGGGGAGGGTGTCGACGGTCTCGACCCGCAGCACCCGTTCGCCTCGCTCGACGGGTGTGGCCAGGTCGTCGCCGGGCTCCTGGTGGGGCAACCACACACGTGTGAGGTCGGGCAGCACCCGCATTCCGCTGAACCAGTGATGGTCCTCCGGATGGCACACCAGTACCGGCGTACGGGTCGTCGGCCGGAGCACCCCGGCCTCGCTGACCCGGCGTCCCACGAGGGAGTTGACCAGGGTGGATTTACCCGCGCCGGTGGATCCACCGATCACGGCCAGAAGTGGCGCTTCGGGGTCTCTCAACCGGGGCACCAGATAGTCGTTGAGCTGTGCGAGCAGTTCGTCGCGGTTGGCACGCGCGCGTGGAGCCCCCGCCAGGGGCAGCGGGAAGCGTGCGGCGGCGACACGGTCGCGCAGGGCGGAGAGTGCGTCGAGCAGCTGGGGCCGTACGTCCAAGGTCACCACATGCGAAGAATGCCCAATTTTGGAGGCTTTCTGAAGCATATGGCCACGCCTGCGCGCCGACAGGACACATCGGGGTGGAAGGGGCGACTGGGGTACAGGCATAACGAGTGCACAACACCCGGGGCGCCGGGCGCCAAAAGCGGTGCATGATTCGTACCTGCCTGCGATTATCAGGACCGCTTCACTGAACCTCCACATCGAGCCACGGAGGCGAAGCGCCAGGGACAAGGACCCGGGAGCCCTATCCTTGTCCCCGACAAGGTCACGGATCGGCCCACACCCGGGCACTGCACACCGGCCACCACACCCGGCCCCCGTAGCTCAGTGGATAGAGCAGGCGCCTTCTAAGCGCTTGGCCGCAGGTTCGAGTCCTGCCGGGGGCGCAAGTCTCCGCCCTCCCCTTTGGGAGGGCTTTTTGCAGGTCAGGGCAAGTTTCCCTCGGACCGACGAAGCCCCGAACACCTCCCCGATGATCAAGGGGAAGGTCCGGGGCCGTCCGGCTGTCACCGGGTTTTCGCGGGTGGCTGTGTCGGATACGTGTCGAATTTTTGGGCGGCCGGCCTCAGCCCGCGTCGGGCGGCTCGGGGAGATCTCCCGCGGCTTCGAGGCGCGCCGTTTCAGGTCGGGAAGCTGCCCGTCGACGCATCGGGCGTAGGTCGCCAGGAACGTCGTCACGCCGGGACGCTGTTGCCGGCTCAGTCCGTCACCTGGGCGGGCGGGATCCCGTCGTTGAGTCACTTGGTCAGGCGCGTGTGCCGGTTGTCGTAGACCCGCTGTCCCGTGGGCGTCTCGAAGGCGTGTGGGGGCAGGACGGCCATACGCGCGCTGCGCCATGTCATGACGGACAGCGCCTCATCCCAGCGGGACAAAACCTTCTCTCCTTCATCAAGCCCCGGCTGCGCTCCGCTCCGCCGGGCGCGCTCCCGGCTCCGCTCCGCGCAACGCTCCTGCCTTCGGCCCGCTCTGCGCGGGCTGCGCCGACGCGCGCCCACATGTGGATAGGGCCAGTGGCCATGAGTCGAGCACCGCGGAGCGCGGCTCAGAGTCAAGACGATGCCTCCGGCGGGGGATCGGCCGGCACCGGTTTCCCGGCCGCAGGCGCATCGTGGCGTGCGTGGTGGGCTCCCATCCCGTCCACCGTCGGCCCAGGCGGAGCCGAGCAGACGCGGCCCATGGCGTCCAGGTCGTTCGTACAGTGGGGCGCTCCACCTGGACGCGATGAACCACGCGCGCTCCACGGTGTGTGGGTCGACGGCGGACGGGAGGGGAGCTGGGGTGGGTGGTGGGAAGGGTGGCAGGGAACAGGCTTGGCCGCGATCACTCGGTCCCGAGCCGTTCCGCTGGTCGAGCTGTGACTGGACACGATCATCGGATTGAATACTGTTCGGAACTGCCGTCACGCTGGGGGGAACATGACATGCCCGTCACCAAGCTTCTGAGACCCGCCCTCGTCGCCACTCTCCTGGCCTCAGTCACTGGCTGTGGAGCGTCATCCGTGTCGGACGTCTCGGCGAGTACCACGACTAGCTCGGGGGCCGCCGAGACGCGTCGTTCGGCAGACCCCAAGCCCGTCGCCGCCACCATGCCCGATGTCATCGGCGGCAACGCCGGGCGCGCGTACGAGCAGATGAGCTCCGAACTCGACATGACCTTCAAAGACGCGAGCGGACAGGACCGTTCGGTGGACGACCCAGCCGCGTGGAAGATCTGCAACTCCCAGCCGGGCCCGAACCAGCAGATCACCGAATTCCCGGTGATCTTCGAAGTGGTGGAAGTTTCGGAGAGCTGCGAGGGCGCGACGCCGAAGTGATGTGTTCCTGACGGCTCCGACATCACGCCATGGTCTTCCAAGTCATGCCCAACGGCGAAGCTCCCCTTGTTAAGACCGAGTGCGGCGACTGACACCAGTAGTTGACTGGGCTTGATCCGCTTTGACGGACATCCGAGGTCAGGGGTTCAGCCCCGGGAGGATGTCCATCATGGAGAGCATGGGGAAGAAGAAGCCTCGCCCTCGTCGCTCGTTCACGCCGGAGTTCAAGGCGGAGATCGTAGGGCTGTGCCGACGCGGTGACCGCTCGGTCGGCCAGATCGCCAAGGACTTCGATCTGACCGAGACCGCGGTGCGTGACTGGGTGAAACAGGCCGAGGTCGATGCCGGCGAGCGGGATGGCCTGACCAGCGGCGAACGCGAGGAACTGGCGGCTCTGCGGCGGGAGAACGCCGTCTGCGTGAGGACGTCGACCTCCTCAAGCGTGCGACGGCTTTTTTCGCGAAGGAGACCCGGTGACGGTGCACCCGTTCATCGAGGCGGAGAAGCGTGCAGGTCACAGCGTCCCACGAGCGTGTGAGCTTCTGAAGGTCTCCCGGACCGCCTTCTACGCCCGCCGCACCGGCACGCCCGGCCCGCGGGCGGTCCGTGACGCCGAGCTGACGGAACAGATCGCCGACGTCCATACGAGATCGCGGGGAACCTATGGCGTCCCGCGTATCCATGCCGTGCTCAAGCGGGCAGGCGCCGGATGCGGCCGCCGACGTGTCGCACGGCTGATGCGGGCTGCCCGCCTGCAAGGCCGACATCGCAGACGACGGCACCTGACGACGATCCCCGATCCACGAGCTGCCCTGCGGCCCGACCTCGTGGTCCGGGACTTCCAGCCCGACCCCAACGGGCTGAATACCCGCTGGTGCGGCGACATCACCTATATCGCCACGGATGAGGGCTGGCTCTACCTGGCCACCGTCATCGACATCGCCTCACGATGCGTGGTCGGCTGGGCAACGGCCGACCACCTGCGAACCGATCTGGTCGCCGATGCCCTCACAGCCGCCTTCCGCAAGCGCCGTTCCACCCGGCCGGTGATCTTTCACTCGGACCGCGGCTGTCAATACACCAGCCGCCAATTCGCCCTGCTGGCAGACCAGTTGGGGGTGCGTCTGTCGGTCGGGCGCACCGGACAGTGCTGGGACAACGCATTCGCCGAGTCGTTTTTCGCCACCATCAAGAGGGAACTGCTCGGTGCCGTCTCCTGGGCCAGCCGGGCCACCGCCCGCACCGCGATCTGCGACTTCATCGAGGGCTGGTACAACTTGCACCGTCTGCACAGCAGCCTCGGCTATCGCAGCCCCGCCGAATACGAGACCGCACTCGCAGCCTGACCACCACACCGATGGTGTCCGTCAAAGCGGAACAAGCTCAAGAGCTGGATGGCTGGCGGCCGGTGCTGAAGGGATGCGAAAGTACGGCGATCAGCGGCAGCGCGTCCCGTGCCGCGAGGGCGGCCGGAAGGGGCGGGATGAACAGCGATGCGGGGTCCCGGCGGCGCGTGAGGGGCTGGGGCGTCTTCGCTGCGGCGGCCGTCGCGGCAGGAGTACTGCTGGTCAGGTGGCTCGTGCCCGATCCGTGGCTGACCATCCAGGATTTCGCCCAAGGGCCTGATGCAGGGGCACCGTCGTGTTCCTGGCCCGTCCACCTCGAAAAAGCCAACCCGGATCAGGCCGGACTCATCCGCTGCTATCTGCGTGCGATCGCCCACCACAGTACGAGCGAGCTCCGTACAGCGGTCCGAGCCCGGGACGATGACGGCCCGACCGGGTTCTCCGCGGCCGACTTCGCCCATACACAGGACGTGACCAGCGGAACTGCGAAAGTAACCGTCGTGGACAATGACGTCGACAGCGCCGACGCCACCGTAGCGATCCGCTACGCGGACGGCGTACGGCAGGAGCTGGACATCCACCTGGCGAACCCGTCGTCGACGGACTCTTGGCGGTTCTGGGACGTCGGCACGTACCCGAGCGATCCGAACGAGCAGCCTGGTGTGAGCGTTTCAGCGCCGTAGTAGTCGTGCCGGGTACTCGGTTGCGGTCAGTCGTAAAGCAGCGAAGTACAGCAACCGCCGTGACCGCATATGACCGGTGCCCTCCGCAGCGAACCGCTCGACCAGCCCGGCAGATCTCAGCGACCGAGCAGCCAATAGTTCGCATCGAGAAGGTCACCAGCGCAGGTCCCGGTGCCACTCTCGTGCCAGAACGAGCGGGCACTCAGAGGGAATCAGGGTGCACAGGGGGACGCGCGGCCCAATCTGCCCAAGGCAGTGAACCCGCAGATCAGGCCTGTGACCACCTCATTCTCTCCTAAAGCGGTGTTACACCTCCGGGGCGTCTGCTTAGTAGTTAGTGTCAGACCTTTGGCCTCGATCTTTCGTGATGGTCTGCCGACTCCGTCGGCAGACCATCACGAAAGATCGAGGCCAGGGGCTGTTCTGGATGCGTCGGAGTATCCATTGGGCTTCCCGCACGAGCATCGGATCGCCTTCCGTCCTGCCACCGGTGACGTACTCGTTGAAATCCACTTGCCGCCTGAGGCGATCGTTCCTGCCGCGCGGGGTTACCGGTATGTGAAGAACCGAGACGAGACAACCGTGCTGCCTCGTCCAGAGAAGGAGCGCAAGGAGATCTACGCCTCCGTCCTGGCACAAGTGGTAGTGAGGACAGTCCACGAGGTCCTGATGAGCGATCCAGACCGGATCGTCAATGGCGTGATCCTGATCGGCCATGTGAGAACCATCGACCGGGCCACCGGCCAGGAGGTCTCACCCTGTCTAGTGACGCTCAGCGCCAGCAGGGAGCAGTTCGGGAAGCTTCGTCTCAGTCAGGTTGATCCAGCGCAGTGCCTCGGAGGGCTCAACGCGCTGGTGTCTCCCAACCCCTACGATCTCGAACCGATGCGTCCCATCGTCGAGTTCGACCTGTCGAAGTACCGGCTTATGGACAGCATGGATGTAGTCGCAGGCCTGGACAGCAGGCCCGTGCTGGTGAAGCTGACGCCCACTGAGTTCGAGCACCTGATTCGCCAACTGTTTGAGGCCATCGGCATGGAGGCCTGGAATGCCCAGGCGTCCAAAGACGAGGGCGTTGACGCGGTAGCCGTCAGCAAAGACCCCGTCTTCAACGGAGAGTGCATCATTCAGGCGAAGCGCTACAGCAAGCTCGTGGGAGTTGAGTCCGTCCAGGCGCTCGCTGGAGTGGTCGAGCACAAGCGTGCTGCCAAGGGGGTCCTGATCACCACATCGTGGTTCGGCAGGGCCAGCCACGACTTTGCCCGCCAACACGGTCGGCTCCAGCTCATCGAAGGGCCGGAACTCAAGTACCTGATCAAGGAACACCTCGGCAAGGGTGTGATCCCGGGCCCAGTCCCCCCGAAGAGACGTCCCTCGCGCTGAGGTCGGCGGCCCGCCCACTCACACCGAGGAGCTGGGCCGTCCCTGGGCCGTCCGAGGTTGCTCAACAGCAGCCAAGGACGACCAACGACGACCACCAGGCGCCGGAGCCCACCGCTCCTGAGCAGCGAAAGCGCAGGTCACCGATATCTGGAGAACGTCATGCTTCGTGATCGGGATCGAGCACCACCATAAACCTGTTGCCTTCCGGATCCGTCATCAGGGCGTGCATGCAATCGTGAGATTCTACAAGAGAGGCTCCCTTGGTGATCAGCGTCTGAACCTGTTCGGCGATCGTTCCGACAAGGACGGTGACGACCGGTAGCACAGCCGGAGATTCCGCTTCGCCAACGCTGTACCCGCCCCAACCCGGGATGCCGCCCCAGAACCTGATCATTTTCTCTGGGTCTACTGCTTCAAAATGAACGTGCATGCTGCTGTCTCACTTTCATCTGTGCGACCGAAGCCGAAAACGGCCTACCGAATCAATCCGGCAGGCCGTTACGGGCGAACGGACTTCAGCAGTCGATCACGGTGTTGTGCGTGTCTGCGATTCCGGGTTCGCTGAATCGTCCGTGGTACTCGACCTGCAAGGTCACCTGAGTGTTGTACGTCTCCCTTTCTCCATCATGCACGCACGTGAGCCCTGGAGTGGTGTAGCGCCCACTGCACCTCGCCCACCCGCTGTCCTTGTGCTTCACCGCGCGCCAGTACCCGTCGCGCGCGTACTCCTGAAGATCGACCTGGACCCGGCACTGGTCGGGTGCAGGAGTTGAGCAACCCGTGTAATGGCCCTGGGCATACAGCGGGCCTCCATGGGTGACCTGGAACGGTTTCTCACCTTGGAACGTGCACCACACGGGAAAGGCAGCAGTCCTCGCGACGGCCCTTCCCGTGCTGCCGCTCGGAGCAGCCGACGCCGCGGCAACCGGCACCAGCAGGGCCCCCGCCGCTAAAAGCGGGACGATAAAACGCGCCTTCACTTTTCCCCCTGAGAAGAATCGAATGCATGTCGCACCATCGACCACCCTCATAGGTTCACAGACGCCACACAAGACCCGCGGCTCGAACTTCCCGCTGTTTGTCCGGTTCCCAGTCGTGGAATTGACCGTTCCCTTCCATCCGCTGGCAGCGGGTCGGTAGAAAACGACGAAGCCCCCGCCGGCCCAGAGGCTGACAGGGGCTGCCTGTGCGGTTTAGTGATCACAGATGCACGTGCGGATCACCTCGTTCAGCTCCTACGCCTGCTCGGGCGTCGACTTATTCCGGCCGTTGGTGAGCGTCTCGACCGTCCGCTCCACGGCGTCCGGACGGTTCAGTACCGCGCACCGCCTGCGCCCCCGCTCGACCAATGATCAGCGGGGCGAAGCAGCCACCGAATTGGCAACAGCGTGAGGAAAGCAGCCGGGGCCCAGTTGCCGCCCGACGATATATGCCCGCCTGCGCGCCGGTGGCGGAGAACGGCGGACCTCGAAGTCAACCGCTGACAACAGCGGCTTGCGACGCGCACGCCGGGAGACGTCATGGGCTGACGCGGCGGCCGCGCATCGGGTCCGGGTGCTCTCGAAGCCGGTGTGGGCCGATGTGGACACCGTCCGCGCCGTGAGTCGTCTCGCACATCGGGTGGACGTACTACAGCGGCCAGAGGCGGCCCGTGGAGACGGTGGACATCGTGGTGCCCGCTGCTTACCGCGAGATCGAGATCGTTTACGAGATCCCGGTCAACCGATGGTCGGGGTGTGCAGGACGGCAGTTGAACCGGCGCCGACCAGTCAGCCGCGCCCTCAACTCTCCTCGTCCTCGACCATGCCGATGTCGTAGGGGAACGACTTCAGGAAGTCACGCGCCTCAGGGTCTTGTTCTGCTGCGGCCATATCCGCGATCACCTGCAAGAGCCGCGTGCGTTGGTCCGAGGGCAGTTGGAGCAGCACCCAGCCAATGGTCTCCATCATCTTCACCGCGGAGTCGGGATTCACTTCCTCGTCGTCGCAACTGTCCAGCCACCACACGACGTCGACGAGAAGTCGGGTCAGCGTCGGCACGAGCGGATCTTTGTCAGTCATGCGGGCAACGTAGCCAAGCCCTACGACAGCGCCTCGCGGGTCCGTGAGTGCCTGACGACGCCGCTGTGACACAGCCGTCGTTCCACTACGGTGCGCCGCACGACCAGCGACGCCCCGGCCCGCCTTGATCGCGGCCGGCCGTCGCGATGTCGGTCAGGGCGCGGTGGGGACGAGCGTGATCTCGCCTGGGTGGGTGAGAACCGTCTCCGTGATGATCTTCTTGGGCATACGGTTCCCCTCCGGGGCGAGGCGCCGACGGACGCCGGCCGTCGCGATCCGGCGTCCTGTCCATACTCCGAGCCCGTACCCGGACCGGCGCCGCACGTACTCGGTCGCGACGCCTCGGCCCGGACGCCCCGCCCGGCCGAGTCCACGTCACCCGGTCAGGTCACGGACGTCATGGACGAGACCTGCCCGGGTGAGCCCCGGTTCTGCCGGACCGTCGCTCCAGTCGCGTCGTCACCGCAGCGGATGCGAGGTTCTGCCCGACACCTGGTCGATCTCGTCGTGCGCCTTGGTCAGCAGCTTCATCGCCAGTTCGTTGAGCGCCCGCGCTCCCGCGACCTCCTCGCCGACCCTCGGCTGATTCGAGTCGCTGGGGTGGCGGCTGGCGTACCCGTGCGCGCGCACCTCGTTGCCGTCGGCGAGCCGTAGGAGGGCGGCGGCGCGCGTGCGGTGCTCGTCCTCCTCGAACTCCATCTCGACGTGCCAGCCGACGGCGGTCCGTGCCTGCGGTCGAGTCGGCTTCATGTCTGTCATCTGCGTCATCGTGCTCACCTCCGGGGCCGACCCCAGCCCCTGCTACCCCATCCCTCCTTCCAGAGTGTGCTTCTTCGCCCGGCTCCGCACGGGGTGGGCGGGATACGGACACTCGGTCTTCGCCCGCGTACGGAGAGTTCCGCGCCGCGGCCATCGGAAGCCCGGCAGCCAGAAGCCCACCGTCTCCGGCCATCGCAAGCCCCACTGTCTCCGGAGACCGGAAGTCCACCGCGGGAAACGGAAGTCCACCGCGGGACGCGAGGCGGTCAGTGGAGCGCGACCTTGGCGGCCACGATGATCAACCCGAGGACGAGGTTGACGGCGGCGACGGACGCCACCGCGCCGCGTGAGGCGCCGGCCCGGATGACCATGGCCGTGGCCCAGCCGACCTGCTGGGTCACGGCGACTCCCAGCGCGAGCCATCCCGCCCCCTCGACCCCGAGCCCCAGGAGTGGACTGATCGCCACGGCGACGGCGGGCAGGAACGCCGCCTGGACGATCGGCCACTCGCGAGCGCACACCTGGCGGATCTCCCGCCAGGTCACCGACTGATGCCGCAATCGGTTGCCGACGAACCGGACGTAGGCGTGCGCGCCCCAGAACACCACACCGGTGCAGAGCAGGAGGGCCACGAGCTCGACGCGCGGATGCGGGCCGAGCGCACCGGCCCCGGCCACCACCGAAGCGGCCAGGAGCGACCCGTAGATCGCGCCCGTGTAGTCGGTCCGGGTCGTGTCGGGCGGGGGACCGGAGTCCGGTCCCGAGTCCGGCCTCAGGTCCCGCCCCAGGTCCCGTCCCAGGTCCGATCCAGGGTCCCGTCCGGGGTCCGGACCGTGTGCGGAGGTGCGGTGTGCCACCTTTCCAGGATCACGTGCCACCGGACCAGGATCGCAAGAGAGGCCGGCCGCTGCCATTCCGCGCCGCCGCTCGCTCGGGCCCGGGACCCGAGCGAGCGGCGGCGAACGTGAAGTGGGTTTCAACCTTTGGGGCGCGGCAGCGCTCTGAAGAGGGGTGACGGGACAGGGCTTCTCGAGGGGGTCCGGAAAGGAGAGCAGATGCCGGACAACGGCCGAGGCTCCGAGGCGTCGCGGGGTTCCCAGACGCCCGAGAGCTTCGAGGCTGGACGAGTGGGACCGGCCCGAATGATCACCCTGGCCCGTCCCTGGCCCGTCCCTGGGCCGGCGAGGTCGCTCGACAGTGACCGGCGGCGACGACCCGTGACAGGTCAGCTACCAGGGCAGCCGGTGAACGAGCAGGTCACAGCCCCCTGACCGAACGAGTTTCCTTCGAGGGGTGGCCGTCAGGCAAGATGGGGTGTATCTGCCCACTGCCGATTTCAAGCGTCCGGACGGTTTCTCTTGGCTGAGTTCATTTACACCATGCGCAAGACGCGCAAGGCGCACGGCGACAAGGTGATCCTCGACGACGTCACCTTGAGCTTCCTCCCGGGTGCGAAGATCGGTGTGGTCGGTCCGAACGGTGCCGGTAAGTCCACTGTTCTCAAGATCATGGCGGGCCTCGAGCAGCCCTCCAACGGTGACGCGTTCCTGTCGCCCGGCTTCAGCGTCGGCATCCTCATGCAGGAGCCGGAGCTGGACGAGTCGAAGACGGTGCTGGAGAACGTCCAGGACGGTGCCGCCGAGCTGATGGGCAAGCTCAGCCGCTTCAACGAGGTCGCCGAGCTGATGGCGACCGACTATTCGGACGCGCTCATGGAGGAGATGGGGAAGCTCCAGGACGACCTGGACCACTCCAACGCCTGGGACCTCGACGCGCAGCTCGAGCAGGCCATGGACGCGCTGGGCTGCCCGCCCGGCGACTGGGCGGTCACCAACCTCTCCGGTGGCGAGAAGCGCCGCGTGGCGCTCTGCAAGCTGCTGATCGAGGCCCCGGACCTGCTCCTCCTCGACGAGCCCACCAACCATCTCGACGCCGAGTCGGTGAACTGGCTGGAGCAGCACCTCACGAAGTACGCGGGCGCCGTCGTCGCCGTCACTCACGACCGGTACTTCCTGAACAACGTCGCCGAGTGGATCCTCGAACTGGACCGCGGCCGCGCGATCCCCTACGAGGGCAACTACTCCACGTACCTCGAGAAGAAGGCCAGCCGCCTCAAGGTCGAGGGCCGCAAGGACGAGAAGCGCGCCAAGCGGCTCAAGGAAGAGCTGGAGTGGGTCCGGTCCAACGCCAAGGGCCGCCAGACCAAGTCCAAGGCCCGCCTCGCCCGTTACGAGGAGATGGCGGCCGAGGCCGACAAGATGCGGAAGCTGGACTTCGAGGAGATCCAGATCCCGCCGGGCCCGCGCCTCGGCTCCATCGTCGTCGAGGTCCAGAACCTCTCCAAGGCGTTCGGCGACAAGGTCCTCATCGACGACCTCAGCTTCACGCTGCCGCGCAACGGCATCGTCGGTGTCATCGGCCCGAACGGCGCCGGCAAGACCACGCTGTTCAAGATGATCCAGGGCCTGGAGACGCCGGACTCCGGCGCGATCAAGGTCGGCGACACGGTCAAGATCAGTTACGTCGACCAGAGCCGCGCCAACATCGACCCCAAGAAGACGCTGTGGGCCGTCGTCTCCGATGAGCTCGACTACATCAACGTCGGTCAGGTCGAGATGCCGTCGCGGGCCTACGTGTCCGCCTTCGGCTTCAAGGGCCCGGACCAGCAGAAGCCCGCGGGTGTCCTCTCCGGCGGTGAGCGCAACCGGCTGAACCTGGCGCTGACCCTCAAGGAGGGCGGCAACCTGCTGCTCCTCGACGAGCCCACCAACGACCTCGACGTGGAGACCCTGTCCTCGCTCGAGAACGCGCTGCTGGAGTTCCCCGGTGCGGCCGTGGTCATCTCCCACGACCGCTGGTTCCTGGACCGGGTCGCGACGCACATCCTCGCGTACGAGGGCGAGTCGAGGTGGTACTGGTTCGAGGGCAACTTCGAGTCGTACGAGAAGAACAAGGTCGAGCGGCTCGGCGCCGACGCGGCCCGCCCGCACCGCGCCACCTACAAGAAGCTGACCCGGGGCTGATCTTGCGGCACATCTACCGCTGCCCGCTGCGCTGGGCGGACATGGACGCGTACGGCCACGTGAACAACGTGGTCTTCCTCCGGTACCTGGAGGAAGCCCGTATCGACTTCCTGTTCCGCCCGGAGAAGGACTTCCAGCAGGGATCCGTGGTGGCGCGCCATGAGATCGACTACAAGCGGCAGCTGGTCCACCGGCACACGCCGGTGGACGTCGAGCTGTGGGTGACGCAGATACGAGCGGCGTCGTTCACGATCGCCTACGAGGTCAAGGACCCGGACCGGATCTATGTCACGGCCTCGACGGTGATCGTGCCGTTCGACTTCGCGCAGCAGCGTCCGCGCCGGATCACGGCGCAGGAGCGCGAGTTCCTGGAGGAGTACCGGGACGACGTGGACGAGGCCGTCGCTGCATGACGGCCCTGTACCTCGCCGACGACGGGGAGGCGGCGGATCTCGCCGCCTTCCTCGCCCGGCTGATCCACTACGACCGCGCGGCCGCCGTGCGCCTCCAGGCGTCCGGCACCGCGCTCGCGGTCTTCGGGCGCCCGCCGGCGTTCGAGGTCCTCGCGATCCGTACGGTGCGGCTCGCCAAGCCGTACGAGAACGGGCTCGACGTCACGCTCGACGTGACCGTCTCCGCCGGTGAACTCCTGGAGTCCGTCGAGGAGTCGGCGGCCACGGTCGCCGTTCCCGCGGCCGTCACCGGTCCGCCGTGGGCGGGCGTACTGCCGCCCCGTGGCGGCTGGCGGCAGGAGCCGGGGCTGCCCGCGACGGACGCCGTGCGTGCGTCGGTCGGTGCCGCGGTGGTCGAATTCCGCTCCCGCACCGAGGAGTTGGCGCCCGAGCGGCGTACCCGGGCCGAACTCGACGGCATCGGGCGGGAGATCTGGTCCCGCCCGATCGGTGCCAGCGGCCTACCGGTACGGGCCGCGCACGCGGCGCAGTCGCTGGGATTCCTCCGCGCGGCCGGCCGGAGCGCCCCCGCGGAGACTCCGTTGGGCCTGTACTCGTCGGGAGCGTGGCTCCGGCTCCGCACGCCCTACGGGTCGATCGCCGTCCGCCGGGCGGGACTCGGAGCGCTGGACGTCAGCGTCCGCTGAGCCGGCCGCCCGTACGACCGGGTCCTTGGTCGCCCCCTGGGGTGAGACCGGCGCCGCCCGCCCGTGTCAGCCGGCCGTGTTCACCATCGAAGCCGCCGCGTACGTCAGGTAGTTCCACAGCGTGTGCTCGTGCTCCTCGGAGAGGCCGAGCTCGTCGACGGCCACGCGCATGTGCTTGAGCCAGGCGTCGTGCGCCGCCTGGTCGACGGCGAACGGGGCGTGACGCATCCGCAGCCGGGGGTGGCCGCGGTTCTCGCTGTAGGTCGTCGGGCCGCCCCAGTACTGGATCAGGAACAGCCTGAAGCGTTCCTCGGCCGGGCCGAGGTCCTCCTCGGGATACATGGCCTTCAGCAGCGGGTCCCCGGCGACTCCCTCGTAGAAACGGTGGACGAGGCGTCGGAAGGTCTCCTCGCCGCCGACCTGCTCGTAGAAGGTCTGCTCCTGAAGTGTGCCGCGCCGAATCTCATTCACGCCTCCCATGGTCTCAGACCCGGTGACCGAGGACTCAAGGCTTAGGACCACTCCATGGGCCGACCTACCGGAGCGGTCCGCAGCCGGCGCCGGACAGGTCCGCGGACCCCCGATCGGCCCGGCCGGCACTCGCCTCCCGGCCCTCCCGGCAGCACAGTGGAGGTATGGGCGCGCACGCAGTCGACAAGGATCTGGACGACCTCGCCACCTCGGCGCGGGCCGCGCTGGTGCGCGTGATCGAGGCCAGCGGGGCCTGGGACGCCGACCCGGTCTGGCGGGAGGCCTTCCAGGCGGTCCCGCGCCATCTCTTCGTGCCCTATTACTACGTCGGCGCCGCCGACGGCTTCGAGCGGGTGTGGTGCGAGGACCCCGACCCCGGACAGCGGGAGCGCTGGCTGCGCGGCGCCTACGCGGACACCGCGCTGGCGACCAGGGTCCGGGACGCCGAGCTGATCTCCTCCAGCAGCCAGCCGTCGCTGATGGCGATGATGCTGACCGCGCTGGAGATACGGGACGGGGACGCCGTACTGGAGATCGGCGCCGGGACCGGCTACAACGCGGCGCTGCTCGCCCACCGGCTCGGTGACGGCCTGGTGACCACGGTCGACCTCGACCCGGAGATCACCGAGTCCGCACGGCAGCACCTGGACGCCGTCGGCAGGCATCCCTCCGTCGTCACCGGCGACGGCACCCGCGGGGTTCCCGAGCGAGCGCCGTTCGACCGGATCATCGCGACCTGCACGCTGACCTCGATCCCGCGCCCCTGGCTGGCGCAGTGCCGTCCGGGTGCGCTCGTTCTCACACCGCTGGCCACCGGCCTGATCGTGTTGCGGGTCCGGGACGCCGGGTACGCCGAGGGGCGCTTCCTGCACACGCCCGCCTATTTCGTCCCGCTGCGCGGCGACACCCGGCCCGACGACCCGGAGCCGCAGCACCTGGGCGGGCTGCCGCGCCTGGCCCGCGGCGACGAGCTGTTCCGGTTCCTGCTGTCGCTCACGGCGGGCCGTCTCGATCCCTACGAGGCGTTCACGCTGTGGGAGCGCGAGCGGAGGCCGGTGCGCGAGCGGTACGGGATCACGGTCAGCGGCGCGGACGCGTGGGCGTGGCTCGACGACCCCGAGGGCCCGCACGCCTGGCCGCTGCCGTAGCACCGCGTAGACCGCCGCCACAGGCAGGGGAGAGGCCCGGCAGGCGCCCGCCTCGCAGAGGCGTCGGCAGGTGCGGAGCGGAGGCCCCGCCAGGCGCACCCGGGCGACCCCGTACGGGCACCGGGAACCACGACGCGGTACGCGTACGGGGCAAACCCCCGCACGCGTAGCCGGACGCGCCGCTCAGCCGAGCCTGATGGTGATCGTCGTCCAGGCGCCGACGTGTACCCGGTCGCCGTCCTGGAGGGGAACCGGGACGAAGGGCTGGATGGGCTCCTCGCCGCCGTTGACCGTGGTGCCGTTCGTCGAGTTCTGGTCGACGACCGCCCAGCTGCCGTCCGGCTGCTGGACCAGGACGGCGTGCTGGTGCGAGACCCCCGGGTCCTCCGGGGGCACCGCGAGGTCGACGTCGGGGGTGTCGCCGGTGGAGTGCCTGCGGCGGCCGATCGTCAGCTGGTTGCCGGTGAGCGGGCGCTGCTGCTCCGGGGAGTACGCGGGCAGGTTCAGGCCCGCGGCCTCGGGGCCGGAGCGCTGCATCATCGCCATGAAGTACTCGCGGTCGGGGCCGATCGTCACGGTCCACGACAACGGCTGCCGCTGCTGCTGGTAGCCGACACCGGGGGGCGCCTGGGTCGCGCCCGGCTGCGGGTAGCCGTAGCCGCCGCCCTGACCGGGGCCGGGACCGCCGTGGCGGCCGCCGGGACCGCCCTGGCCACCGGCCGGCGGCGAGATCACCCAGTCGTCGTCACCGCCGCCGAAGGACGGGCCCCCGGCCCCGGGGCCGCCGGGCCCCTGCTGTCCGTGCTGCGGGAACGCGGGCGCGGCCGGCTGCTGCGTGAAGGCCTGCGGGGCGCCGGGACCGCCGGACGTGGGTCCGGGCGGCGGGCCCTGACGCGAGGGGTCGGCACCGAAGCCGCCGTGACCGCCGGGAGGGCCGCCCTGGCGCGACGGATCGCCGCGGAAACCGGAGGGGTCCCCCCCGTATGGCGGAATCGGTTCCGCAGGTCGGTTCATCTGCGAGGGCCGCGAGCTCTGGTAGTCGAACGCGTCGTGACCCGGGCCACCGCCGGGACCGCCGGGCTGTCCCTGACCGCCGGGCTGTCCCGGACCGGGCTGCTGGAACCGCAGCGCCGGATTGGGCAGCCCGGGGGCGGGCGCCTGCGGACGCGGAGCCGCCGGGGTGTACGAGGTCGCCGTGTTCGTGAGGAAGTTCCACCGGCACTCCTCGCAGAACGGCGCACCGCCCTCACGGGGCGTGCGGCACTGCGGGCAGAGCTCCGGCTCGGCACCGGGCATGGCGGAGAGGTGCGGCCGTCCGCCGGGACCGGGCGGCGAACCCGGCGTCGGATAGCCGTATCCGGCCGGCGGTGGTGGGGGCGGAGGCACGGCACCGGCCATGCGGTGACCGCAGACCTCGCACCAGTCGTCGGAACCCGACTGATGTCCGTTCGGGCAGGTCGGCATGTCGGCGCTTCCCCCTCTCCTCTTCCGGCCGTTATGGCCGGATTTCTCCGGCTCCCCACGGGAGCCGGGCTCGCTACTTCTTTACACGAACAGTCTTTGTGGACCGTGTCTCGAGCGTCATTTCGTCGGCCTCTTCGACCTTTGCCTTCAATCTGACAGTACCTGCCGCGGCGTCGACCACGTCCACCACCTTCGCAAGCAGTTTCGCAGTATCGGCGTTGCCGGACACATTCGCGAGCTGAACGGCGCGGCCCAGCTTGGCCGTTGCGCCGTCGACATCTCCCGATTTGCGAAGATCGAGCCCTTGTTGGATGACTTGCGCCAGTTCCGCCTGACCTGTGTAGTGCGCGACCTGTGAGTTGATCCTCGTCGAGGCCACCATGTCGTCGGTCCACACCGCCCGTACGAGACCCTGCGCGCCGAGGTTCTGCACGCTCCCGTCACCCTGCGGGATCACCAGTGAGACCCGGGCGGCCAGCATCTCCTGGCCGACCCCGGCCAGGGGGACCTCGACGCACACGTGGTAGTCGCGGGACTCGTCGCCCCAGGAACCCGTGGGGTAGTCGCCGGCGCGGGGGCCCGCCTCGGTACGACGGCCGGTCAGTTCCGCGACGGTGGGGGCGACTTGCTTGACGAACTTGATCGCCGTACCGACGGGCGTCCACAGCCGCAGCGCGACGTCCGCGACCTCCTTGCCCATCGCCGTCTCCATCATGTGCGTGAAGTCGGCGGACAGGGCGGCGGGGTCGGCGACTATGTCGGCGGTGCCGAGCAGCGCGGAGGCGATCCCCGTGACCTCCTTGACCTCCCAGTCGGTGCCCACTCCACGCGCGTCACAGGTGAACCGTCCGGCGCAGGAGTCCAGCGCGGCCTTCAGATCCTCCGGCGCCTCGTGCTCGTTGCGGCCGTCGGTGAGCAGGATGCCGTGCCGGATCGACACCTCCGCCGAGGACAGCAGCCGGTCGGCGAGGCGCAGCCAGGTGCCGATCGCCGTACCACCGCCCGCGGTCAGCCTGCGCAGCGACTGCTTGGCCTGCTCGCGGGTGGCCGCGTCGGCCACCGCGAGCCGCCCGGAGCCCGGGTAGACCTCCTTGGCGACGTGCGTGCCGCCGATGACCGCGAAGTGCACGCCGTCGCGCAGGGTGTCGATTGCGGCGGCCGTCGCGTCCCGCGCGTTGCGCATCTTGGTCGGCGGGTAGTCCATCGAGCCCGAGCAGTCGACCATGATCGCCACGGCCGCGTCCGGGCTCTGCCCCGCGGTGTACAGGTGGGGCGCGCCGACCGCGCTCCCCACGGTGCCGCCGCCGGTGGCGCTCACCGTGACGATCGCGTTGACCTCACGGCCGTTCTCGGGCAGGTACTCGTTCTGGTACACGTCGACCGAGAACTGTGGCACGTTCGACTTCGAGAAATTGGCCATGCCTTCTTCGTCCCCCTCAAGGCCTCCGGTGGTTGACGGAGGTGATGACTGTCCGCGGACCGGTCCCCTCCGGTCCGAGGCCGACCCCGCCCGAGTCGTTGACGCCGTCGGTGTCGTCGGCGCCGTTGGTGTCGCTCGCGCGTCTTCGCGGCCTCAGGCCGATCCTGCCCCCTGCGACGGCGCGGGGAACGGTACGACGGCCACTGTTACGTTGTCGTGGCCCCCGCCGTCCAGGGCGTGGCCGACCATCACCTGGGCGCTGTGCAACGGCCGTTCGGCGGCGTCGAGCGGGACGACCTCGGCCATCTCCTCCGCCGCCTCGGCGTAGTTCCACAGTCCGTCGGTGCACACCACGACCACCCCCGGCCGGTCCGGCTTGAAGGACGCGGTGTGCGGTTCCAGTTCGTACGCGTCCGCGCCGAGCCAGCCCGTGATGGCGTGGGCGCGCTCGTCGGCGTACGCCTGTGTCTCGTTCATCAGGCCGGCGGCGACCATCTGCGCGGCCCAGGAGTCGTCCTCGGTGAGCCGGGCCGGGGGCGAACTCCGGTCGACGGGGACCCAGTAGGCGCGGCTGTCACCGACCCAGCCGACGATCAGCAGGGTGGGGGTGACGACGGCGCCGACCAGGGTGCAGGCGGGCGCGTTCTGGTGCGGGGCGTGCTCGTCCTGGGCGGGAGGCGCCTCGGCCAGGGAGTTGACGGCCTCCGCGGCGGCGACGATCGCCTCGTGCATGGCCTGCTGCGGGTGGGTGCCCAGGGGCAGCGCCGCGAGGAGCGCCTCGACGGCCACGCGGGAGGCGGCGAGCGAGGCCTCGTCGGGGCGGGTCGCCGAGGAGACGCCGTCGCAGACGATCGCGACGACGGCGGGGGAGCCGTCGGGCAGCGCGGTCGAGGAGATCGCGAAGGCGTCCTCGTTGCGGTGATGACGCAGACCGCGGTCGCTGACCGCGGCGACCGCGGTCAACTCCTCCTCCATGTGGTCGCGTTCGCGTGGCTGGGCGTGGCCGCAGTTCTCGCAGTAGCCGTCGCTGTCGACGTGGCCCGAACGGCAGGCGACGCACAGTTTGGTGCCCGCGGGGGGCGTGCCGGGGTCCGCGGTCCGCGGATCGGCCAGGGGTCCGGCGGGTGCTTCGGCCGGGGCGCCGGCCGGGGGAGCCAGCGGGTACTCGTCGGGCTCCGGGGGCCGGTCGAAGCGCACACCGGCAGGCTGAGTACCCGGCGACTGGGCACCGGCCGGTTGCGCGCCGGCCGGCGGGATGCCCGGCGCCGGGGGCCGCGGGCCCGCGGATCCGGGCCGGCCGTGCCCGTGCCCGTGTTCGTGCGGGAGCTCCGAGCCGCCCGAGTCGGTTCCCTGGATGTCGGCGGCCCGGTGCACGGGCGTGCCGGAGCTCGTCGGCTCGGGCGCGACGGGCCAGTCCACGGAGGCGGCGGCCGAAGGCGGACGCGGCGGCGTGCCGTTCATGGTGATCGTGGGGTGGTCCTCGGGCGGTGCGGGCACCGCGGACAGGTCGAACCCGCACGCACCGCAGAAGCGGTCGCCCGCCTCCAGGGGCTCCTCACAACTGGGGCACCGCGAAAGGGCCGTCGGCTGGGGCATCTGGGACATCAATCACACCCACGTCCGGGGGCGGTAACGGTTGGCACGTTCCACCAGGTCGATCCTCTCCTCGCCGCCCCGCGCGAGCCGGGCAAGCGTGCGGTACGAGCGCTCCAGACCGAAGCGGAGACCGCGCTCGTCCAGCTCACTGCCGAGCAGCACCCGTCCGCCGCCGGAGTGCGGGGCGGAACCCTGGCTACCGGAGAGTACCCAGTCCAGGGCGCAGCCGAGGACTTCCGTCGACAACTGCTCGCGTCGCACGGCGTCCAGGCCGTATCCGTCCAGCGCCTCGACCTGGCCCGCGGCGGCGGTCAGATCGTCCAGGAACGGCGCCGCCGCGGCCTCCGCGGCGAGCCGCTGCCGCAGCCGCGCCCGTACGGCCGCGACCCGCGCCGCCGTGTAGTGGATCGACGACTCCGGTACGGACTCCAGCGTGCGTACGGAGCCACGGCGGTCGCCCGCCGCGAGCTGGACGCGGGCCAGGCCGAACGCCGAGCTGACATGACTGGGGTCCGTCGTCCACACCAGGCGGTAGTACTCGGCGGCGTTGTCCAGCTGCCCCAGCACCTCCGCGCACAGGCCGAGGGCCAGCTTCGGCGCGGGCTCGCCCGGGAAGGCGTCGTAGATCGCGTCGAAGGACAGCGCCGCGATCTCGTGCTCCCCGGTCGCCAGCGCCGCGACGCCCCGGTACCAGACCACCCGCCAGTCGTCCGGATGGTCCGCCTCCAGGGCTTCCAGAGCCCCGGCCGCACCGGTCGGCTCGCCCATCTCCAGCCGGGCCCGCAGTTCACGCAGACGCAGTTCCAGGGAATCCGTGGGTGCCGACTGCAGCGCGGTGATCAGCTCGGTGGGCGCCGACGCCATCAGACCCGCGAGGAAGCCCGCGTTGGGGTCGCCCGGGTCGACGAGGGGGACCGGCAGCGCGAGGGCCGTGGCGGCGGTGTTCAGCGGCTTCACGAGGGACACCGGGGCGGGTGCGGGAGCCGTCGGGTACGCGGGTGTGCCGGTGGCGCCCGGCGCGCCGTCGACGCCGGCCCGCGGTGCCGGCACGCCCTTTCTCCGTCTCACCGGCACCAGCCGCGCGCCCAGCCGCGACACGTCCCCGTCCAGCTTCCCGAACAGCTCCGTGTCCGTGAGCTTGAGCTCCGGACCGAACAGCGTGGAGAGCGCCGGGCGGGCACGCCCCGTCTGGAGGGACACGACCTCCCTGAGCACCCCCGTCAGCTGCTCCGCCATCTCCTGCGCCGAGGCGAACCGGCGGGCCGGGTCGGGATCGGTGGCGCGGACCAGCAGCCGGTAGAACGACTCGTACTGGCGGAAGACCTCGATGGTGTCCGGGTCCGGCAGAGAGTCCACGAAGACGTTCGTGTAGCCCTGGAAGTCGAAGGTGAGGACGGCGAGCGTGCGCGCGACGGTGTACAGGTCGGAGGCGACCGACGGGCCGACCTCGGCCACCTCCGGCGCCTGGTAGCCCACCGTGCCGTAGATGGCCGACTCCTCGTCGTCCATCCTGCGCACCGCGCCCATGTCGATCAGCTTGAGCTGGTCCTCGGTCTGGATCGCGTTGTCGACCTTGAAGTCGCAGTACAGCAGGTTGCGGCTGTGCAGGTGCCCGAGCGCCTCCAGGGCCTCGATCCCGTACGCGCAGGCCTGCTCCACCGGCAGCGGATCACGCTTGCCGTCCGGCGTCCGGCGTCCGTTGGCGATCTCCTTGAGGGACTTGCCGCCGACGTACTCCATCACGATGTACCCGTCCAGCGACCCGGTCCGCTGGTCCAGGTGCTCGACGAAGTTGTAGATCCGCACGATGTTGGCGTGCTCGATCTCCGCGAGGAAGCGCCGCTCGGAGATCGCCGCCTCCATCGCGTCCTGGTCGCCCGTGTCCAGCAGGCCCTTGAGGACCACCCACCGGTCGGAGACCGCGCGGTCGACGGCGAGGTAGACCCAGCCGAGGCCGCCGTGCGCGAGACAGCCCGCCACCTCGTACTGGCCGTGCACGATGTCGGCCGCCTGCAGCTTCGGCATGAACGAGTACGGGTGACCGCACTTGGTGCAGAACCCCTCGGTGCGGCCGGTCCGCTCGCCCCGCGAACGCCCCACCGGCGCGCCGCAGTCGGAGCGCGAGCAGAACCGCTTGCGCTCGGGCACCTCCGGGTTCTCCAGGACCATCGCGCGCGGGTCCGGCCGCGGAACGTCCGGGACCTGCACCAGACCGGCGCCGAGCCGGCCGCGTCCGCTGGTACCGGTCGACGAACCGGAGCTGCGCACCGACACCGAACGGCCGGTCGACGTGCCCGGCACCGAGCGCGACAGGCGGCCGGAGACCGAGCGCCGGGACTGCGAGGAGCGCGACGACGTACGGGAGCTGGCGGGCGAACCGGAGCGGGAGCTGCGGCTGCCGGACCCGCGCGAGCCCCGCCCGCCGGCCGTGATCCCGGTCGGGGGCGAGCCCACCATGCCGGACGCCGGGACGACCGGTGCGAGACCGCACGTGTCGCAGTACAGCTCGCCGTCGCCCATGTCCTCGTACGACCCCGGGCAACCGGGTCGCTGGCACGTGCGCCGCTCCTCGCCCTCAGGCTGTTCACTCATCCCGCATCACCTTCAACGCTCACGCCTGGGGCCCTCTCCGGTCGGCGGGCCCGCCCTGCTCCGGCACCCGCGGGCTCAACAGATCGGCCACCGCGTGCTGATAGCGCAGCACCGCGTCCTCCGCGACCCGCAGATCGCAGGGCGCGCTCCACAGCATGCGCCGCGCCGCGTCGTAGCGCTCGATGAGGAACGGATCCTCCGCGAGGCCGTGCCGTGCCACCTTCGCCTTGTACGCGTCGAGGCGGCCGCGCAGTTCCGCGCGGATCGCCAGCGGCGCGGTGACCGCCGTCAACGACTCGCGGGCCCGCAGCAGTTCGTCCTCGGCCTTCTCCTCCAGGGCCTCCAGGAGCGGCGAGAGACGGTGCCACTGGGCGTGTCTGCGGTACTCCGCGGCCGTCGCCAACTGCTCCTGCAGCGCCGTCGGCGGCCCGCTGACGGCGGG
The DNA here is from genome assembly GCF_040608315.1 of Streptomyces sp. NPDC005195. Taxonomy (NCBI): domain Bacteria; kingdom Bacillati; phylum Actinomycetota; class Actinomycetes; order Kitasatosporales; family Streptomycetaceae; genus Streptomyces; species Streptomyces sp. NPDC005195. The sequence goes on from NZ_JBEXHZ010000002.1 coordinate 37,793, forward strand.
CACCTCGGACGCGGCGATCTTCGCCAGCACCTCGCCGCGGGCGCTGCGCGCCTCCGCGAGCGTGCGGTCGGCACGGCTGAGCAGGTCGCGCAGCCGCACCAGCCGGGCCTCCGCGTCCTGCCGGACGGTGAGCACCGCGTCGATCTCCCGGCGCACGTCCTCCAGGGCACGCGCCTCGCGGTCGTACGTCGTCGTGTCCGGCCGGCCGCCGCCGGGCGCCGAACTGCCCTGCGCGGGCACCCAGAAGGCCAGCGGGTCGGAGACGACGCGCTCGCGCAGCGTGGTCAGCGTCCGGGTGATCCGTTCCAGATCGTCGCCCGACGGGTGCTCACCGGGGCGCACGCCCACGGAGTGCGCGAGCTGGCGGGTGCGCTGGAGCTCCGCGGCCAGTAAATCGATCCGGGCGGGCAGCGCGGACCAGACGGCGTCGGCGGTCACGACCATGTCGAGCGACGACGCGTACAGGTCGTTCATCCGCTCGACGAGGGCGGCCAGCGAGAACTGCTCGCTGAGCCGGCCCACCCCGGACAGCGTCGGGGCGTTCGCCGTCGCGGTGGCCGAACCGGCGATCGTGACACTCGCGCCGCGCAGCAGTTCGGTCAGCTCGACCAGGTCCTCACGGCTCGACCAGCGCCGCCGCGAACGGATGTCGCGGGCGGAGCGCAGTGCGTCCGTGTACGCGTCGAAGTACGCCCACAGCAGCGTGATCGACGCGTCCGCGGTCGTCCAGCGCTCCTTGGTCGTGCCCGTGAGCTCGGCGCCTTCGAGGAGTCTGCGGCCCGCGTGGTCCTGCAGGGCGAGGAGCGAGGTCTCGATGGCCTCGTGCTCCGCGCCGAGCCGCGCCAGCGCACGGTCCACCTCGTCCCGGTCCATCACCGGCCCGGGGGGTCCCGTGACGCCCATCGATCACCTCTCGCTCTCGGTCGTGTCCCGCGCGCCCGTCCGGTGCGCCGGGGTAACTCTCCAGTCGTATCAGCTCGGTCGCCCCCGCGGCTTGCCTCGAGGTGTCCGCCGGTGTCACGTCGTGGGTGGCTTCGACGACGGCGAGTCCGCGCCCAGGGTCGGGGACAGCCACTTGTCGTACGAGGCCTGCCAGCCACCGCTCTTGACGTAGTCCACCAGCACCTGGTTGACCCGGCGTACCAGATCCTCCGCGCCCCGCTTCATCGCCACGCCGTAGTACTCGGTGGTGAAGGTGCTGCCCTTCAGCTCGACCGTCGGGTCCTGCGCGGCCTGGCTCGCGGCGAGCGCGCCGTCGGTCACCACGGCGTCGACCTGACCGAGCTGCAGCCGTACCAGGCAGTCGAGTTGGTTCGGCACCGTGGTGGAGATGTCGGCGGAGGAGGCGAGCCTGCCCGCCTTCTGGTCGGCGGCCAGCTTGTCGTGGGCGGTGGACCCCGACGCCGTGCAGATCCGGTGCTTCGCCAGCGACTTGTCGTAGCCCTTGACGTCCGACGCCTTCGGGGCCAGTACCTGCTGGCCGGTCACGAAGTAGGGGGCGGAGAACGCGACGTCCTTCAGCCGGTCGCAGGTGATCGTCATGGTGCGGACCACCATGTCGACCTGGCCGTTCTGGATCGCCGGGACGCGCTGGTTGGTGGGGATGGCGTGAAACCTGACCGCGGCCGGGCTGCCGAGGATCTCCTTGGCGATCTCGTGCGCGAGATCGATGTCGAAGCCCTCCAGGTCACTGCTCTTCTTCGTGCTGTTCGGATCGCGGTAGCCCCAGCGGTAGCTGTTCTGGTCGACGCCGACCGACAGATAGCCGCGCTCCTTGATGGCCGCGATCGTGTCGCCGCTCTCGTCACCGGACGGGGCGGGGCTCTTGTCCTGCGCGGTGCCGTCGGTGCACGAGTCGGCCCTCGCCTGGGTGCCCCGGCCCACGCCCTGGCCGCCGATGCCCGCGCCGTCCTCCCCGCGGGCGCCGCTCAGCGGCAGCAGCAGGGCGAAGACCGTGGTGAGGACCAGGGCGACGGCCATCGCGCCCACGCCGCCCCAGCCCTTCAGACTCGCCCTCAGGCGCCGTGCGGTCATCGCCGATCCCCCCTTCACCGGTACTCCGAAAGCCTGCGGCCGATGCCCAGCAGAGCGCCCGCGGCGGCCAGCACCGCGAGGGCCGCCGCACCGGCCGGCAGACCGGTCATCGCGCCCAGGCCGTCGGCCGCCGCCCGCTTGAACTCGCTCTCCTCGTGCGTCAGCGCCAGCGCCAGGTTGGTGTCGACACCGTCGAAGCACTCGCCCGTCGCGCCCTTGGCGCCTATGACCTTGTCCAGCGCGCCCTGGTAGTTGCCGTCGTCGTCGGCCTTGCGGGCGTCCAGGTGACGGGCCTTCCAGACCTTCATGTTGCCGGTCGCCGCGGTCACAGGCGTCTCGCCCGCCTTGTCGTCGGCGAGGTCCGTCGCCAGGGCCAGGCCCTTGGTGAGCGTCTTCATGTCCTGCTGGAAGTCGTAGTCGTACCGGTCCACGACCTCGGTGGCGGACACCTTCCTGGTCTCCGCGCCGCGGCTGACCAGCGTCAGGTTCTCGTTGCCCCGGGCGTTCAGGGACGCGATCCGGGCGTCGTGCAGCACGTTCAGCGAACGGACGCCGTGGTCGTACGAGGCGTTCAGCTCGGCCCGGGCCACGGTGTGGCCGACCACGAGCCAGAGCAGGACGACCGTCGAGGCGGTGCTGGCGGCGACCATGCCCTGGTTCAGGACCCGGTTCGTGTGCCGGTAGTGGCGGTGCTGGGCCCAGGCGAGTCCCGCCAGCACCAGCACGCCGAGACCGATGGCCGCCCACGGGTACGGTTTGGCGTCCGCGTAGTCGGCGCTCAACCGCGTGTTCTCCCGCTCGTAGAGGTCCTTGGCGGCCGGGAGCATCTCGTCCTGCATCTTCTCGTTCGCGTACCGCAGGTAGGCACCGCCCAGCGGGAAGCCCAGGCGGTTGTTGGCACGGGCCCGCTCGACGAGGCCCTTGTACTCGGGCAGCAGCTGGTTGAGCCTCGTGATGGTGTGCGCGGAGGGGGAGCCGGGGTCGGAGCTGGCCGCGGCGGTGATCAGCCCCTGGGCCGCCGTCCGGATGTCCTTCTCGTACCGGTCGCGGGAGGCCGCCGTCTCCTGGCCGCCCGCCAGGAAGCCGCTGGAGGCCGCGGTGTTGGCGTCCGCGAGGGAACGGTAGATGTCCGCCGCGCCGGCGCTCAGCGGCTGACTCCTGTGCAGCACGTCGTCCGCGGCCGCCGAACGCTCCGTCGTCTGCCAGGCGGTGACCACGCCGAACGCGACGACCAGCAGGGCGAGTACGGCGCCGATGATACGGAGCCTGCCCGGCTCCGTCGTCGCCGCCGTGCGCAGTCGGTCGACGCCCTCGGCCCAGGCCGTGCGGCGTGCGGGCATCGCGTCCGGGCCCGTCACAGGCGGTCTCCCCGGCGGTGCGGGGGAGCCGGACTGCGGCGGGACGGCCGGCGTCGTGGCCCCGGCCGTGGGCCGCGGTGGTGCCGTGCTGCCTTGCGGCGGGTGTGTCACTTGACCTCCCCCATGGTCATCCGTCGGTCACCGTCCCCCGCGCGCGCGGGAGCGCGAGGGGAGGTGCACGGCCGCAAGTATCGCCGCCGGAGCCGACATCCGCACAGGCCTTGACTGGATCTTGTTCGGATTCCGACGGGGCGCTCCGCGGGTTCCCCCTGACCATGAATACGCGTTCGGTATCCGTTCGGTTCCCTTCCCGCTGGTGGCCGTACCCGGGGGCTCCGCCCCGGACCCCGCCAAGGGGCTCCGCCCCGGACCCCGCCAAGGGGCTCTGCCCGGACCCCGCCAAGGGGCTCCGCCCCCTGGACCCCCGCATCGCCCGAAGGGCTCGTCCTCAAACGCCGGACGGGCTGAAGGTGCGAGCCCGCGCTGAAAGGCTGACGCCTGACGCCTCACGTCGAAAGCCGGACAGCAAGGTCGACGGCCGGACAGCAAGGTCGACGGCCGGACTGCAAGGTCGACGGCCGGACTGCAAGGCCGACGCCCGGACTGCAAGGCCGACGCCCGGACTGCAAGGCCGACGCCCGGACCGGAACAATCCAGCGCCGGCCCGCACATCCAGCCCGTCCGGCGTTTGAGGACGAGGCCCTTAAGGCCGAACGGGGGTCCGGGGGCGGAGCCCCCAGGTATGTGCCGAGCGCAGGCCCGCATCCCCCAGCCCGTCCGGCGTTCGAGGACGAGCCCTTGGGGCGATGCGGGGGTCCGGGGGGCGGCAGCCCCCGGGGGCGGGTGACCTCAGGAACCCTCGTAGAACCCCCGTACGCGGGCGTGGGCCTCGCTCGCGGCACCTATGTGATCCAGACCCAGCAGCGCGGCGCCGAGCACGGGGCGGGCCGTGACCACTTGGGGGACGGCCTTGGGGGCCCGCTCGGAGAGCAGTTCGCGGATGCGGCCGTCGAGTTGGGGATGGCGCGCGGCGAGAATGCTGCCGCCGAGCAGGACGGGAGCCTCCTCGTCCATGAGGTCAAGCCGCGCCAGCGCCACCGTCGCCATCGCGACGACCTCGTCGGCGAGCCGGTCGACGAGCGCACGGGCCACCGGATCCCCGTCCACGGCCGTGGCGAACAGCACCGGCGTCAGTTCGTGCCGCCGCGCCTGCCCGATGTGTTCGAGATGCAGCGCCTCGATCAGCGCGTACATGGAGCCGAGTCCGAAGTGGCCGGGCAGCGTGCGGCTCAGCGCGGTCGGACCGCCGCGTCCGTCCTCGGCTCGCGCCGCGTGCCACAGCGCCTCCTCCGCCAGCCCCCAACCGCCGCCCCAGTCACCGGAGATGCGGCCCAGCGCGGGGAAGCGGGCGGTGCGGCCGTCGGGCAGCATGCCGACGCAGTTGATACCGGCGCCGCACACCACCGCGACCCCGCGCGGCTCCGCGATCCCGGCGCGCAGGATCGCGAACGTGTCGTTGCGCACCTCCACGCCGGCGCCCCACGCCCGCGCCCGCAGCGCGTCCGCCAACTGCTCTTCCTCCACGGGAAGATCGGCGTTGGCCAGACACGCCGAGACATGGGCGACCGAGTCGACCCCGGCCTCGGCGAAGGCCCGGCCGACCGCCTCGGCGAGCGCGTCCACGGCCACGTCGACACCGACCGTCGGCGGCCGGAACCCGCCGCCGCGCGCGGCCGCGAGCATCGTGCCGTCGGCCGCGACCACCGCGACGTCGGTCTTGCTGTTCCCCGCGTCGATGGCGAGCACCGGACCCACGGGGCCGGACCCGGAGGCCGTCCCGGCTTCGGATCCCGATGAGGTCATGCCCACGCGAGGTGCTCCCGGTTGTGCGCGATCAGCTGGTCGGTCAGGGCGTCGGCGTACGCGTACTGGCCGACCAGGGGGTGGCTCAGGAGGGCCCGGAAGACCCGGTCGCGGCCACCGCGCAGGGCCGCCTCCAGCGCCAGGTCCTCGTAGGCGGTGACGTTGGCCATCAGCCCGGCGTACAGCGGGTCCACGGTCTGCACCGGCATGGGTGTCGGCCCGTGCGGACCGACCGCCGCCTGCACCTCGATCACGGCGTCGTCCGGCAGGAACGGCAGCGTGCCCTTGTTGTACGTGTTCACCACCTGGTACGGGCTGCCGCCCCCGCCGAGCAGCGCGGCCGCGAGATCGACGGCCGCCTCCGAGTAGTAGGCGCCGCCCCGCTTGGCGAGCAGCGCCGGCTTCTCGTCGAGGGCCGGGTCGGCGTACATCTTCAGCAGTTCCCGTTCCATCTCGGCGACCTCGGCGGCCCGCGACGGCTTGGTGCGCAGCTCTCGTACGACCTCGTCGTGGGCGTAGAAGTAGCGCAGGTAGTAGGACGGGACGACGCCCAGCCGGTCGATGATGTCGCGCGGCAGGCGCAGGTCGTCGGCGAGGGCGTCGCCGTGCTCGGCGAGCAGCTTCGGCAGTACGTTGTCGCCCTCGGGGCCACCCAGGCGTACGCCGGTCTCCCAGGTGAGGTGGTTGAGGCCCACATGGTCCAGATGGACGTCCGCGGGCGCGACGCCGAGCATCGTGGCGAATTTGCGCTGGAAGCCGATCGCCACGTTGCACAGCCCGACGGTCCGGTGTCCGGCCTGGAGCAGGGCGCGGGTGACGATCCCGACGGGGTTGGTGAAGTCGATGATCCAGGCGTTCGGGTTGGCGCGGCGGACGCGCTCGGCGATGTCCAGCACCACCGGCACCGTGCGCAGCGCCTTGGCCAGGCCGCCCGCGCCCGTCGTCTCCTGGCCGACGCAACCGCACTCCAGGGGCCAGGTCTCGTCCTGCTCGCGGGCCGCCTGGCCGCCGACGCGCAGTTGGAGCAGGACGGCGTCGGCGCCCTCGACGCCCGCGTCCACGTCGTCGGTGGTGACGATCCGGCCGGGGTGTCCCTGCTTGGCGAAGATGCGCCGGGCGAGCCCGCCCACCAACTCCAGCCGTTCGGGGGCCGGATCGACGAGGACCAGTTCCTCGACCGGCAGGGTGTCCCGCAACCGGGCGAAGCCGTCGATGAGTTCAGGGGTGTAGGTGGAGCCCCCGCCCACTACTGCCAGTTTCATAGTCAGCCCTTCACTCCGGTGAGCGTGACGCCCTCGACGAACGCCTTCTGCGCGAAGAAGAACACGAGGATCACGGGGGCCATGACCAGTACGGTCGCGGCCATGGTGAGATTCCAGTCGGTGTGGTGCGCGCCCTTGAACGACTCGAGGCCGTAGGACAGGGTCCAGGCGCCGGGGTTCTCGGAGGCGTAGATCTGCGGTCCGAAGTAGTCGTTCCAGGCGTAGAAGAACTGGAACAGGGCCACTGCGGCGATCCCGGGCCGCGCCATCGGCAGGACGATCTTCAGCAGGGTCCGCAGGTCTCCGCAGCCGTCGACCTTCGCCGCGTCGAGGTACTCGTTCGGGATGGTCATCAGGAACTGCCGCAGCAGGAAGATGGAGAAGGCGTCGCCGAACGCCATCGGGATGATCAGCGGCCAGAGGGTCCCGGACAGGTCCAGCTGCTTCGCCCAGAACAGGTACATCGGGATGATGACGACCTGGGGCGGCAGCATCATCATCGAGATGACCAGCATCAGCGACAGGTTCCGGCCGCGGAAGCGGAACTTGGCGAGCGCGTAGGCGACGGGGATCGACGACACGACGGTCAGGACGGTGCCCGCGCCGGCGTACAGCAGGGTGTTCTTCCACCAGGTGAGGAAGCCGGGGGTGTCGAAGACCTTCTTGTAGTTGCCCCACTCCCAGGTGTGCGGGATCAGGTCGCGGCTGAGCGCCTGGGTGTCGCTCATCAGCGAGGTGAGGAACACGAACACGAAGGGGAGGACGAAGAAGAGGGCGGCCGCGACGCCGAGCGCGTGGATCGCGATCCACTCCAGGAGCGTTTTGCGGCGGGCGGTGCGTTCGGCGGGGGAGACGGTCCTCGTCGGCGGCTCCGCCGGCCGGTCGAGCACTCGGGACACCTGAGGTGCTTGGGTCATGGTCAGTCACCTGCCTGGATGAGACCGCCCCGGCGCCGCATCAGGAACGCGGTGAACACCATGGACAGGGCGAACAGCACGAGCGCGACCACACAGGCGGAGCCGTAGTCGAAGCGCTGGAAGCCGAGGTTGTAGACGAGCTGGGGCAGGGTGAGCGTCGACTTGTCGGGGTAGCCGGGTTCGAACTGCGTGCCGGCGCCCTGGATGACGCCCGAGGCGACCTTCCCGGCGATGAGCGGTTGTGTGTAGTACTGCATGGTCTGGATCACGCCGGTGACCACGGCGAACATCACGATCGGCGAGATGTTGGGCAGCGTCACGTAGCGGAACCGCTGCCAGGCCGACGCGCCGTCCAGCTCCGCCGCCTCGTACTGCTCGGTCGGTACGTCGAGCAGCGCGGCCATGAAGATGACCATCAGGTCGCCGATGCCCCACAGGGCGAGCAGGGTGAGGGCGGGCTTGGACCAGCTGGGGTCGTTGAACCAGCCCGGTGCCGGGATGCCGACCTTCTCCAGGATCGAGTTGACCGGTCCCGTACCGGGGTTGAGGAGGAAGGCGAAGGCCATGGTGGCGGCGACGGGCGGCGCGAGGTAGGGCAGGTAGAAGAGGGTGCGGAAGACGCCCGTGGCCGTCCTGATCTTCGTGATGAGGAGTCCGACGCCGAGTCCGAAGACGACCCGCAGGCTCACCATGACCAGGACCAGCCACAGGGTGTTGCGCAGCGCGGGCCAGAACAGCGGGTAGTGCTGGAAGACGTAGGACCAGTTCTTCGTCCCGCTCCACGTCGGCGGTTTGAAGCCGTCGTAGTGCATGAACGAGAAGTAGACGGTGGAGAGCAGCGGATAGGCGAAGAAGACCGCGAAGCCGATCAGCCAGGGCGACATGAAGGCGGCTGTTCTCAGGGCCGCCCGGCGTCGCTTGGCGCGCAGGGTGTAGGTGGCGCTCATGTCCGTACTGCTTCCTACTTCGCCTGCGCGATGTCCGTGTCGATCTGCGCGGCGGTCTTCTGCAGACCGGCCTTCAGATCCTTGGCCTTGCCGCTCTCGTAGTCGTATCCGAACTGCTGGATCGTCACGAGGTAGGTGCCGCCGTTGATGGACGCGGGGGTCGTCGTCGAGTTCGGGTTCGAGGCGATGTCCAGGAAGGTCTTGAAGCGCGGGTCGTACGTCAGTTTCGGGGACTTGAGCGCCGCGAGCGTGGAGGGGACGTTGTGGATGGCGTTGGCGAAGCCGACGACGGCGTCCGTGTCCGTGGTCATGTATTTGACCAGTTCCCAGGCGGCGTTCTGCTTCTTGCTGGTGGCCGCGATGCCCGCGATGGTGCCGGTGATGTAGCCCTTGCCGTACTGGTCGGCCTGGTCGTCGGGAACGGGCAGCGGGGCGACACCGATCTCGAAGCCGGGCTTGGCCTCCTCGGCCATGCCGAGCCGCCACTCGCCGTCCAGCTGCATGGCGACCTGGCCGGTGTGGAAGGGGTGCTTGGGGCCCCACTCGTCACCGAGCTTGGACCGGTACTTCTCCAGCTTCTGGTAGCCGCCGAGTTCGTCGACGAGCTTCTTCTGGAGGGTGAACCCGGCGTCGAACGCGGGGTCCTTGGCGATGCTGGACTTGCCGCTCTTGTCGAAGTACGTGGGGGAGAACTGGCCGAAGTAGTGCTCGGTGGTCGACTCCCAGCCGTGGTAGTTCGGCATGAACCCGAGCTGGGAGTAGGAGTCGCCCTTGGAGACGGTCAACTTCTTCGCGTCCGTCTCGAATTCGGACCAGGTCTTCGGCGGAGTGGCGATCCCGGCCTTCTTGAACGCCGTCTTGTTGTAGTAGAGCCCGTACGCGTCACCGAGCAGCGGCACCGAGCAGCGGTTGCCGTCGAACTGGGTGTACTCGTTCATCGCCTTCGGGAAGGTCGTCGCCGCGTCGATGCCCGCCTTCTTGAAGAAGGGGTTGAGATCGACGAGCGCGCCCGAGGAGCAGAACTTGCCCACGTTGTTGGTGGTGAACGAGGAGATCACGTCGGGCGCCTTGTCACCGCCGGAACGCAGCGCCTGGTTGATCTTGTCGTCGGTCATGTTGGCGACGATGTTGACGTGGATGTTCGGGTGAGCCTTCTCGAACCCCGCGACCAGGGACTTCACGCCCTGGACCTCGCCCGGCGCGCTCCAGGCGTGCCAGAAGTTGATCGTCGTGTCCTTGGAGGCGTCGTCGTTCGCGCTGGAGTCCGACTGGCCGGTACAGGCGCTGGTGAGCAGGGCGAGGGACGCGGAAGCGGCGAGTGCGGTGGCGACTTTCCTGGATATTCCGGGCATGGCGGTGTCTCCCTAGGGCAGGGCCGGGGCGGTGGTGTGGGCGGGACGGGCTGGTGGGTCGAAGGGGTTCAGCGGGAGGTGTCGAACACCTCGTCGCGGGTGGCCGCCAGCGCGCTCTCCAACGCGCCGCGCAGCACGGGGTGTTCGTGTACGTCGCCGACCACGAGGCGCGGGCGGGAGGCGGCCAGCTCTTCCAGCTCGGCCTGCACCAGGGCGCGCAGCGGTTCGCCGCCGGCGGTGAGCGAGGAGCCGCTGAGGACGACGAGTTCGGGGTCCAGCACGGAGACGAGTGAGGCGAGACCGGTGGCCAGGCCGGTCGCGTACGTCTCCAGGAGCCTGCGGTGGGGGCCTTCGTCGCGGGTGGCGGCCTGCCCGACGAGGGCGGCGGCGACCTCGGTGGACGACCCGGCGGGAATCGGCTGGACGCCCAGCGCGCGGGCGAGTTTCGGGAGGGCCTGGGAACCGGCGAGTTCCTGGTAGCCACCGCTGTTGGCCTTGGTCACCTGCCGTACGAGGGGTGCGCCGGGCACGGGCAGGAAGCCGACCTCGCCGGCGCCGCCGGTCCAGCCGCGGTGCAGCCGTCCGCCGAGCACGAGGGCGGCGCCCAGGCCCCCCTCGTTCCACAGCAGGACGAAGTCCTCGTGTCCGCGTGCCGCGCCGAGCCGCTGTTCGGCGATGGCGACGAGGTTCACGTCGTTCTCGTACTCGACCGGCATGGGCAGTGCGGCCGCTAGTTCGTCGAGGAGGCTCGGGGAGTGCCAGCCGGGCAGGTGGGAGGCGTACCGGAGCCGTCCGGTGTTGGGGTCGAAGGCGCCGGGTGTGCCGATGACGAGGCGGTGGACGTCGTCGCGGGCCAGCCCCGCCTCCTTCACCGCGCCGTCGAGGGCGTCGGTGATCTGGCGTACGACGGGCTGCGCGGGGCGCCGGCCGGGCGTCGGCAGCTCGTACTCACCCACGGTCCGGCCCGTCACGTCCGCGACGGCGGCGAGGATGCGCTCGGGGGTGACGTCCAGGCCGGCCGCGTGGGCGGCGGCCGGATTCACCGCGTACAGCTGGGCGTTGGGGCCCGGCCGCCCCTCGCTGGTGCCGGTGGCGAGCACCAGCCCGGCCGCTTCCAGGCGGGCGAGGAGCTGGGAGGCGGTGGGCTTCGACAGCCCGGTCAGCTTTCCGATCCTGGTCCGCGAGAGCGGCCCGTGGGCGAGCAGCAGGTCGAGGGCGGCGCGGTCGTTCATGGCGCGCAGGACGCGCGGGGTGCCCGGCGTACCGGCGGATCCTGCCATGTTGTCGACACCTGCCTTTCGACTGCCCAGTCGCTCAGCTTCCCAGGGTGGTCTCGGGGAAGTCCACTGCAAGATCATTGTTAGGAAGGTTTCCTATTGGTGGGAGGACCGTAGGCCGCGGGTTGCGGGGGCGTCAAGAGAAACCGCCCTCGAGGCAACAGAGTCGTTACCTGCGGGGGCGGTGGCCGGGGAGGGCGCGGTGGGGTGGAGGCCGACGGCCGCTGAGGCGGCCGTCGGCGTATTCGCCGTACGCGCCCTGGCGGAGGCCTCGGTCGAACCGGCCGGGGCCGGTGGCGTTCCGGTCGGCGCCGGTGCGGGCCTTCGTGGCGGCGGGGAGGCGGCCGTTCACGTACAGCGGGAGCTGCCCGGCGTCCGCGCCGAAGACCCGACCGGATAGGTCCACCTGCCCGGCGCCGCCTTGGCTCCGCTGAGGGGGCGACAGGTGAAGGGCGACAAGTGAAGGGGCCCTCGCCCCGGACGAATTCGTCCGGGGCGAGGGCCCCTTGAAGCGAGTCCGAGGACTTGTCCCCGGTTACTTCACGTCGACGTAGTCGCCCGTGGCGGTCGTCGCGCCCGTGGTGGTCGTGCCCGCGAACAGGTAGCGGTACGTGCCGTCGGCCGAGGCCTTGACCGTGGTGGTGAGGGTGCCCGCCGTGCCGGAGGTCACCGTCTTGACGGTCTTGTAGGCCGTGGCGCCCTTGGCCCTGAACTGGAGGGTGACCGGCTGGCCCGCGTAGCCGGAGTACTTGGTCGTCTCCCAGTCGGCGCGCGTCAGGGCGCCCCTGACGGTGAGGGTCTTGCCCTTCTTCACCGGCTCGGGGGTGGCGTCGGTGGTGAGCTTGGCGGCGCGCTTGACCTGGGTGGTGCCGAGGCCGCCCCAGATGTCGTAGCCGTACTCGAAGCTGATGTGGTCGTCGGAGTCGTCGTTGTCCGTGGTGGAGCGGCCGTAGAAGCCGGCCACCTTCCAGGTACCGGCGTCCGCCGCGCCGTAGAGGTAGTCCTGGGGGGCGACGGCGATGACCTCGGCGCAGGACTGCGTGACCGTCGTGGCGGTCGTGGACTTCGTGGTGCAGTTCGGGGCGTCGTCCGGCCCCATCTCGTTCCGCATCTTGGAGAGCGATGCCCCGCGGTACAGGGTGATGCCCGCGGCGCTCGTCGTGCCGTCGATGACGAGGCCGACCGGGTGGGTCAGGGTGTACGTGACCGGAACCTTCACCGTGCTGGTGGTGCCGACAACGATCGCCTTGCCGTTGTTCACCACCACGTTGGAGAAGGTGAGATCCGGCGTGGCGGCCGACGCGGACGGCACGGCCAGGGCGGACAGGGCCAAGGCACCGGAAACGGCGGCGCCGATGGCGAACTTGCGCATGGATTTCCCCACATTCGAAGCGGTCCCCTGGGCGTGGAGCTCCAGAACAAGGGCCCGCTGTTGGGGCGACAGTAGACGCCCGCCGAATGTGGCCGAAATGCGGGGGGCATGTGAAGAGGGCTTGACGCCGAGGGCGCCCTCCAAGCGCGTCACGACTCCGCCGCCATCGACAGACGCGCAGGTGGGAGGGGGTGTGCGGCTTTGAGGTGATCTGCGCCGCCGGGAACGGTGATGCGACGCCAAAGGGGGAGGGTGGCAGGGGCGCTATCCGGTCACCTTCACAGGTCGTCGCTCGCAGGGGCGTGGCCGGACCGGGGAAGGGCTGTTCGTTCGCCGCGGTGTGCCGGATGGCCGGGGCCACCGGGCCGGTGTCCGGGACCGCTCGTGGATGAGCCCAGGTGACACGGCGTTCGGTGTGTCCCTCCGTTCCTCGTGAACCGGGTGTCCACGAGGAACGGAGCAGAGGGGGCGGCGCCCGGAGAACCCGGGCGCCGCCCCCTCTCGCGTACGCCCGGGGCCTCGCCGCGGCCGTGGCCTACTTCGGCGCGTTCGACGGTGCCGGGCCCGGGACGGGGACCGGGATGGGGGTGGTCGCCTCCGACTGCGGGGACGCCGGGTTGCCGAGGGCCGACGGGGCCGCCACCGCGGCGGACGGGTCGACGGGCTCCTCCTCCACCGCGGCGGTGGGGCCGCCCACGATGCGGATGTCCGCGGCGTCGAAGGCGCGCTTGATGCGCCAGCGCAGCTCACGCTCGACGGCGAGCGCCTTGCCGGGCATCGTCCGGGCCGAGACCCGCACCACCATGGAGTCGAGGAGCACGCTCTCCAGGCCGAGGACCTCGACCGGGCCCCAGAGGCGCTCGTTCCAGGGCTCCTCCTTGCTCATGGCCTCGGCGACCTCGTTCAGTACGGACTGGACGTGGTCCAGGTCCTCGGAGGCGCGGACCGTGACGTCGACACCTGCGGTGGCCCAGCCCTGGGAGAGGTTGCCGATGCGCTTGACCTCGCCGTTGCGGACGTACCAGATCTCGCCGTGTTCGCCGCGCAGCTTCGTGACACGCAGACCGACCTCGATGACCTCGCCGGAGGCCACCCCCGCGTCGATCGTGTCGCCCACGCCGTACTGGTCCTCGAGGATCATGAAGACGCCGGAGAGGAAGTCCGTCACCAGGTTGCGGGCGCCGAAACCGATGGCGACACCGGCGACACCGGCCGAGGCCAGCAGCGGGGCGAGATTGATCTCGAACGTGCCGAGGATCATCAGGGCGGCCGTGCCCATGATCAGGAAGGACGCGACCGAGCGCAGCACCGAGCCGATGGCCTGGGAGCGCTGGCGGCGGCGCTCGACGTTCACCAGGAGGCCGCCGAGGGCCGTCCCGTCGACCGCCTGGACGGTACGGGTCATCCGGTCGATCAGCTTGGTGATCGCCCGCCGGACCGCCACTCTCAGTACCGCAGCGATGACCAGGATCAGCAGCACGCGCAGACCTATCGCGAGCCAGGTGGACCAGTTCTGCTCGACCCAGCTCGCGGCGTTGGTCGCGCTTTCCTGGGCGTCCTGGAGCGTGGCGACCGTGGGGTCCGTCGTCGCCGAGGGAGAGGGCGACGGACTGGACCCTGCGGCCCGCAGGACGGTCGAGAACACAGCAGGTACCTCCAGGCGTAGCGGTCTGCCCGTGGCTCGGGGACGGACAAGGGCGCCACCGGGCAGAACAACCACACTAACGGGGCATCGTGTGTGGATCGTTGTGATGTTCGGGGGAGAGACGGTACTCACCTGGGGATGAACAGGATGTGGTCGAAAACACTCCCAGCCCGTTACCGGGACATGGTGGCGCTTCCACCAGGCAAGAGGAGAGACTGACTGCAGATCGTCCCGGCGCGAGCCACGCGCCGCCGGCGTACAAGGAGGCATCCGTGCCGCATGTCCTGGTCCTCAACGCGTCGTACGAGCCACTCGGCGTCGTACCGCTCCGCCGCGCGCTCATCCTCGTCCTTGAGAACAAGGCCGTCTCTCTCGAGGAATCCGGCGCCTTCATGCACAGCGCGACCGTTACTGTCCCCGCACCCAGCGTGGTCCGGCTGAAGAGGTTTGTGCGGGTCCCTTACCGGGGGCCTGTTCCGCTGACCCGTCGGGCACTGTTCGCCCGCGACGGCGGCCGGTGCATGTACTGCGGTGGCGTCGCAACCAGCGTCGACCACGTCATCCCGCGCTCCCGCGGAGGTCAGCACGCCTGGGACAACGTGGTGGCGTCCTGCCGCCGCTGCAACCACACCAAGGCCGACCGCCATCTGGTCGAGATCGGCTGGCGCCTGCGCCACAAACCGGCCCCGCCGACGGGGCTCGCCTGGCGCATCATCGGAACAGGACACAGGGACCCGCGCTGGCTGCCCTACCTGCAGCCGTACGGCGCGGAGGACGCGATGGCCCGGATCGACGGCATTTCCGCCTGACGATCCGGGCTTTTGTGCACCCCCGGCCGGGTACACCGTGGCCCGCCCGGTGCGCCTCCGGTCAGCCGCGGGGTCCTTCGGGGCGGGCGCCGCGTACCGCGTACAGCCCGGCGCCCAGTACGAACAGCGCGAGGGCGGCGGCCCACGCGCCGAGCTGGGGGCCGCTCTGCACGGGCCAGGCCAGGACCGTCGCCTCCCTCATGTGCGGCGAGGCGGCCGACAGGTACACCGCGCTGAAGTAGAGCATCGTGGGCATCCAGGCGGCTCGGGCGTCGAACAGCACCGCCCCGAGCGCGGTGACACCGACGGCTCCGAGCGTGTTGCGGACCATCCCCACCGAGCCGAACACCTGTGCGTCGCCCGGAACGGTGAGTGCGAGCACGGTGGCCGCGAGCGTGGTGAGGACCAGGAGATGGGTCAGACGCCTGGGCCACCAGGGGCGTACGGCGGTGTCGTCGAGGTCCCGCGTGTACGTGTGCAGGCTCGTCCCGATCGCCGCCGAGGCCAGCAGCGGGGCGAGAGAGAGCAGCGGGACCCTGTGGTACGGGTCGAGGAAGGCGTCCGCGCGGCTCGCGGCCCAGAGAGTGAGCAGGGCGGCGCAGGCGAGGGCCGCCAGGACGGCGGGGACGGCGCGGGAGCGAGCGTAGAGGGCGAGAGGGGCCGGCCGGGTGACTTCGCGCGGGGCGTTCACAGGGACGGGACCTCGCTCGCGCCGGGGCCGCAGTCCTGGACCGTGGCGAAGTAGCGGCTGAGGAAGGAACGGCGCTCGGCGTCGGTCATGGTGCTGAGGTGCGCGTACGCCGTGTCCTCGGCGTGGAACCTCGCCGTTTCCCCCGTGTCGTGGCGCTCGCGGGCCGATGCCACGGAGCGTTCGCGGTCGACCTTCCACGCTGAGCGCGGCGCCAGCCAGCGCAGCACGGCTCCGTCGGTGGCCTGGAGGCGTCGCGCGGACGGAGTCCTCCCGCACTCCGGACGGACCCGGACCAGGTTCAGCGCACCCTGCCAGGCGTACCCCTGCGGATCGATCACCTTGCCGCGGACCGACCACCAGCCGAGCGGCGTGAGCAGCGGCAACTCCACCTCGTCCCCGTGCGGACGGCGCGGCAGGTCCTCGAAGCGGACCGGTACGTTCTGTACGCCCTTCAGCCGGTCGGTGACACCGGACAGTACGCGGACCGCCTCCGGCAGCAGGTCCGGACGGGTGGCGTTGACGCAGACGTGCGGGGTGGTCGAGTCGTCGCACACCTGGCGGTGGGCGAGCGGGTTGTCGCGCAGCATCCCGTCACCCGTGTGGAGCAGCAGAGCGGCGGCGGCGAGGGACGCCGCGAGCGGCAGCAGCGCGGTGACCCGGCGGCGGGCGGAATGCGCCAGCACCGCGGTGGCGGCGAGCCCGGCCGCCCACAGGGCCGACACGAGCGGATACCACCAGACCGGGAGGTCGGCGTCGCCCTGGAGACGCAGGTGCGCGGGCGCGAGGTTGGCCAGACCCGACCACGAGTGGAGAGTACTGGCGCCGGCCAGGACGTATCCGCAGATCGCGAGCGCGGGAGCGGTCAGTCGCCAGGGCATCACCCGCCCGGCCACATGACCGAGCAGCGTGCACGCGGCGAGCGAGAGCGCGGCCCCGACGAAGACGGTCGGGACCGGGCCGCCCGCGGACGCGTACGGCGCGCAGGCGAGCAGCGCGCCGGCCACCGCGACCAGATAGGCCGCCGCCGACCCGCAGGCGAGGGGAAGGGCGGCCGTCAGAAGCTGGGCGAGTGGTGGACGAGGGGTCGTGGCCCGTAGCTCCGTCATCCGCAGCCGACGCTCGCGGCCGCCCTGCCAGGCCCCCGCGGCGAGCGCGAACGGAACGCCGATCGCCCCGGCCGCGCTGCTCAGCCTGCCCGTCGTGTCACCCCAACTGCCCTGCCACTGCGACGCCGTGGCGGCGAGCGCCCAGGCGAGAGCGAGCAGCAGCGCGGCGGCCGCCCAGGGGGCGAACCCGCGCCGGAACTCGATACGGAGGGGGTGCGGGGCGCCTGCCGTGGCTCCGGCGCCCACCGGCGGTGAAGCGCCCACCGTGCGGACGGGGGCGTCCGGGACCGACGTGATCGTCTCGTGCGGGCGGGGGCGATGGTCTGCCGGGCGGTCCTCGTCCGGTCGGCTGCGTACGGTCATCGGGTCGCGCCCGTCGCCGCGCGGTGGCCGCGCAGCGCCCTGGTGTAGCCGCGCTCGATCGCGTTGCCGTCGGACTCGTGGCCGTCCGCGCCGAGGGCGGCCAGCGTCCCGGGGGTGCCGCGATAGGCGACCCGGCCCGCCTCGATCAGCGTCACTCCCGTGCACGCCGCGGCCACGTCCTCCACCAGGTGGGTGGAGACGATCACGGTGGCCTCCTCGCCCAACTCCCGCAGCAGCGCCCGGAACTCGACGCGCTGCTCCGGATCCAGTCCCGCGGTGGGTTCGTCGAGGAGCAGCACGCGGGGATCGTTCACGATGGCCTGGGCGATGCCGACCCGGCGGACCATGCCCCCGGACAGTGTCCGGACCTTCGCGTCGATGCGGTCGGTGAGCCCCACCCGGGCCACGGCCCCCTCGACCGATGCCGGGGTGTCGGCGGCCGGAAGCTCCTTCAGCCAGGCCACGTACGCCACGAACTCCCGGACCGTGAACCCCGGGTAGTAGCCGAAGTCCTGTGGCAGGTAGCCGAGTGCGCGGCGGTACGCGCTGCGCTCCCGGTGACGGCGCAGATCGTTGCCGAGCATCTCCACCCGGCCCGCGGCGGGCTCGGCCACGGTCGCGAGGACCCGGATGAGGGAGGTCTTGCCGGCGCCGTTGGGACCGAGCAGTCCGTGGACGCCGGGGCCGAAGTCCAGGTCGACCGCGTCGAGTGCGGTGGTCCTGCGGTGGCGGACGGTCAGCCCGGACACGCGTATCGCGGCGGGTCCGGTGCCCGGACCCGCGTCCTTCGCGTAAGTGCCGGGCGGGACAGAGGTGTTCACATCGTCTCCAGACGGTCGTACGCGGTGCGGCGCGCGGCGAGCAGCAGGGCGCAGAGGGCGGCCCCCGCCGCCCATCCCCACTGCGCGGACGCGCCGGTGAAGTAGAGGGAGAGCTGCTGGGTGAGGCGGCCCGTCAGGTCCGAACCGGTGGACACCGGGCCCGGGCCGCCGGCCGTGAGGACCGGTGCCGTCAGCGCGAGCAGCCAGCCGCCGCCCACCACCGCGGAACCGGTACGGCAGCCCGTGTAGCCGGACAACGCCAGCGCGGCCAGGGTCAGGGCGAGCCCCGGCAGCAGCCAGGCCGCCGCCGTGGGCGCCTGCGGCAGGTGGGGGCCTGCGGCGGGGAGCAGCAGCCCCGCGGCCGTCAGCAGCGGCACGCTCACCGCCAGTACGGCGGCCGTCCGGGTCAGGAGCAGCCGCAGACCGCCGGAGGGCGACGTCGCGACGAGCTCGTACAGCGGGTCGGCGTGCCGGCCGTAGGAGAGGGCGACCCCGGCGACGGGGACCACCGGCGCGACGGCCAGCAGCAGCGGGCGCGCGCTGTCGGACCGGCCGCCGTACGCCAGCGCGAGCGCCCCGACGGCCACCAGCAGCACGGCCACGCACCAGGCACCGCGCAGAGCGGGCCCGGCGGCCCAGACGAGCCGCCCGAGCCGCCCCCCGGCGGCCCGGACGAGCCGAGGCACGGTGGACGCGGGCGCCGTGGACGGGGGAAGCGGGGGTGTCGGACGCGGTGTCCGGGCCGTCTGCCGGACGGTGTCGAGGACCGCGTCCAGGAGCGCGTCCCGGACGTGCGCCAGCACCGGCCCCGCCGCCCCCGTGCGCGCCGCCTGCGAGGCCCGCGCGGCGCAGGAACCGCAGCTCTCCAGGTGCTTCTCCAGGGACCAGGCGTCCGGCTCCGGAAGGGAGCCGTCCGTGTAACGGGCGACGAGATCGTCGGCGGCGTGCCAGCCGGTCATGCCGGGCCTCCCAGCGGTGACGGGTCCACAGAAGGGTTGAGGTGGGCGAGAGCCGCCCTGAGTTCCGCGCGCGCCCGCATCGCGCGGGTCTTGACCGTGCCCTCGGGGATCCCGAGCAGCCGGGCCGCCTCACGCGTGGTCAGCCCGTCGACGACGGTGGCGCGCAGCACCTCGCGAAGTTCGGGGGAGATGCGGTCCAGGGCCGTACCCACCTCCCCGTACTCCAGGCCCGCCAGCACACGCTCCTCCGCGGAGGGCACGGGCGGCGGCGCCGCGTACTCGCTCTGTTCGGCCCGCTCGATCCGTACGGTCCGCTCCCGCGCCCGCCGGGCGTCGACGAGCCGGCGTGCCGCGATCGTCCACAGCCAGCCGCCCGCCTCCGTGCCCCGGTGCCCGGCCGCCGACCGCCACACGGTCACGAAGGTGTCCTGCAGCACCTCCCGGACGACCTCGGGATCACCGCAGCGCCGGGTCAGCCGCGTGTGCAGCCAACCGCCGTGCCGGTCGTACAGTGCGGCCAGCGCCGCCGAGTCCCCGTCCGCGACGGCCCGCAGCAGTGCCGCGTCCGTGGCGTCCTCCCGGTGGCCCCTCACGGGGCGGAACAGTCTCACACCCCGTCTATCGAACCCACCGGAGTCACCGGTTCACGGTTGCTCCGTCGCCCGCTGTTCCGTGTCCACCCTTTACCCGGCCCCGGCGGGCCCGAGCCGGAACAGAACGTGACCAAAAGCACATTGTTCGCCCGTGTACGTCTGCCGTCCCGCGCGTTGGGTAGGGCTGCGGTGACCCGCTCGCCGCCCTACCCGACAAGGAGGCCCCCGTGGCCGCATCGGCACACCTTCTGCTCTCGGCCCTCTCCAAACGTCCGACGGAACCGGCCGCCGAACCCCGCTTCTCCTTCGAACCCCGCTTCTCCCTCTTCACCGCGGAGGGCACCGCCGCCGAGCTCCCGCTCACCAGCGAACCCCCGCTCCCCGACGCCGAGCCGCTGACCAGTGAGCCGCCGCTGGCCGACGCCGCGCACCTGACCAGCGAACCCATCTCCACCGGCGCCCCCACGGATGCCTCGGGGGTCTAGATGCCGCTGTCCCGGCTCGCCGCACTGCACGGCGTCGCCACCTCCTACAGCCCCTCGCCCGGCCGGACGGTCGCGGCCACCGACACCGCGATCGTCGCGGCCCTCGCGGCGCTCGGCGTCGACGCGAGCACCCCGGACGCCGTCCGCGCGGCCCTGGCCGCCCGGGAGGCCGAGGCACGGGACCGGCTCCTGCCGCCGACCGTGGTCTGCTGGGGCGGCCGCCCGCCCGACGCGCTCGCCGCGCTGCCCGACGGCACCCGTCTGCGCATCACCACCGAACAGGGCGAGACCCGCGCGTCGGCCGAACAACTCCCGTCCGGCGTCCACGCGTTACGCGCCACCGCACCCGACGGCCGCACCGCCGACGCCCACCTCGTCGTCGCCCCCGACCGGCTGCCCACCCCGCCCGGACGCGGCTACGGACTCCTCGTCCAGCTCTACTCCCTCCTCTCCCGCCGCTCCTGGGGCATGGGCGACCTCGGTGATCTCGCCGAACTGACCGCCTGGGCCGGGCGGGCACTGGGCGCCGGATTCGTCCAGGTCAACCCCCTGCACGCGGCCGTGCCCGGCACCCCCACGGACCCCTCCCCGTACCGCCCCTCCTCCCGCCGCTTCCCCGACCCGGTGCACCTGCGGATCGAGGACATCCCCGAGTTCGCGTACGTCGACGACCGCGACCGTGTCCGTACGCTCCTGGAGCGCGCCGGGCGGCTGCGCGCGTCCGTGCTCGACAAGGACGCGCTGATCGACCGCGACGCCGTCTGGGAACTCAAGCGCGAGGCGCTGGAGCTCATCCGCGAGGTGCCGCTCGGGCCCGGGCGCCGGGCCGCGTACGTCGACTTCCTCGCCGAGGAGGGCGAGGCGCTGGAGGACCACGTCACCTGGTGCGCGCTCGCCGAGGTCCACGGCCCGGAGTGGCAGAAGTGGCCCACGGGTCTGCGCGACCCCCGCTCACCCGAAACCGCCCGCGCCCGGGGCGAGTTGATGGACCGCGTCGACTTCCACAGCCGCCTCGCCTGGCTCACCGACGCCCAGCTCGCCGCCGCACAGCGCTCAGCGCGCGACGCAGGCATGCCCGTAGGGCTCGTGCACGACCTCGCGGTCGGGGTGCATCCGGACGGCGCCGACGCCTGGGCGCAGCAGGAGTACTACGCGGCGGGCATGTCGGTCGGCGCGCCCCCGGACGCCTTCAACGCGCGCGGCCAGGACTGGGGTCTGCCGCCCTGGCGCCCGGACCGGCTGGCCGCCTCGGGCTACGCCCCCTACCGCCGCCTGCTGCGCGCCCTCTTCCGCTACACGGGCGCGCTGCGCATCGACCACGTCATGGGCCTGTTCCGGCTCTGGTGGATCCCGCAGGGACAGCCGCCCACGGAGGGCACGTACGTCCGCTACGACGCCGAGGCGATGCTCGCCGTCCTGACGCTGGAGGCCTCGCGGGCCGGGGCGCTGGTGATCGGCGAGGACCTCGGCACGGTCGAGCCCGGGGTGCGCGAGACGCTCCAGGAGCGCGGGGTGCTGGGCACCTCGGTGCTGTGGTTCGAACGCGACTGGGACGGCGACGGGCAGCCCCTTCCCCCCGAGCGCTGGCGCGCGGACTGCCTGGCCACCGCCACCACCCACGACCTGCCGCCCACCGCGTCCCGTCTCACCGGTGACCACGTCGAACTCCGCGACCGGCTCGGACTGCTGACCGGCGCCCTGGCGGACGAGCGGGCCGCGGCCTCGGCGGAGACGGGGGAGTGGCTGGCGCTCTTCGCCCGGCTCGGACTGCTGCGCGGCTCCGGCTCCGCGGTGTCGGAGGAGGCCGAGATCCAGGCCGTGCACCGGTTCCTGCTGCGCACTCCGGCCCGCATGATCGGTGTCTGGCTCCCGGACGCGGTCGGCGACCGGCGCCCGCAGAACCTGCCCGGCACCTGGGACCAGTACCCCAACTGGCGGCTGCCCGTCGCCGACGCGGCCGGACGCCCGGTCACGCTGGAGGAACTGGCCGCCTCACCACGGCTGTACGCCCTCATCGACGTGCTGCGGGCGCGGCCGGGGGACGGCGGGGGAGGTCACCCACAGGGCTGAGACACCCCCGGGGCACCGCCGGGACACCGCTGAGGCACCAGCCGGGACCTCCGTACGGCTCCGTACAGCCCCGTACGGCACCCCCGGGCGCGCGGCGCGTTCAGGTGTTCGCTACGTTTGCACCGTGGACAAGAAGAACGCCCTGCGCGCCGGCGCCCTGGCTTCCGGTACGACGCTGATGATGCTGCTCATGTCGTCTCCCGCGCTCGCGCTGACCCGCGACGACGGTGACGACCCCGGCAAGGGCCTGAGCGTGATCGACACGGTCGGCCTCTACGTCGTCGCACCGCTCCTGCTGTTCGCGATCATCGCGGGCCTCGTGATGGTCCTGGACAAGTCTCCCAAGCAGGCGAAGCGGGGCTGATTCCGGCTCTCTTCCGCCCTTCCGTCTCTCCGCCGAGGGAGTCCGCGCCCACCCACCCGGGTGTGCGGGGGCTCCCTCGACGTGTTTCCAGGGGGCGGTGCCTTCCCCAACCTCCCGAACCTTCCGGAAGGTTCGGGAACCTTCGGGAACCTTCCGTTGCCTTCCAGGGGCTCCGGGGCCCGGCGCCCGCTCCGGGAGCGTGGCGCGCTTCCCGGGGCGGTCTCTAGGGGTGCGGCGCCGTGAGGTACCGCTGCACGGTCGGCGCCAGCCACGCCACGATCTCCTCCCGCGGCAGCGCCACGGCGGGCGGGAAGCGCAGGACGTAGCGGGCCAGGGCGAGGCCCAGCAGCTGTGAGGCGGTGAGCGCGGCCCGGACCGGTGCCTGCTCCGGGTCGGGGCACAGGTGCAGGGAGATCGGCAGCAGCTGGTCCCGGAAGATGGCCTGCATGCGCTCCGCGCCGGCCTGGTTGGTGACGCCGACCCGCAGCACCGCGGTGAACACCTCGTTCTCCTCCCAGAGGTCCAGGAAATGCTGGACGAGGGCGTGGCCCACGTCCTGCCGGTTCAGCCGCTCCGGCGCCGGCAGCCGCAGATCGACGTCGAGGACCGCGGCGAACAGCCCCTCCTTCGAGCCGTAGTACCGCATGACCATGGACGGGTCGATACGGGCGTCCTTGGCGATGGCGCGGATGGTGGCGCGCTCGTAGCCGTCGGCGGCGAAGCGCTCGCGGGCCGCGGTGAGGATCGCGGTGCGGGTGATGTCGGAGCGCCGGGGTGAGGCCTGGGGCGGTGGCGACTGTGACGGTGGCGACTGGGGTGAGGGCGACCGCGGTGAGGCCTGGGGCGAGGCCTGGGGTGTGGTGGCCGAGGGTTCCTTGACGGGCATGCCAACAACCGTAGGCCAACACCTGTTGACAGTGCAATGCGGGCGCTCTACGTTTGTCAACGAACGTTGGCCAACAGGTGTTGACTAGATGGTGGCCGGCGGTCGCTCGGCATCACTCACCCGGTGGGGATCTCCTGGCGGGCGGGAATGGTTGGTCAACGAGTGTTGGCCCATGATTGTTGGCATCAGGAGGCCGCCATGTACGGCAAGACCCGCACCGCCGCCGCTCCCCGGACCGTGATCGTCGTCGGCTCCGGCCCCACCGGCCTGCTGCTGGCCGCCGACCTCGCCACCGCCGGCGTCCCCGTGACCCTCGTCGAGAAGCGCCCGCACAAGATCAGCAACCTCTCCCGCGCCTTCGTCCTGCACGCCCGCACCCTGGAACAGCTCGACGCCCGCGGTCTCGCCGACGAACTGGAGGCCCAGGGCCGGCCTCTCGACCGCATCCGGCTCTTCGGCCGGCTCACTGTCGAGCTCGCCACCCTCCCCTCCCGCTTCAACCACCTGCTGGTGATCCCGCAGTACGAGGTGGAGCAGGCGCTGGAGCGGCGGGCGGCCGCGGCCGGTGTGCGGTTCGCGTACGAGACCGAGGTGACCGGGCTGCGCCAGGACGCGGACGGCGTGACGCTCGACGTCCGGCACCCGGACGGGGAGCGGGGGGAACTGCGCGGCGCGTACGTCGTCGGCACGGACGGGATGCACAGCGTGGTGCGCGAGGCGGTCGGACTGCCGTTCCCCGGCAAGTCGGTCATCCGGTCCGTCGTCCTGGCGGACGTCCGGCTGGCCGAGGAACCCGAGTCGGTGCTGACCGCCAACGCCGTCGGAGACGCCTTCGCCTTCATCGCGCCCTTCGGCGACGGCTACTACCGCGTGATCGGCTGGCACCGCGGCCGGAACGTCCCCGACAGCGAGCCGCTCGGACTCGACGAGGTCAAGGAGATCACCCGGCTCTCCCTGGGCCACGACTACGGCATGCACGACGCCCGCTGGATGTCCCGCTTCCACAGTGACGAGCGCCAGGCACCCGCGTACCGCGTCGGCCGGGTCCTTCTCGCCGGTGACGCCGCCCACGTCCACACCCCGGCCGGCGGTCAGGGCATGAACACCGGCCTCCAGGACGCGGCGAACCTCGGCTGGAAGCTGGCCCTGGTCGTCAACGGCCACGCGGCGCCCGCCCTGCTGGACACCTACCAGTCCGAGCGCCACCCCGTCGGCAGGTCGGTGCTGCGCAGCAGCGGCGGGATCGTCCGGCTCGCGATGGCCAAGCGTCCGTGGACGCTGGCGCTGCGCGCCGCGCTCACCACGGTCCTCAACGGTGTCGGCCCGGTCGGCCGGAAGGCGGCCGGCCAGATCACCGGCATCGGCTACGCCTACCGGGCACCGCGTGGCTCGCACGCCCTCGTCGGCACCCGTGTCCCCGATGTCGCCCTGCGCGGCGGACGTCTCTACGAGGCGCTGCGGGGCGGCAGGTTCGTCCTCGTGACGCCGGGATCGGCCCCGCGGCCGTACGAGGCAGGCGACCGCAAGGACCGCCTCGTGGTGGAGAGCTGGGCGAGCGACCGGCGGACGACGCTGCTCGTGCGGCCCGACGGATACGTGGCCTGGGCCGCCGAGACCCCCGACGAGGCGACGGTCGAGGCGGCGGTGACGGCCGCGGTGGGCGACTGAGGGGAGCGACTGAGGAGGGCGACTCAGGTGGGCGACTCAGGTGGGCGACTGAGGGGAGTCGTCCGGGCCGTGCCGATCGCCTTCGCGAGGCCGGGCCGCGGCGATAGCGTCACGTCGATCCCGCGTGACCTGTCCCTTGGAGGTTCCCGTGACCGATGCCGTGTGCCGCAGTTGCGCCGAGCCCCTGGCCGGGCGGGCCGGGCGGACGGGGCGGAGCTCGGTGTACTGCTCCGCCGCCTGCAGGCAGAAGGCGTACCGGGAGCGGCGGGCGGCGCCGGTCGACACCGCGCGCGGGCTGATCGAGGAGGTCGGGCGGCAGGTCGAGGCGCTGGTTCCGCAGCCGCCGTCCGTCTTCTACTCCGGCGTGACCGACCTGGCCTCCTCGGTCGGACGGCTGCGCCGCATCGCCCGGGTCGCCCAGGACACCGCGAACGACGATTCCGTCACGCGGGGCGACGTGACGAAAGAGCCGGGCGCACCGCTCCCCGGCGGCGAACCCGCCACGGCGGACCACGACGCGCCGCACGCCACCGCTCCGCGGCCGTCCCCGGACCAGGGCTCCGGTCCACGTCCACGCACTTCCGTCACGCGGACTCCCGCCGGGCAGACCTCCCCCGGGCAGCAGGCCGTCACGCGGCCTTCCGTCACGGGGCCTTCCGTCACGCGGGCCTCCGTGACGCAAGGCCCCGGTCCGCACGCCGCCCTGGGGGAGAGCGACTTCGCCGCGCTCGTCGAGCCGTACCGGCGCGAGCTGCGCGTGCACTGCTACCGGATGGCGGGCTCGTACGACGACGCCGAGGACCTCGTACAGGAGACGTTCCTGCGGGCCTGGCGGGCCCGGGACGGCTTCGCGGGGCGGGCGAGCGTACGGACCTGGCTGTACCGGATCGCCACGAACACCTGTCTGGACTTCCAGCGGCGTACCGCCCGGCGTCCCCAGCGGTACGAGCCGCTGCCCGGTATGAACCACGGGAGCGCCGAGCCCCCGGCCCGCGTCACCTGGCTCCAGCCGTACCCCGACGAGGACCTGCCCTCCGCCGACGACCAGCCGGACGCCCTCGCGGTCTCCCGGGAGACCGTGGAGCTCGTCTTCCTCGCCGCCATCCAGCACCTGCCGCCCCGCCAGCGTGCCGTCCTGATCCTGCGCGACGTGCTCGGACTCTCCGCGGCCGAGACCGCTCAGGCGCTGGAGATGACGGTGGCCTCGGTCAACAGCGCCCTGCAACGCGCCCGGCCCACCCTGCGCGACCGTCTGCCCCGCCGCCGTACCGAATGGACCGCGGAGGCCGGCGCCCGGGAACGGGAGGTCCTCGGGCGCTACATGGCGGCCGCCGAAAGCCTCGACCTCGCCGCGTTCACCGACCTGCTCAGCGAGGACATCCGGCTCACCATGCCGCCGAACCCGTACTGGTTCGTCGGCCGCGCCGCGCTCACCGAGTTCCTCGGGATCAGCCTGGACCCCGCGTCCCCGCTGTTCCTCGGCCACTGGCGTCACCTTCCGGCGCGGGCCAACGGGCAGCTCGCGGCGGGGGGTTACGTACGACGCCCCGGTACGACCGTGTATCGCGCCCAGGTCCTCGACGTCCTGCGGATCGAGGGCGACCGCATCGTGGAGATCACCTCCTTCGAGCCGCACCTCTTCCCCGCGTTCGGACTGCCCCTGCGGCTCCCGGCCGACCGATGAGCGACGTCGGTGAGTGACGGTCGATGGGCGGAGACCGATGAGTGCGGGCGGGCGCGTACGTCTGCATGACCGACACGTTCGACGGACCCGTACGACGCACTCGTACGGCCTCACACCTTCAGGAGAGATCACCATGCTGCTCACCGACAGGACCGCGATCATCTACGGCGCCGGAGGTTCCATCGGCGGCGCCGTCGCGCGCACCTTCGCCCAGGAGGGTGCCCGCGTGCACCTGGTGGGGCGTACGGGCGAGACGCTGGACGCGGTGGCGAAGGACATCGTGGCGGCGGGCGGGCACGCCGAGACCGCGGTGCTCGACGCGCTGGACGAGGCGGCGGTCGAGGCACACGTCGCCTCGCTGGACGCCGTCGACATCTCGTTCAACCTGGTCACGCGGGGCGACGTGCAAGGAGTTCCGCTGGTCGACCTGTCGGTCGAGGACTTCGTACGGCCTGTCGAGACCGGCATCCGCGCCACCTTCACGACCGCCCGCGCCGCCGCCCGGCGCATGGCCGAGGCGGGCTCGGGCGTGGTGCTCACGCTCAACAGCGGTTCCGCGCACGGCAGTCCGATGATGGGCGGCACGGGACCTGCCGACGCGGCGATCGACACGCTGGTGCGCAACCTGGCGACGGAGCTGGGACCGCGCGGACTGCGGGTCGTGGGCCTGTGGGCCGCCGGGGTGCCCGAGACGCTGACCCGGGAGAAGCTCGCCGCGGTCGACAGCCGTATGGACCTCGACGAGACGGCCCTTCAGGGACTGCTCGCGAACCTCGCCGGGATGCGGATGACCCGTCGCAACCCCACCCTCGCGGAGATCGCCGCCACCGCCGCGTTCCTCGCCTCCGACCGGGCGGGCGGCATCACCGGCACGTTCGTCAACGTCACGGGCGGGATGGTCCCGCACTGACTCCGCGCCCACGCCACCAGGTGCGCGCCCACACCAGGTGGACCCCGCCGAGCGCGACCACGACCGCCGCGGAGTCGAGGCGCTGCACGGCGGAGTGGCCGGGACCCAGCCGGGTCACCGCGCGGGCGAACAGGGTGACGTCCGCGGGCAGGGTGACGGTCGCGAGGAACGCGAGACACAACGTGGTGCCCACGACGAGCACGGCGCTGTACACCCGCACGGCCCGCCGTTCGTGGACGGGCAGGCCGAGGCTGGGGTCCGGGGTGGTCGCGCGCCGCAGCAGGCGCCGGGCCGCGTACTTGGAGAACGCCACCCCGTCCCCGTACAGATCGCGGCAGCGCGTCAGGTCCTGGAGCACGAAGTACAGGTCCGTACGCATGAAGACCATGAGCTGGAAGGGCAGCGGGAGCAGGGCGAGCAGCGCGACGGCGGCGAGGATCCCGCGGGCCGTGCCGTCCGTGGTGCCCGCCGCGAGGGCGGCGAGCGAGGCGACGGAGAGGTTGGTCGCGATGCCGGCCAGGTAGGCGGTCAGACGGTGGCGGCGCGGGGCGATCTCGATGCCGCTGATGTCCGTCTGCATGACCAGGAACTGGAGCCGCGTGCCCAGCCGCATCCGGCCGGGCACGCCGGTCGCGCGGGCGGCCACCAGGTGCGCGCACTCGTGGAGCAGCAGCAGTGTCCACCCGACGCCCGCGCCGAGCGCGATCACCGCGCTGCCGTGCGGGCTCCACAGGAGGGTGCGGTAGCCGAGCGGAACGGGCGGCCGGGTGAGGAGGGCGGCCGCGATCAGCAGTCCGACCAGGACGGGGACGACGGGGCTCAGCACCCAGCGCACGTGCCGGGGGCGGATCCGGGCGAACGTCGGCTTCGGCGGAGGCGGCGACGCGGTCGGCCGCCCGTCCACCTCGGCCACGAACCCGAGGTCCACCAGCGCCTCGACGAAATCGGGTACGTCGATGTCGTCGCCGGTCGTCTCCCGCAGCCGCCGTCCGACCTCGGCGGCGCCCAGCCCCTGCCCGAGCAGGTCCAGCGCCTGCTTGCCGACCTCGGGCAGCGCGACGAACCGGCCGGTCGCGAGCCGCCCGACGATCCATTCGTCCCCGTCGGGGCGCGAGTCGAGCCGGTGGAGGCGTACGTGGGGGGCGGGGCCCGGGGACGCCGTGGGCCGCCGGCCGGCGGGGACGGTGCACCCGTGACGCTCCCCGGCGGACCGGCTCACCGCTGTCCCCCGGCCCGCCGTCCGGTCCCGCCTTCGGCCCGCTCTCCGGGCTGCCTTCTGGTCTCGCCTTCGGCCTGTTCTCCGGGCCGCCGTCCGGTGTCGCTTCCGGCCCGTTCTCCGGGTGGTTCCCCGGGCCGTCCTACGGTCTGTGACCCGGTGGGTTCTCCCGTGAGTTCTCTCGTGAGTTCTCCGGTGGGCCGGTCGCCGCAGGCCGGGCAGTCGGGCCGCCGCGGGGATCTCTCCAGCACCGGATCGCCGGGCAGCATCAGGTTCATCCCGAAGCGGAAACCCGGGTCGAGCGCGGGCACGCCGGTGAGCAGGGCCAGGGCCGCGTGCGCGAGCAGCCCGCCGGAGAGACCGGCGGTGACCGCGCTCGCGGGGTTCCACGGCAGATGCGGGGAGGCGGCCTCCTCGTCCTGGCCCGGCGCCAGCCGCAGATCGCGGCGGGCGGCCTCGGCGGCCCGCAGACACTCCCAGCAGGCTCCCCGGCCGGGCACGTGCACCCCGGCCGTCACCAGGGGACCCCGGTATCCGGCGTCGACCCACGGCAGGCCCGCGGCGAGACAGACACGGTTCGCCCAGCGCCGGATGTCGTCCGGGCGGTCGGCGGCGAGTACGAGCAGGTCGTAGGGCCCGGACGCGCGCGGGGCCCCGCGTCCGTCCGGGGTCGGGGCCGAGAGCGGGCGCGGGACCTCGGGCGCCCCGGACCGCACCAGCTCCGCCAGATCCCGCGGCCCCCGCACCTCTCGCCGCTCCCCGGTCACCGTCACGTCCGAGTTCAGGGCCCGCAGCGTGCCGAGCGCGGCCTCCACCTTGGGACGGCCGAGGTCGGACTCGCGGAACAGGGGCTGGCGGTTGAGGTTCGACAGTTCGACCACGTCCGGGTCCACACAGTGCAGGTGGCCGACCCCGGAGGCGACCAGGCTCTGCGCGGCATGGCCTCCCGTGCCGCCGACACCGATCAGCAGCATCCGGGCGCCGCCCAGCCGGAGCTGGGCGTCCCACGGGTTCGCCCGGGGACCGAGGTCCATCCAGCGCAGCAGCGGCACGCCCCGGCTGTAGCGGACGCGCTCCCGCCCGGACACCGGCACGGGCGCCGCGGCGTCCTCCACGAACCCGGCGTCGAGCAGATCCGCCATCGCCTGACGGGTGTCCTCGTCCGTGAGACCGGGGAGTCCGGGATGCGCCCGCAGCACCGTGTCGACGACCTCGGCCGGCTCCCGCGTTCCGTCCATCGCCCCGACCAGGGTCCAGACCCAGCCCTCCGGGTCCGCGATCTCCGCGCCGATGCCGTATATGACGCTGCCGATGCGGACGTTGCCGTCGATCGTGCGGTAGGCCCGGTGCTCGGGTTTGATCCGGGGCCGGCGGAGCGTCTCGACCGTGACCGTCACCAGGACCCCTTCCCGTTACAGGTACATGCCTTGACACTCTGGTGCCCCGAGTCGAGCCTTGACAAGACGCGGTCGGCGATCGCGCCGCTATACGCAACATCCTTGCGAGGGGGAGGAGTTGGCGTGCCCACCAAGATCGTGATCCGTCCTTTGGACAAGAAGGAGACCACGGGTGACAGCAGCGGGGGCAACGGCGGCTGACCAGCCCGTCGTACCCGCTCGACGGCCCGGCACGGACCGGGCTCCGCTGTTGCGCACCGTCGGTTGTGAAGGAGAGGGGACCACATGGCTGCCAGGATCGTGATCCGTCCGCTGGACAAGAAGGAGACCACCGGGGCCAGCAACGCGAACGGCGCCTGACCGGATCCCGGCATGCGGGGAACCCCGTATCCCACCCTGGACGAGCTGCTGCGAGGCGCTCGTGCGACGGTGGCCGCGCGGCCCGGCGACTTGCGTCTGCGCGACATCGGGACCTCGCGTGCCGGCCGGCCGCTGTGGCTGCTGTCGGCCGGACACGGCCCGCGCCAGGTGCTCACGGTCGCCGGCGCGCACGCCAACGAGCCGGTGGGCGGGGCCACTTCGCTCCGGTTCGCCCAGTGGCTCGCTCGTGATCCGAGTGTCCTGGGCAGCAGCGACGGAGGGCTGGACTGCACCTGGCACTTCCTGCTGTGCCTCGATCCCGACGGCGCGAGTCTCGCCGAGGGCTGGATGACCGCGAACCCCTCCGGTGTCCCGGACGCCGCCGCACCGCCCCTCATCGGGAGCTACTACCGGCGCTTCTACCGCCCCGCCTTCGCCGCCCAGCCCGAGTTCCCGCCCATCGCGGGGGATCCGCGCGCGCCGATGCCGGAGTCCGAGGCACTGCTGGGGCTCATCGACGAACTGCGCCCCGTCGTGCAGTTCTCGTTGCACGGTGTCGAAGTAGGAGGAACCTTCCTGCAGCTGACCCGTGCGGTGCCCGGAGCACCGGCCGCCTACCGCCGGATCGCGGCGGACCTGGGCGTTCCCCTGGAACACCGGCCCTTCGACGGCATGGGGTGGCTCGTCGAGGGACCGGGCGTGCTCGTCCTGCCGGACGGCAGCCCGGCGGAGGAGCGGGACCCCTCGGGCTTCGTCTCGCGGTCCACCTGGCTGCACGCGATGCGCCACGGCACGGTCTCCGCCGTGGTCGAGGCGCCCTTCTGGAGCGTGGCGGGCGTCGGCGATCCACGGCCGGTGGCCGAGCCGCGCCGTGAACTCGCCGACGTCAGCGAGATCCTGCTCGGTCGGATCAAACAACTGGAGTCCGTGGTGGGTGAGTTGGATCCGCGTCCGCCCGGAACACCCGACGAGCTGGCCCACTTCACGGCGGCCCGCGAGCTCATGGACATCGGCTCCGGCGTCGTGGACACCTGGAGCGCCGCCGAACTGGCCACCACCGTCGGCAACTCGGTCTCGCTCGGTATCGCGGCCCGCCGCATCCCGCTGCGCGCGGCGGCCATGATGAGACGGGCCCTGGGCGGCGCGCCGGCGCTGGACGCGCTCGTGGACGGGTGGGCCCGCGAGCTGGAGCGCACGTTCGACGCCCGCTGGGTGTCCGTCGCCGACCAGACCGCGCTCCAGGCCCGCACCATGCTCGTACTCGCCCGCGCCCTGTGTGAGGACGCCCCACGAACGGAGAGGTGAGGACGCCCCACGAACGGAAAGGGGCGCCCGGCACAACGCCGGGCGCCCCCTCCGTGCCTACGTGCCTACGTACGACGTACCCACGTCTCTGCGTACGACGTAACGACGTACGACGTACGACCGGCTAAGAGGCCGCCGCGTCCGCCGCCTGTGCCTTCAGCGCGCGCTCGATCCCGGCGCGGGACTCCGAGATCAGGCGTCGCAGGGCCGCGTTGGGCTCGGCGGAGGCCAGCCACGCGTCCGTCTTGGCGAGGGTCTCCTCGGAGACCTGGATCGACGGGTACAGGCCGATCGCGATCTGCTGGGCGATCTCGTGCGAACGGGCGTCCCAGATGTCCTTCACCACGGCGAAGAACCGGTCCGCGTACGAAGCGAGCAGCTCACGCTGGTCGGTCTGTACGAAGCCGCCGATCACCGCCTCCTGCAGGGCGTTCGGGAGCTTGTCGGACTCGATGACGGAGACCCAGGCCTCCTCCTTCGCCTCCGCGGTGGGACGGGCGGCCCGCGCGGTGGCCGCGTGCCGCTCACCGGCCGCCGTCCGGTCGCGCTCGTACTCGGCCGTGATCTCCGCCTCGTCGTAGCGCCCGACCGCCGCGAGCCGCTGTACGAACGCCCAGCGCAGCTCGGTGTCGACGGCGAGACCCCCGATGGTCTCCCGGTCCTCCAGCAGGCCCTCCAGGAGGTCCAGCTGCTCCGGAGTCCGGGCGGTGTCCGCGAAGGAGCGTGCCCAGGCGAGCTGGTGGTCGCCGCCGGCCTCGGCCGCGCGCAGGTGCGCGAGGGTCGCCTCGGTCCAGCGGGTCAGCAGCGACTCGCGGGTGGCGGGGTCGGCGTACATCTCGATCGCCAGCTTGAGCTGCCGCTGCAGTGACTGCACGACACCGATGTCGGACTCCTTGCCGATGCCGGAGAGCACCAGGGAAAGGTAGTCGCGGGTGGCGAGCTCCCCGTCGCGGGTCATGTCCCAGGCGGAGGCCCAGCACAGGGCGCGCGGCAGCGAGGACTCGAAGTCGCCGAGGTGCTCCGTCACGAAGGCCAGCGAGTCCTCGTCGAGACGGACCTTGGCGTACGACAGGTCGTCGTCGTTGAGCAGGAAGACGGCCGGACGGCGCTTGCCGGTCAGCTCGGGCACGGCGGTCAGCTCACCGTCGACGTCGAGCTCGATCCGCTCGTCGCGCACCAGCTTGCCGCTCGCGTCGTCCAGGGTGTAGAGACCGACCGCGATGCGGTGGGGGCGGAGCGTCGGCTCGCCCTTGGCGCCCGCCGGGAGCGCCGGGGCCTCCTGGCGGATCGCGAAGGAGGTGATGACCCCGTCCGCGTCCGTCTCGACCTCCGGGCGCAGGATGTTGATGCCGGCGGTCCGCAGCCACTTCTCGGACCAGTTCTTCAGGTCGCGCCCGGAGGTCTCCTCCAGCGCGCCCAGCAGGTCGGACAGGCGCGTGTTGCCGTACGCGTGCCGCTTGAAGTACGCCTGCACGCCCCGGAAGAACTCGTCCATGCCGACGTACGCGACGAGCTGCTTCAGTACGCTCGCCCCCTTCGCGTACGTGATCCCGTCGAAGTTGACGAGCACGTCGTCCAGGTCGCGGATCTCCGCCATGATCGGGTGGGTGGAGGGCAGTTGGTCCTGCCGGTACGCCCACGTCTTCATGGAGTTGGCGAAGGTGGTCCAGGAGTGCGGCCAGCGGCTGCCCGGCGCGTAGGCCTGGCAGGCGATGGAGGTGTAGGTGGCGAACGACTCGTTCAGCCACAGGTCGTTCCACCACTCCATGGTCACGAGGTCGCCGAACCACATGTGGGCCAGCTCGTGCAGGATCGTCTCGGCGCGCACCTCGTACGCGGCGTCGGTGACCTTCGACCGGAACACGTACTGGTCCCTGATCGTCACCGCGCCCGCGTTCTCCATCGCGCCCGCGTTGAACTCCGGCACGAAGAGCTGGTCGTACTTCTCGAACGGGTACGCGTAGTCGAACTTCTCCTGGAACCACGCGAAGCCCTGCCGGGTGACCTCGAAGATCGCGTCCGCGTCGAGGAACTCGGCGAGCGAGGGACGGCAGTAGATGCCGAGCGGCACGCTCTGCCCGTCCTTCTCGTACACACTGTGCACCGAGTGGTACGGGCCGACGATCAGCGCGGTGATGTACGTGGAGATCCGCGGCGTCGGCTCGAAGGCCCAGGTGTCGTCCTTGGGCTCGGGCGACGGCGAGTTGGAAATGACGGTCCAGCCGGACGGCGCCTTCACGGTGAACCGGAAGGTGGCCTTCAGGTCGGGCTGCTCGAAGGACGCGAAGACGCGCCGGGCGTCCGGGACCTCGAACTGGGTGTACAGGTAGGCCTGCTGGTCGACGGGGTCGACGAACCGGTGCAGACCCTCGCCGGTGTTGGTGTACGCGCAGTCCGCGACGACCCGCAGGACGTTGCGTCCCTCCAGGAGGCCCGGCAGCGTGATCCGCGAGTCCTCGAAGACTTCGGCGGGGGCGAGGGCGTCCCCGTTGAGGACCACCTCGTGGACGGTCGGGGCCACCAGGTCGATGAAGGACTCCCCACCGCCCTCCGCGACATCGAAGCGCACCGTGGTCACGGACCGGTAGGTGCCGCCCTCCTGCGCGCCCGAGAGGTCGAGATCGATCTCGTACGAGTCAACGGTGAGCAGCTTCGCGCGCTGCTGCGCCTCTTCGCGGGTCAGGTTTGTGCCAGGCACGCGGTCATCTCCTCGTTATGTGACGGTTGCGCCATCCTTCCACGGGACCAGCACGGAACGCGATGTCCGTATCCCGCCGGTGACCGGGGCTTTCGGGCGCGAGCCTGGAGCGCATGACGACCTTCATCGCACGCCCCATCGAACCGGAGGTCCTGAAGGATCTCCGCACAGCTGACGACGCGGGCCGCCCGATGGTTCCCTTCACGGACGAGGAGGGCGGCGCTCCGCTCCGCTGCTGTCTGCGCCGTGGTGAGCCGGGAGAGCGGATCGCCCTCGTCTCGTACGCCCCGCTGCGCCGCTGGGCCGCCGCGGCCGGCGTCGATCCGGGCGCGTACGACGAGCAGGGCCCGGTCTTCGTCCACGCGCGGGAGTGCGGGGGGCCGGCCGCGGACGTCCGGCCGTTCGAGGGCGCCCACCGCACCGTGCGGCGCTACTCCGCGGAGGGCCGCATCCTCGGGGGCCGGCTGGTGGAGGCCCCGGAGTGGTCCGCGTTCGAGGCGGCCTTCGAGGCGGCCTTCGCCGATCCGGCGGTGGAGCTGGTCCATGTACGGGCGGTCGAGTACGGCTGTTTCCTCTACGAGGTGCGCCGGGCGTGACGGGCACCTGCCGCGGGAGGTCCGGACCTGCCGCGAGCCGGGACGGGCAGGACGCGAGCGGGGCGGCTCAGGACTCGCTCAGGGCGGCCAGGACACACGCAGGGGCGGTCACCGTGCGGTGACCGCCCCTGGGGCGTGTACGGGGAGGCGTCAGCCCTTCAGGTCGGCCGCCACCAGCTCCGCGATCTGGACCGCGTTCAGGGCGGCGCCCTTGCGGAGGTTGTCGTTGGAGATGAACAGGGCGAGCCCGTGCTCGACCGTCTCGTCGGCACGGATGCGGCCGACGTACGACGCGTCCTGGCCCGCGGCCTCGAGCGGGTTCGGGATCTCGGAGAGGGTGACACCCGGGGCGCCGGCCAGCAGCTCGGTGGCGCGCTCCACCGTGATCGGGCGCTCGAAGCGGGCGTTCACCTGCAGTGAGTGGCCGGAGAAGACCGGGACACGGACGCAGGTGCCGGAGACCTTGAGGCCGGGGATCTCCAGGATCTTGCGGGACTCGTGGCGGAGCTTCTGCTCCTCGTCCGTCTCGTGCAGACCGTCGTCGACGATCGAGCCGGCGAGCGGGAGCACGTTGAAGGCGATGGGCCGCTTGTAGACCTGCGGCTCGGGGAAGTCGACCGCCCCGCCGTCGTGGGTGAGCCGGTCGGCGTCCGCGACGACCTTCAGCGCCTGGCCGTGCAGCTCGGCCACACCCGCGAGGCCGGATCCGGACACGGCCTGGTACGTGGCGACGACGAGCGCCGCCAGCCCCGCCTCGTCGTGCAGCGGCCGCAGAACGGGCATCGCGGCCATCGTCGTGCAGTTCGGGTTGGCGATGATGCCCTTGGGGCGGTCGGCGATCGCGTGCGGGTTCACCTCGGAGACCACCAGGGGTACGTCCGGGTCCTTGCGCCAGGCGGAGGAGTTGTCGATCACGACGGCGCCCTGCGCGGCGACCTTCTCGGCCAGGGCCCTGGAGGTCGAGCCGCCGGCCGAGAAGAGGACGATGTCCAGGCCGGAGTAGTCGGCCGTCGTCGCGTCCTCCACCGTCACGCCGTCCAGCACCGTGCCGGCCGAGCGGGCCGAGGCGAACAGGCGCAGCTCCGTGACCGGGAAGTCCCGCTCGACCAGGATCCTGCGCATGACCGTGCCGACCTGACCGGTGGCTCCGACGATTCCGACCCTCACGGCGACTCCCTTTGCGTGCGTTCTACGTGGTCCAGCGCTTCCATCATGCGTCTGACCCGTGCCGTCGTGTCCAATCCTTTGCCCACGCCGTTCGCGGAGTGGGACGGACCCCGCGCGCGGCCGCCGGAAGAAAACCGTCCGGCGGACCCCGGCGACCGCAAGCCGTACGGTGCTCGCGTCCCTCCGGCCCCGGTCCGGTGTGACGTACGACTCGGTGCGACGGGGTGGGGCGCGGCCGAACGTTTCGGCCCGCACCGGCGTCGTAGGGGAAACGCGGGAGGGGAGGGCAGCTGTGCTGCGCAGAAGGACACGCGGTGCTCAGGGGGTGGACGACCCGCTGGACGCGGCGCAGGAACGCCGGGTGCGGGCGGTGCTCGCGCTCGGCGGTGTACCGCAGGCGGACCTGCCGGACGGGGTGCAGCAGGTCCGTCTGCGGTTGCTGGAGCGCGCCGCGAAGGGGGACGAGGCACCGCGGGACGTGTCCGCGTGGGCGGCGGTCGTCGCCTCGAACCTGGCGATGGACTGGCACCGGGCCAAGCACCGTCAGCAGCGGCTCGGCGAGCGGCTGGCCGGGCTCCGGCAGCTGGAGCACCCCTCGGGCGAGGACTCCAGCGTGCTCTCGCTCGCCGTGGCGCAGGGGCTGGACGACCTGCCCGACGCGCAGCGGCAGGTCCTCGTGCTGCGTTTCTACGCCGACCTCTCCGTGCGCGGGATAGCCGAGGAGCTCGGCATTCCGGAGGGCACGGTCAAGAGCAGGCTGCACTCGGCGGTCCGCGCCCTGCGCGCCCGCCTGCACGAGGACGAGGTGGTGTGACGTGGCCGGGTACGCCGAGCACGAGGACAGTGCGGCAGCGGACGCGCTGTGGGCCGCGATCACCGGTGACCCGCTGCCCGAAGGGATCGCTGACGACCCGGACGCGGTGGCGGAGCACCGGTCGGCGGTCGCGGACCTGTCGCTGCTGCGGGAGCAGCTGGCCGCCATCGGGGGCGCGCTGGCGGAACCGGGGGAGGAGACGAGGCCCGTACGGGTTCCCAGGCAGCGTCCGCGCCGCCCGGCGGGGGCGCCGAGGAAGCGGGGCCGCCGACCCCTAGCGGTCGCGCTGGGCACCCTCGCCGCGACGGTCGTCACCGCGATGGTCGTCGGCATGGGCTGGCTGATCGCGCAGGGCGGCGGCGGCGGGGGCGTGGCGTCGAAGTCGTCGGCGGACAGCGCCGCGAAGGCGTCGGACGGCGCGGGCGGGTCGGCCTCGCTCGGCGCCCCCGGCTACCTCGCCTGCTCCCGGCTGCTGGCCGAGGGCGAGATCGCCGGGATCGAGCCGGTCCGGGGCACCGGGCGGGACCGGATCACCCTCGACGTGACCCGGTTCTACAAGCCGGCGAAGGGGAAGGGCCGGGTCACCTTCCTGGTGGACCGGGAGGCGGCAGCCCCGCGGCGGGGTGAGCACGTGCTGGTCGGCATCCGGCGGGGCGCGGTGACCCCCGACCGGTGGACGACGGGGGAGAAGGCCATCGCCCGCGACCGGGAGTGGATCCTCGGGGCGCTGCCCGCCTCCCGTTCCCTTCCCTGTGCATGACAGGGCTCGGCCGCGCGTGAGAAAGGGGGCGGGCGCCCGGAACTCCGGACGCCCGCCCCCTCAGGGGCGCACGCGTTACGGCGTGACCTTCTCGATCTTCACGCTGCCGAGGCCCGCGGCGGTGCCACGGGCGTTCACCAGCTGCACCTGGCCGAAGAACTCGCGTCCCTCGGGGGCCGGGGCCAGCGCGGTGATCGTGCCGGACACCGTCGCCGTGCCGCCCGTGGCGAGCTTCACCGGCGCGGACGCGTCGACGCCGACCGTGCCGAGCGCGGAGGAGAAGAACACGTCACGGTAGTCGTACGCGGTCGAGCCCGACGGGACCGAGTAGCCCACGACCTCGATGGTGTACTTGCCGGCGGCCGGGCTGGGGATGGAGACCGCCTCCTCCGAGTCGCCGTCCGCGGACTGGGCGACCTGCTTGCCGGCGGAGTCGTACACCGTCAGGTCGAGGTCGGCGGCGGTGTCGGAGACGTTGCCGATGGCGACGTCCAGTGAGGCGGCGCCCGCGGGCACGTCGACCGTGGTGGTCTGCGTGGCGTTCTGGGCGATGGCCGGCCGGTCCGTCTTCGAGGAGCCGAGCGGGCCGCCCTTCAGCCTGCCGTCGATCGCGGCGAACTGGTTCGTCACCTTCCAGGAGGCGGTGACGGGAGTGCCCACCTTGGCCTCGGGCACGGTCACGGTCTCCGGGTCGAAGGCCGCGCCGAGCACGGTGGCCTCCAGCTTGTACGGGTTGTCGAGCAGCGGCGACGTACGGCGCGCCTCGACCTCGACCTCCCAGACACCGGGCTGCGGGTCCGCGTACGCACGCACGTCGGGCTTGCAGCCGTTGGTGTTCGGGTAGTTGCTGTAGCAGTACGGCGTGCCGGTGTCCTCGACCGGGACACCGTACGGGTGGATGGAGATGAACCGGGTCTGGCTCAGGCCCTGCAGCCCGCCGATGGCGACCTCGAGGCTCCTGGCGCCCTCGGGCACGGTCAGGAAGTACGAGCGCGTGCTGTCGCGCTGCACCGAACCCGAGTCGGAGTACGCGAACTTGAGCGGCGTCGAGACCACGACCGTGGTCAGGATCTGCCGGTCGATGCCCTCGGTCCTCGGGTCGTCGAGTTCGAGGATCGCGCTCTTGATGCCGGCCGAGGAGGCCTTCGCGGAGACCTTGACGGTGACCGGCTTGTTCAGTTCGAGCCTCACCTCGTCGGAGCCGACGATCCTGAAGGTGTCACCGGCGTTGTTCTCGAAGTGCAGCTCGTGGCGGATCGCCCGGTCCGGACCGGAGGTACGGGTGACGGTGATCTCGTACGTCTTCTTCACGCCGGTCTTGAGACCGCCCTCGCGGTCGTACAGTCCGGTGCCGAAGCCGGGGGTCTTCAGCGCGTAGTCGATCGCGGTGTCGACCGGCGCCTTCACGGTGTACTCGTGGGCGGTCGCGTCGTCCTTGACGGCCTTCCACGCGTCCACGACGTTGATGAGGCCCGCGCCCTCCTCGTACGCCTGCACACCCTTGATGTGGTCGGCGGTCGAGGTGAGGGCCGTGCGGAGGTCGGCGGGCGTCAGGGCGATGCCCTTCTGCTTGGCGGCGCTCAGCAGCAGTGCGGACGCGCCCGCGGCCTGCGGGGAGGCCATCGAGGTGCCCTGGAGCATCGAGTAGCCGGCCGGCAGGGTGTAGCCCGACTCGGCGACCGGGGAGCCCGGCAGCCAGGTCTGGGTGGTGTTGATCGCGGCGCCGGGCGCCGTCAGCGTCGGCGTGAAGCCGCCGTCCTCACGCGGACCGCGCGAGGAGAACGGCATCATCGCGTACTTCTTCTCCACGACCGAGCCGTAGTTGGCGGCCCAGGTCTCCTTGGAGATGGACGCGCCGACCGAGATGACCTTGTCGGCGAGGCCGGGGTCGCCGATGGTGTTGGCACCGGGGCCGGAGTTGCCCGCGGAGATCACCAGCTGGACGCCGTAGGTGTCGATGAGACGCGTGTAGAGCTCGGAGCGCGCGTTGTTGCCGTCGTTCAGCGCGGGCAGGCCGCCGATGGACATGTTGACGATGTCGACGCCGCGGTTGACGACGAGGTCGATCATGCCCTCGGTGAGCGCGATGTTGGTGCAGCCGGGACCGAAGACGCAGGCACGGGACGAGACGATCTTCGCGCCGGGGGCGGCGCCGTTCATCCTGCCGCCGAACAGGCCGTTCGCGGAGGTGATGCCCGCCACGTGCGTGCCGTGCTCGCTGGAGATGACGCCGATGTTGACGTAGTCGGCCTTGGAACCGGCCGCGTCGAAGACCACGTCCTTGCGGATCTCGACGACGAACGGGATGCGCTCGACGACGTCGGTCGCCGGGTTGTCCTTGCCGAAGTAGCCGACCTGGAAACCGTCCTTGTACGGCTTCATCGGCGCGTCGTCGGTGAAGTCGAGGTTGTCGTTCGCGTCGACCCGCACGGTTCCGGAGGCCGGGTCGTACAGCACGCCCCAGGCGTCGGTGGTGTCGCCGTCGCGGTTCAGGTCGCCCGCTTCGTCGCCGCCCGCGGTGGCCGACTCGTACATGTAGTTGAACTTGTAGGCGCCGGCCGGGGCCTTGAAGGTCTCGGTGCCCTGACTGGCCGTCGTGATGGGGAAGGACGGGCCGGAGACCGCGCTGGTCATCCGCCGCCAGCTGCCGTCGCCGTCGTTGACCGGGTCGGTGGACGTGACCCAGTCGACGACCTTGCGCTCGCCGGTGGTGGTCTTCTGCAGCGCCGGGTGGCCCAGGTCCACACCCGAGTCGAGGATGCCGATGGTGACGCCGCGGCCGTCCGCCTTCGGGTTCTTCTTCACGAAGTCGACGGCGCCCGTCTCGAAGGACGGGTTGTACGGGTTCTCGGCGGGGGTGTTCTTGTCCGGGGCGGAGCGGGCGACCGTGCCCCGGGCCCTGGCGGCACCCTTGGCGGTGTCCGCGCTCGGTGTCGGGTCGTCCAGCGCGATGTCCTGGCGCAGGTCGATGCCGTGCACGGACGAGAGCTTGGCGGCGGCGGCGATGGCCGCGTCCGCCTTCGCGGTCGGGACGGTGGCCCGGACATAGCCGACCTTGTCGAAGGTCCGGCCGACGAGACCGCCCTGGACCGCGTCCAGTTGCCGGGCGACCTGCTCGGTCTGGCCGGGCGCGGTGGCGACCATCATCGTGACGTTCTTGGTGCCGTCGGCCTTGGCCTCGGCGAGGAGGGCCGCGTCGTCCGAACCGAGCTTGGCGCTCGCGGACTTGGTGCCCGGGTCGGGCGTGGCGGCGGGTGCGTGGTCCGCGGCGAGGGCCATGGGTATCGGTCCGGCCGCGGAGAGCGCGGCCACCAGGCCCGCGGCCACGGCTGTGCGGACCACGCGTCTCGCGCCCGATCGAGGGGCGCGCTGGGGGTCGAGGGTCATCGGCATCCCTTGTAGGTAAAGGAACGAGCGTGGAGTGACCGGTCCCGACGTTCCTGCGGGACGCGATCACATCAGTCCGGTATGTGAACCCGGATGACCGCTCAGCTTTACCCAAAGGACAGTTATTTGGGGAGAGTTGACCGTGATGGGAGGGAAGCATGGCGTACTTCCGCCATACGCCACGCCGGTGATAGCGCGGTATGCCCGGACATGCCGGACACCTCGGACCGCCTGGGTGCCGGCTCAGCTCTCTTTCGTGCGCGCGTAGTGGCGGGACGCCTTCGCCCGGTTACCGCAGCCCGCCATCGAGCACCAGCGGCGGGTGCCGTTGCGTGAGGTGTCGAGGAAGTGCAGGACGCAGGTCTCGTGGGCGCAGTGGCGGATGCGGTCGGGCGAAGTGCCCAGCAGCTCCAGGTAGTTGCGCGCGGCGAGCCAGCCGGGCTCCCATGCCGGGTCCTCGAACTCGGCGCGCTCGCCCGGCCCCCCGGGCGTCAGGGTGACCCTGATCCGCCCGTGCGCGAGGACGGCGTCGACCCGCTCCACCCCGGACGGGGACATCCCGTCCGGCCTTCCCCGCAGGTGCCCGTCCACTGCCGCGCGCAGGGCGTCGCGCGCCTGGAGGGTGTGGCGCAGCACGGTCTCGTCGGCCGGGAGGGCGAACCCGTTCGCGGCCAGCCACACCGCCAGTCCCCCGGTGTTCGTGAGCAGGTCCTGGGGCACCCCCTCGCTGTTCCAGCGGGTGTTGAGCAGGTCGAGCGCGAGCGGTTCCCCGGTGAGGGGGCGGGGGTCGGTGGCGGCGGACACGGTGGGACTCCCTTCGGCGGCTAACCGTTCAAGAGTAGATGACTGGTTGACGTTACTCATTCTAACCCTTAACCTCGCTTATAGAGGTTAGCTCTCGATCGGGGGGCCGCCACCGTCTCGGAGGACAGTCATGACACCGCGCACCGGCCATGTCGGCCTGAACGTCACGGACCTCGACCGCTCGCTCGCCTTCTACCGGGACGTGCTCGGCTTCGCCCTCCTCGCCGAGGGCAGGGAGGAGGAGCGCGGATACGCGTTCCTGGGCTCCTCGGACGGGGACGGCCGTCCCGTCCTCACGCTCTGGCAGCAGGCCCGGGGGCCCTACGGCGAGGACCGCGCCGGCCTCCACCACCTCGCCCTCGAAGTGGACTCGATCGACCGGGTCAGGACCTACGAGACGGCGCTGCGCGACCACGGCGTCACGTTCGCCCACGAGGGCGTGGTCGCCCACCGCGAGGGCTCGGCGTCCGGCGGCATCTTCTTCCACGACCCGGACGGCACCCGGCTGGAGATCTACGCCCCGACCGGCGCCGAAGGGGCACCGGCACCGTCCGAGTCCGCTCCGACCTGCGGTTTCTTCTAGACGGAGGGCGAAATGACCTACCACTCCGGTTCGCGCGCCGTACAGGACCGGGTCGGCGTCCGTGATCTCGCCGACCACGTGGGACAGGCGGTCGGGCAGGGCATCCGCCCGGTGGCCGCCGCCTTCCTCGAACAGCAGCCGATGCTGGTGGCCGGGGCGGCCGACCCGGCCACGGGCGCGGTGTGGGCCTCACTGCTCACCGGCCCGCCCGGCTTCGTCCGGGCGACCGGCGTCCGGCAGATCTCGGTCACCGGCCACCTCGCGGAGGGCGACCCCCTCGCCGCCGCGCTGGCCGCCGAGGGCACCCTCGTCGGCACGATCGCGCTCGACCCGCGCACCCGTCGCCGGATGCGCCTGAACGGCCGGTCCCGCCCCACCGCCGGGGGCTTCGCCGTGGAGGCCGACCGGGTCTTCGCCAACTGCCCGAAGTACCTGCAGCGCAGGGAGTCCTACGAGACGGTCGCACGCCGGCCGGGCGAGGTCCGCCGCTCCGACCGGCTCTCCCCCCGGCAGCGCGCCCTCGTCGAGGCGGCCGACACCTTCTTCCTGGCCACCGTCCACGCGCACGGCGCCGACGCCAGCCACCGGGGCGGCAACCCGGGCTTCGTCCACGCCGACGGCCCGTCCGGGCTGCGCTGGCGCGACTACCCCGGCAACGCCATGTTCCTGACCCTCGGCAACCTGGAGGCGGACCCGAGGGCCGGACTCCTCTTCCTGGACTGGACGTCGGGAACGGTGCTGCGGCTCACCGGCACGGCCCGCGCCGCGTACGCCCCGGACGGGGAGCGCACGGTCCGCTTCACCGTCACCGGGGTCGTCGAGACGCCCGGGGGCAGCCCCCTGCGCTGGTCGCCGCCCGAATACTCTCCGGCCAACCCCTCCCTGCCGTAACGTCTGGGCATGCCGAAGCAGTTGAGGGTGGCGGCCTACGCCGTATGCGTGCGGGACGGGCAGATGCTGTTGGCCCGGTGGGTCGCGGGCGACGGGACCAGACGCTGGACCCTGCCGGGCGGCGGCATGGACCACGGAGAGGACCCCTACGACACCGTCGTCCGCGAGGTCGACGAGGAGACGGGGTACGCCGTCGAACCGGTCGCCCTCCTCGGCATCGACTCCCAGCTGCGCAGCCACCCGCGCCGGATGGGCGGCGCCACCGACTTCCACGGCCTCGGGATCGTCTACGAGGCCCGGATCACCGGCGGCGATCTCCGCCACGAGACGGACGGCTCCACCGACATGGCGGCCTGGCACCCCCTCGGCGAGGTGCCGTCGCTCGAACGGGTCGGACTGGTCGACATAGGCCTGGAACTCTGGCGCGAGCGGCCGGCGCTCGGACGGGCGGCCCGGCCCGCCGGCCGGGCCGTGGCCGACCGCGATCCCGGTCCACTACCCCCGAAAATGAACACGGAGTGACCGCCTCCCGGCCGTCCGGGGAGAGCTCCATGGACGCGCAGGGTAGTCCAAGATCCACGTACGGTGATCGGTGTCGGGCGTTGCCGCCGAGTTAACGTCCAGGTCACCCCAGGTGCCAACGATCCAGAGTGAGCGGGGAGTTACCGCAACGAGCCCCCCGCGACCACTGCCGACGCGTTCGCACTCG
Organism: Streptomyces sp. NPDC005195; assembly: GCF_040608315.1. Classification (NCBI taxonomy): domain Bacteria; kingdom Bacillati; phylum Actinomycetota; class Actinomycetes; order Kitasatosporales; family Streptomycetaceae; genus Streptomyces; species Streptomyces sp. NPDC005195. The sequence continues at coordinate 81,916 of NZ_JBEXHZ010000002.1, forward strand.
GGGAGATCGCGCCATGTCGCGCATACGCTCTGTCGCCACCGCCGCTGCCATGAACCGCCGTACCCTCCTCGCCGCAACCGGGGCGGTGACCCTGTCCGCGGGCATCGGCTACGCCCTGCGGCCCGACTCCGAGGCACACGCCGCGGACGCGAGCGGGGCGCGGGCCGCCGACGCCGGCGAGGCCCCCGTCGCCGTCTCCCACAAGGCGCCACCCGCTCCCCTCGCGCCCTACGAGCGAGGCACCACCCTGCAGAGCGTCGCCGCGCCGCGCTCCGGCACCGGGGGTTACCAGCGGCTCGGCGACGGCCCCGCCTGGAAGCGGGTGGTGCGCGGCGAGCTGGCGTCGGCCAAGGCCGGCCGGGCCGAGCGGCGCACCGCGCTCGCCTCCTTCGTGCAGTTCACCGACCTGCACCTGATCGACGTCCAGCACCCGCTGCGGCTGGAGTTCCTGCGCTCGGGCGCCGCGAACGCCTGGCGTCCGCAGGAGGCGCTGACCGTCGCGGGCGCCGTCTCGCTCGTCGAGCGGGTCAACTCGCTGCGGGGAGCCCCCGTCACCGGCTCCCCGCTGCACTTCGTGATCACCACCGGGGACAACACGGACAACAACTCCAAGACGGAGCTGGACTGGTTCCTCAAGGTCATGAGCGGTGGCCGCATCCGGCCCAACAGCGGTGACCCGCGCCACTACGAGGGCGTCCAGAACAGCGGCATCAAGACGTACTGGCAGCCCGACGGGTCCGTGCGCGACGCCGACAAGCAGCGCGGCTTCCCGCACCTCCACGGCTTCCTGGCCGCCGCCATCCGCGAACTGCGCAGCCCGGGTCTCGCCCTGCCCTGGTACTCCACCGTGGGCAACCACGACGCGCTGCCGCTGGGCTGCTACCGGCACGGCGACTCCTTCCTCGCCGAGTTCGCCGTCGGCGGCAAGAAGCTGATGAGCCTGCCCGCCTCGCAGAGCGTCGACCTGCGCGCCGCCATCAAGAACGACAAGGACCCCAAGGGCACCCAGCTCCGGGACCTGCTCAAGGCGCACGCGCGGCAGCTCAGGTCGGTCACCCCCGACCACTCGCGCGCCCCCTTCACCCCCGCCGAGTACCTCAAGGCGCACCTCGACCCTGCGCACACCGGACCGGGCCCGGTCGGCCACGGCTACTCCGAGGCGAACCTCGCCGCGAGCACCCAGTACTACGCCTTCCGGATCGCCGACGACGTCATCGGCATCAGCCTCGACACCACCGACCCGGGCGGCCACTACGAGGGCTCGGTCGGCACGGCGCAGCTGAAGTGGCTGGAGCGGACGCTGACCGAGAACAAGGACTCGTACGCGATCGTCTTCAGCCACCACACCAGCAAGTCCATGCGCAACCGCCGCAAGGACCCCGCCCACCCCACCGAGCAGCGCCACGGCGGCGAGGAGGTCGTCGCCGCGCTCTCCAAGCACCGCAACGTCCTGGCCTGGGTGAACGGCCACACCCACAAGAACGAGATCATCCCGCACTCCGCGCCGGGCAACGGGTCCTTCTGGGAGATCAACACCGCCTCGCACGTCGACTTCCCGCACCTGGCCCGCATCGTCGAGCTGGTCGACAACAAGGACGGCACGCTCTCCCTCTTCACCACCCTCATCGAGTCCGCCGCCCCGCACCGCACGGACTTCTCCGACCTGAGCCAGACGGGCCTGGCGGCGCTCTACCGCGAGCTCTCCTTCAACGCGCCGGGCCGGAGCACCGTGCTGAGCGGCACCTCGGGCGACCGCAACACGGAGCTGGTACTGAAGAAGGGCTGAATCCCACCCCACCGCCCCGAGCCGCTCAACCTTCACCCCGCGCCGCGAGTCCCTCCCGCCGACGTGCTCGTCGGCAGGAGGCAGAAATGCGGTAACGCGGTAACGCAGATACGCGGTAATGCAGATACGCGGAGAAGCGGAGAAGCGGAGAAGGGGAAGGCATGAAGCGGATGTCCGTACGTACGGAAGTGGCGGGGCTCACCGCGCTGGCGCTGGCGGCGGCCCTGGCGGGGCTCGCGTCGGCGGCTCACGCGTCGGCGGGACCCGCCGCGGACCACGCCGCGACAGTGCGGGCCATGGAGACGGCCGTGCGGTCGGGTGTCCCCGGCGTCACGGCGACGGCCGGGGACCGTCGCGGCACCTGGTCCGCCACGACGGGTGTGGGCGACCTGCGGACCGGCGCGCCCCGCGGCGAGAGCGACCGCTACCGGGTCGGCAGCATCACCAAGACCTTCGTGTCGACCGTGCTGCTGCAACTCGAGGCGGAGGGGCGGCTGTCGCTGGACGACACGGTGGACCGGTGGCTTCCGGGCCTGGTCCGCGGCCACGGGAACGACGGCCGCGAGGTGACGGTCCGCCGGCTCCTCAACCACACCAGCGGCATCTTCGACTACACCGAGGACGAGGACTTCGTACGGACCTACTTCCTCAAGGACGGCTTCCTCCGGCACCGTTACGACACCAAGTCGCCCGCCGAACTGGTGGGGATCGCGATGGCCCACCGGCCGGTCTTCGCGCCGGGCGCCTCCTGGAGCTACTCCAACACCAACTACATCCTCGCGGGCATGGTGATCGCGAAGGTCACCGGTCACTCGTACGCGACGGAGATCGAACGGCGCGTCATCGCCCCGCTGGGCCTGCGCGCGACCTCGGTCCCCGGCACCCGGACGACGCTCCCGCACCCCAGCAGCCGCGCCTACGCGAAACTGGCCGCGACGACGACCGGCCCGACGTACGACGTGACGGCGCTGAATCCCTCCCTGGCCTCCTCCGCGGGCGGGATGATCTCCGACTTCTCCGACCTGAACCGCTTCTACTCGGCGTTGCTGCGCGGCAGACTCCTCCCGCCCGAGCAGCTCAAGGAGATGAAGACCACGGTCGCGGTGGAGGGGATCCCGAACGCCCGCTACGGTCTCGGCCTGATCGACCGGACCCTCGGCTGCGGTGTCCACGTCTGGGGTCACGACGGCGGCATCCACGGCTCGACGTCCTCGGCCACCACGACGGCGGACGGCCGCCACTCCCTCGCCTTCAACTTCAACGGGGACTGGTCGGGGGACGGCGACGCGGTGATCGACGCGGAGTACTGCCCCGGGTAGCCGCCGCCCGGACCCGGGTCCGGGCCCGCACGCGCGAGCAGGGGCCACCGGCACCCGGTGGCCCCTCCGCTCCCCTCCTGCCGCCCGACCGGTCCCTCCCTACCGGGGCAGCACCACGACATACGCCGCGGGTTCACGGTCGTTCGCCGCCATCAGGGCGGTCCGGACGACCGTCGCCTGCTGCTGGATCGCGTCACGGAGCTTCTTCGGCGTGACGTGGACGACCGTGATGCCCAGACGCTCCAGGTGCTCGCGCTTGCGGGCGTACTCCGGCCAGAGGGCGTCCCCGTCCTGGCGGGGAGCCCGCGTGTCCAGCTCCAGGGCCACCGCCTGCTCGGGCCAGTAGGCGTCGAGGCCGCCCAGGTGAGGGCCGCCCGGCAGACGGAGGTCCACGTTCCAGACCGGTTCGGGCAGACCGTGCTCACGGACCATCCGGTAGAGCCGGTCCTCCGCGACGGCGCGTCCCTCGGCCAGCAGGGAGTCGACGGCGTCCACCACGTGCGGCCGGCTCAGCAGCCGGGCCTGCGTCAGCTCCCGCACGACCGCCGCCGGATCGCAGTGGCCGGCGCGTACCGCCTCGGTCAGCAGACGGCGTACCGCGTCCGCGTCCGTCAGCTCCGCCACCGCGTCGGCGAGGGCGCGCGGGACCGGGGCGACCGGGACGCCGGTGACGTAGGAGGGAGCGGGAAGGGCGGCGGTGCGGACGATGCGGGCGGGGCCCTGCGAGCGCAGCCGGCGCAGCCGGGGCACCAGGACGTCGATCCTGTCCAGGGAGAGCAGGGACGGGGCCGACGCGAAGCCGTACAGGGTGAGGGCGGCGAGGCCGGTGATCAGCGCGTCCGCGTAGGGCTGGGGGGCGTGCGGCTCCTCGGCGCCCGGCTGGACGGGGATCGCGGTCGCGGGCGCCGTCGCGGGGGTGCGGGCGGCGAACAGCAGGACCGCGTGCAGGCGTTCCTCGGAGGTGGGCGGGCCGGCGTGGAGGAGGAAGACACCCGGAAGGAACTGCTGCCAGGGTCCGCCCGGCCGGCACCGCTCGCTCGCCCCGGCGGCGGTGACGCCGCGGGCGCGCAGCTGGGCTGTGGTCAGCACCCGGCGCCGGACGTCGGAGAGGTGACGCAGGGGGCGGGGGGAGAGCGGGGTGTCGTGGTTCATGCACAGGGGCTTTCCGCGCCCGGTCCGTCCCCTAACCGCTGTTACACACCCGTCGACAAATGCGGACAAGCTCGTCCTAAAGTACGGGCGTTCGACTGCCGAAAGGCGCTGGTCCGGATGGGGATTAGTAGGGGTTACGGCTCTGCATACCTGAATTTCGTAACCACTCGTACCGGTGGTGCCCACGGCAGAGGGGCACCGGCCGGAACCGGTGCCCCTCTGGTGCCGCGGGTAGGACCGCCCGTGTCCGCCGGCCCTCGCCCGTCTCAGCCGGCGGTCGCCGCGTCGCGCCGCTGTCCGCGCAGCGCCCGTGCCAGGTCGTCGCGGGCCTCGAGGACCAGACGGCGCAGGGCCGGCGCCGCGCTCTCGTGTGCCGTCAGCCACGCGTCCGTCGCGTCCAGGGTCTCCTGGGAGTCCGCCAGGGAGGGGAACAGCCCCTTCACCACGTCCATGCCGATCTGGATGGACCGCTCGGCCCAGATCCGCTCGATGGCGGCGAAGTACTTCGCGGCGTACGGGGCGAGCAGCTCGCGCTGCGACGGCCGGGCGAAGCCCGCGATGGTCGCCTCCACGAGCGCGTTCGACAGCGCGTCCGACTCGACGACCTGGGCCCAGGCCTGGGCCTTGACCGCCGCCGACGGACGGGCGGCGAGGCAGCGGACCTGGTGGCGCTTGCCGGAGGCCGTGTCGTCGCGGGCCAGCTCGGCGGCCAGCGCGGACTCGTCGGCGATCCCGTGCGCGGCCAGCGGTTCCAGCAACGCCCAGCGCAGCTCCTGGTCGACGTCCAGACCGTCGATCTTCGCCGAGTCGTCCAGCAGGTCCTGGAGCAACTGCAGGTCGGCCCGCTCGGACGCGACCGCCGCGAAGAAACGGGCCCAGGTGAGCTGGTGCTGGCTGCCGGGCGCGGCGAGCCGGAGCTCCTTCAGGGCGCCCTGGGCGAGGAGCCGGCCGCCGGTCGCCCGCCAGTCCGGCGCCGTGTAGTGGGTGAGCGCGGAGTCGGCCCACGCGTGCAGCGTCTGGAGCACGCCGATGTCCGACTCGCGGCCCGCGAAGCGCAGCACCAGGCCGACGAAGTCACGGGCGGGCATCAGCCCGTCCCGGGTCAGGTTCCACAGCGCCGACCAGCACAGCGCGCGGGCGAGCGGGTCGGTGATGTCGCCGAGCAGCTCCCGCAGCGTGGCCAGCGAGTTCTCGTCGAAGCGGATCTTGCAGTAGGTCAGGTCGTCGTCGTTGACGAGGACCAGCTCCGGGGCGTCGGCGCCGACGAGTTCCCCGACGACCGTGCGCGGGCCGTCGACGTCCGTCTCCACGCGGGCGTAGCGCACCAGGGAACCGGTCTCCCCGTCCGGCCCGGTCTCGCGCCGGTAGAGACCCACCGCGACGCGGTGCGGGCGCAGTTCGGGATGCGACTCGGCCGCCTCCTGGAGCACGGACAGCTCGGCGACCCGTCCGTCCGCGTCCAGGATCACCTGCGGGGTCAGCGAGTTGACCCCCGCCGTCTGCAGCCACGACCGCGACCAGGTGGCCAGATCGCGTCCGCTGGTCTCCTCCAGCGCCGACAGCAGGTCGCCCAGGCGCGTGTTGCCGTACGCGTTGCGCTTGAAGTACCGGCGCGCGCCCTCCAGGAACGCGTCCTGGCCGACGTACGCGACGAGCTGCTTGAGCACCGAGGCGCCCTTGGCGTACGTGATCCCGTCGAAGTTGAGCTTGGCGTCCTGCAGGTCGCGGATGTCGGCCGTGACCGGGTGCGTGGAGGGCAGCTGGTCGGCGCGGTAGGCCCACGCCTTGCGGCGGTTGGCGAAGGTGATCCAGCCGTCCTCGAAGCGGGTCGCCCCGACCAGCGCGAACGCTCCCATGAAGTCGGCGAAGGACTCCTTGAGCCACAGGTCGTCCCACCACTCCATGGTGACGAGGTCGCCGAACCACATGTGCGCCATCTCGTGCAGGACGACGTTCGCCCGGCCCTCGTACGACGCCTGCGTGACCTTGCCGCGGAAGATGTACTCCTCACGGAAGGTGACGAGTCCCGGGTTCTCCATCGCGCCGAGGTTGTACTCGGGCACGAACGCCTGGTCGTACTTGCCGAAGGGGTACGGGTAGTCGAAGTGGTCGTGGAAGAAGTCCAGGCCCTGCTTGGTGACGAGGAAGACGTCGTCCGCGTCGAAGTGGGGGGCGAGGCCCTTGCGGCACATCGCGCCGAGCGGGATCTCCAGCGTCGTACCGTCGTCGAACGTGCGGGAGTAGCTGTCCGTCACATAGTGGTACGGGCCCGCCACGACCGCCGTGATGTACGTCGAGATCGGCTTCGTCTCGGCGAACTGCCACACCCCGTCGGTGAGTTCACCGACGCCGTTGCTCCACACGACCCAGCCCTCGGGGGCCCGCACCTCGAAGCGGAAGGGCGCTTTGAGGTCCGGCTGCTCGAAGTTGGCGAAGACGCGCCGCGAGTCCGCGGGCTCGTACTGGGTGTAGAGGTAGGTCTCGCCGTCCTCGGGGTCGACGAAGCGGTGCATGCCCTCGCCGGTGCGGGAGTAGGCGCACTGGGCGTCGACCACCAGCTCGTTCTCCGCGGCGAGGTCCTCCAGCCGGACGCGGGTGCCGTCGAAGACCTCGCCGGGGTCCAGGTCCCTGCCGTTGAGCGAGACGGCCGTGACGCTCGGTGCGATCAGGTCGGCGAAGCTCTCGGCGCCGGGCTCGGTACAGCGGAAGCGGATCGTGGTGACCGAGCGGAACGTACGCGCTCCGGCCTCGGCGGCGCCCACGGCGGATCGCAGGTCGAGGGAGACCTCGTACCCGTCCACGGACAGCAGGGCCGCCCGCTCCTGGGCCTCGTCGCGGGACAGATTCTCACCGGGCACGGCGGCACTCCCTCATGGCGTCATGGACATGTGTGAACAGGAGCGATCCTCCCATGTGCGCCTGACGGCGGGCACCCGGGAATGAGCCGGGGCCCCCATGGTGTTGGCCCGGAAAAGAGGACCCTTTGAGGAGAACCATGTCCGAGACCATCTCCGGCAAGACCCCCGTCGACTTCTGGTTCGACCCGCTGTGCCCCTGGGCCTGGATGACCTCGCGCTGGGTCCTGGAAGTGGAGAAGGTCCGGGACATCGAGGTCCGCTGGCACATCATGAGCCTCGCGGTGCTGAACGAGGACAAGCTGGACACGCTCCCCGAGGAGTACCGGGAGATGCTCGCCACCAAGGCCTGGAAGCCGATCCGGGTGGTCACCGCCGCGTGGCAGAAGCACGGCGAGGACGTCCTCGGCCCGCTCTACACCGCGCTCGGCACCCGGATCCACAACCAGGGCGAGGGCCCGACCGTCGAGGCGGTCGCGGGCGCGCTCGCCGACGTCGGCCTGCCGGCCTCCCTGATCGAGTATGCCGACCAGGAGGACTTCGAGTTCGACGCCGAGCTGCGCGCCTCCCACAAGGAGGGCATCGACAAGGTCGGCCAGGAGGTCGGCACCCCGGTGATCGCGCTCCCCGGCGACGACGGCGAGCAGATCGCCTTCTTCGGCCCGGTCGTCACCCCGACCCCGCGGGGCGACGCCGCGGCCAGGCTGTGGGACGGCGCGCTGCTCGTCGCCTCCACGCCCGGCTTCTACGAGATCAAGCGGACGCGGACGGCCGGCCCGGACTTCAGCAACCTCTGAGCCGCTGCGGCTCGGCGATCTCCGAGTACATGTCAGTCCGGTTCGGGCATCTTCCGTGGCGGGTCGAACGGCTTGACCCGCCACGCGTGCCGGATGTTGCGGCAGTCGTAGTCGGTACGACCGCAGATCCAGTAGTCGTCGACGTAGGCGTGCGGAGTCCGGGCGTGCGTCAGTTCGCGGATGATGTCCCGTTCCCGGTCGTCCCGGGGCTGTCGGTGCGGCTGGTCCGATCCGCACGTGTAGCAGGGGTACGTCATTTCCCTGGGCATCGGGCCACCATGCCCCGGAAGCCCCCGTACCGTAAGGCACCGCGCGCCGCCACGCCGTGTCGTACCCCGTCGCGCCCCCGGATCCAGCGGCGGGCGCGTTCGCGGGCCGACGCCGGCCCGGACAGGTGGTCCTCGTACCCCTCGGCGTGGCGCGCCGCACGCCCGGGGTCCGGGTCCGGGTGAGAGTCCGATCGGCCGCGACGGCGCGGGAGGTCCCGGTGGAGAGTGACGGCACGGCCTGGCTGGGCATCGACCTGGGTACCCAGGGCGTCCGCGCCCTGCTCGTCACGGGCGACGGCACCGTCCTCGGCAGCGGCGCGGCCCCGCTGGGCGGACGGCGTGCCGGGGTGCGGCACGAACAGGATCCGGCGCAGTGGTGGGACGCGGTCTGCGCCGCGTCCCGGGCCGCGCTCGCGGGCCGCCCGGCGGTGCGGATCGGCGGCCTCGCGGTGTGCTCCACCTCCGGCACGGTCCTGCTCACCGACGGTTCGGGCCGACCGGTGACACCCGGCCTGATGTACGACGACGCCCGCGCCGCGGCGCAGGCCGGGCGGGCCAGGGAGGCGGGCCTGCGGGTGCAGAACGGCTGGGGGCTGCCGAAGGCGATGTGGCTGGTGGAGGAGTACGGGCCGGCCCGCCTCGCCCACCAGGCCGACGTGATCGTCACCCGTCTCGTGGGGCGTCCGGCGCCCACCGACTCCGGTCACGCGCTGAAGACGGCCTACGACCTGGAACACGACACCTGGCCGTACGCCGCCCTCGCCGGACTCGGCCTGACCGGCGACCTGTTGCCCGAGGTCGTCCGCCCCGGCAGCACCCTCGGCACGGTCCGCGCCGGGGCCGCCGAGCTGACCGGCATCCCCGCCGGCACGCCGGTGATCGCCGGGACGACCGACGGCTGCGCCGCGCAGATCGCCTCCGGTGCCCTGGGCGAGGGCTCCTGGAACGCGGTGCTCGGAACGACGCTCGTACTCAAGAGCGTTGCCGCGCGCCCGGTGCGGGACGACACCGGAGTCGTCTACAACCATCGTGCCCCGGAGGGAAGCTGGCTGCCGGGCGGGGCCTCGGGCGTCGGCGCGGGCGCGCTGCGGGCGGCCTTCCCGGGAGCCGATCCGGCCGCCCTGGACCGGGCCGCCGCCGCCCGTGAACCCGCGTCCGTCCTCGCCTACCCGCTCGTCTCACCCGGCGAACGTTTTCCCTTCCTCGCCCCGGACGCCGTCCCCTTCGTGCTCGGCACCCCCGCCTCCGACGCCGACCTGTGGGCGGCCCTCCTCCAGGGTGTCGGCCTCGTGGAACGCCTCTGCCTGGACTACCTGCACCACCTGGGGGCCCCCGTGGAGGGTCCGCTCACCCTCACCGGCGGCGGTGCCCGCAGCCCGTACTGGAACCAGCTGCGGGCGGACATCCTCGGCCGCCCCGCCCGCGTCCCCGAACGGACCGAAACCGCCCTGGGCATGGCCGTGTTGGCCGCGTACGGCACGGGAGGCGCGGCCACCCTCGCGGACGCCGCCGCCCGCATGGTCCGCGTCCGTACGGTCCTCACTCCGCGCCCCGCCCGCACGGCGCGGTTCGCCGATCCCTACGCACGCCTGGTCGGGGTGCTCGAAGAGCGAGGCTGGCTGCCCGCTTCCGTCGGAGCGCACGCACGCGCCCGCCTCGACCTGGATACTGCGGGGTCATGAGGACGACGCACACCACCGACGACGCCACGAGCCCCGGGACTCCGGCGAGCGCGACCCTGCTGCTGGCCCGGCACGGCCAGACCGTCTGGCACACCGAGAACCGCTACGCCGGGCTGAGCGACGTGGCTCTCACGGACGAGGGCCGCGCGCAGGCGGAGGCCCTCGGTGACTGGGCCGCCGCCCATCCCGTGGACGCCGTGTGGACGTCGACCCTCTCCCGCGCCGCCGCCACCGCCGCTCCCGCCTGCCGGGCCCTCGGCCTCACCGCCCATCGTGAACCCACCCTGCGCGAATGCGACTTCGGCGTCGTGGAGGGCCGTACCCTCGCCGAGTTCGAGGCCGACAACCCGGCCCGCGCGAAGGCCTACCGGTCGGACCCGGTGTCCTACCCCTTCCCGGAGGCGGAGGACCCCCGGACCGCGGCGGCCCGCGGCACCGCGGCCCTGCGCCGCATCGCGGCGGCCCACCACGGCGAACGCGTCCTGGTCGTCGCCCACAACACCCTGCTGCGTCTGGTGCTGTGCTCGCTGCTCGGCATCCCGCTGGGCGAGTACCGCAGGGTCTTCCCCCGGCTGCGCAACGGGGCGCTCACCGAACTGCGGATGACGGACGGGGCCGCCGCGCTGCTGTCGCTCAACGTGCCGTGCGCGTGAGTTACGGCGCGTGAGCCACGGCGCGTGAGTTACGGCATGGGAGAGCCCCCGCGCGGCAGGTCCGCGCGGGGGCTCTCCGTTTCTCCGCCTGCCGCGTGAAGGGTGAGAAGACGATCACGAGCAGGACGTCCGGCCGCCGCCTCAGGAGGCCGGCAGCGGCACGTTCGTACGGGACTTCGCGGCGGCGTAGCGGCGCGCCACGTCCTGCCGGTCGACGACCTGCCACATCGCCTCGGCGAAGTCGGCCTTCCGGTTCCTGTACTTACGGCGGTTCAGGGAGTGCGCGGACGGGCATGACGAGCCCCGCCCTACTTGTTGCAAGTAACTTGCAACTACACGCTAGCAGCAAAAAGCCCTCGTGCGGGGCGCACGAGGGGCTCTCGGGAGTGGCGGGTGCGGCGGTCGTCGCGGGTGCGGCGAGTGTGGCGGGGGCTCAGCTCCGGGTGCGCGTCCGCTGCCTGGTGTATCCGGCGGCCGCCAGGAGCAGCGTCATCGCGCCCGTGGAGTACAACTGCACCCGGGTGTCCGGTTCCCGGGCCATCAGGACGAGGATCGCGGCCATGCCGGCCAGCGCGACCCAGGTCAGGACGGGGAAGAGCCACATCCGTACGACCAGTTTCCCCGGCGTCTCGCGCTCCACCGTTCGGCGCAGCCGCAGTTGGGAGACCGCGATGAAGATCCAGACGACGAGGATCACCGCGCCGATCATGTTCAGCAGCCAGGGGAAGACGTCGTCGGGCCGCCAGTAGCTCAGCAGGACACAGACGAAGCCGAAGACGCAGGAGACGAGCACGGCGACGCGCGGGACCCCGGCGGAGACCTTCCCGAGCGCCTGCGGGCCCTGGCCGCGCTCCACCAGCGAGTAGGCGATGCGCGAGGAGCCGTAGATGTTCGCGTTCATCGCCGAGAGCAGTGCCACCAGCACGACCACGTTCATCAACTGGCCGGCGCCCGGGATGCCCAGCCGGTCCAGGGCCGCGACGTACGGTCCCTGCTCGACGACCGCCTTCGAGTTCCAGGGCACCAGCGTGACGATGACCGCCATCGAGCCGATGTAGAAGAGCGCGATGCGCCACATCGCCGTACGGACGGCGCGCGCGACGCCCCGGACCGGGTCCTCCGACTCGGCCGCCGCGATGGTGACCGTCTCCAGGCCGCCGTAGGCGAAGACCGACGCGAGCAGACCGATGACCAGCCCCTCGCCGCCGTGCGGCAGGAAGTCGGCCAGGTTGGCCGTGCCCGGGGAGTCCGTGCCGGGCAGCACCCCGGCGATGGCCAGCACGCCGAGGACGAGGAACAGGCCGATCGCGCCGACCTTCAGCGCGGCGAACCAGAACTCGAACTCGCCGAAGTTCTTCACGGCGGCGAGGTTCGCGGCGCAGAAGACCACCATGAAGAGGGCGACCCAGCCCCACTCGGGTGTGCCCGGCAGCCAGCCGGTGACGATCTTCGCGGCGCCGATGCCCTCCAGGCCCACGGCCGTGCACAGCAGTACCCAGAAGGACCACCCGGCGGTGAAGCCGGCCCACGGGCCCATCGCCCGCTCGGCGTGTGCCGAGAAGGAGCCCGAGGACGGATGGGCGGCCGACATCTCGCCGAGCATCCGCATCACCAGCATGACGAGCAGGCCGGAGACGGCGTACGCGATCACGATCGACGGTCCGGCGGCGGCGATGCCCGCGCCGGAGCCGACGAACAGGCCGGCACCGATCACCCCGCCGAGGGCGATCATCGACAGGTGGCGCTGCTTGAGGCCGTGGGAGAGCGGGACGTCCCCGGCGGCCGGGGCGTCGGGCGGGGCGTCGGGCGTGGTAGGGGACATGAGAGCGGGTGGTCCCTTACAGGGGAGGGGGCAAAACGCCGACAGTCTGGGCGGCCCCTCCGCTCCGGGGCAGCCCCTGCCCACCATGCGGACGCGGGTGATACGGAGCGTGACAGTCCGTTCACCTGTCCGGCGGCGTCCGAGTCCGTGGCGAGGCAATTTGGCGGGACCCTACAGCGGCAGCTCGCTCCGACTCCGTAGCCGAAACGATCCCACCTCAGTGACCAGTGTCACGCTCCAACAGGTGTATGCCGCACTTTTGTGAGAGGTGCACCAAGTCGCCGATCCCCGCTTTGTCGATCGCTGACGGTGATCAGCTCAGGTCCCCTGGGATAGCGTCGCCGTGTCCCGCAGCCCCAGTCACCCGCCGGAGTCCTCATGAGCACCGCTGCCGTCACGTCCCGCACAGGCATCCGCCCCGGCGAGGTCCTCGCCGACCTGCTCCCGGCCTCCCGTGTCCGGGACGCCGCCCTGGTGCTCGGCGGCGCCGCGCTCACCGGGCTCGCCGCCCAGATCTCCCTCCCCGTGCCGGGCTCCCCGGTACCGGTGACGGGCCAGACCTTCGCCGCCCTCCTCGTGGGCACGGCCCTCGGCGCCGGCCGCGGTTTCCTCTCGCTCCTGCTGTACGCACTCGTCGGCATGGCCGGCATGCCCTGGTTCGCCGGCGGCGCCTCCGGCTTCGCGGCCCCCTCGCTCGGCTACGTCCTCGGTATGGTCCTCGCCTCCGCCGCCGTGGGCGCCCTCGCCCGCCGCGGCGCCGACCGCTCCGTACTGCGCACGGCCGGTGCGATGCTGCTCGGCGAGGCGATCATCTACGCGGTCGGCCTCCCGTACCTGGGCGCCTCCACCGGCATGTCCCTCGGCGCGACCGTCGCGGCGGGCCTCACGCCGTTCCTGATCGGCGACGCCCTGAAGGCGGCACTGGCGATGGGCCTGCTGCCCACGGCGTGGAAGTTCCTCGACAAGAAGTGACCTCGCGGGCCCGACGTCACGAGCCCGACATGACGTCATGGGTCCCGATTCCGTGATTCCCGCGGAAGAGGTTCGCCGGGCCGTGACGCGACCTCCGGTCCGGCGAGCCTCTTCCGCGTTTCCTTATTTCTGCCTGTCTCCGTGTCTGTGTGTCTGACGTGTCTGCGGTTCCGCGTCCGCGCGGATGACCCCTCAGGTCAGGACGGCTGACGCCGAGGATGCCGCTGGGTCCACCACAGGCCCGCCGCACCCAACGAGACGAGCGCCGCGCCCGCCGCGCCGAGCGGCAGGAGGTCGCTTCCGGCGCCGGTCCTGGGCAACTCGTCGCCGCTGGGCGACACCGGCTTGTTGGTGGTGTCGAGCAGCAGTGGGGTGGTCGGGGCGTTGGGTGACGGGTTCGACGCCCCGAACGGCACCGGGCCCTGCTGCCAGAACGTCTTCTTCCCGGAACTGTCCTGGACCGGCAGACAGATCTTTCCGGTCCTGCTCAGATCGAAGGTCGCGTCGACGGCGTACGACTTCGACTTACCGGCCGCGAGATTGCCGACGTCGCACACGAAACCGCTGTTCGACCCTTTCGGAAGATCTTTCTCCGCCATGGCGGAACACCCCTGAACACCTTTGATCCGCAAGCCGTCGAAACCGACCACCAGAAGCCGGATGCTGCCGCTTTCCTTGGTCCCCTCGTTCTTTACCGTGGCGGTGATCGACGTCTTGTGCGAGCTGTTGTCCACCGAGATCCTGCCAGGCAGTGTGGTGGTCGGTTTCACGCCTGCCGGTGCCGGATCGACGGCCTTTCCCCCTTTGCTGCTCCCCGGTCCCTGGTCGTCCGCGACGGCGGTGAAGGAAAGGATCATCACGGCCGAGAAAGATGCCGCGATCAGCGATCCCGCGATGGTCGTCGTGTGACGAGAACTCATGTTCGTCCCCCTTGGCTGCGCCTGAATTCGCAGTACTTGAAGAGGTACCACAAGATTTCTCCGCACTATGCTGGTACGGCATGAAGTGTGACCATTGTGTTTCCTGTGTGACGGACGTTTATGACGGGTGTCGAGGGGGTGCGGGAGATTGACGGGGAATGCGAGTGGCGGTGTTCCGGGTTTATTGGTGACGGGCCGATATCGACTGGCCGAGAGTATTGGGCAGGGGGGAATGGGACGGGTGTGGCGGGCCGTCGACGACATGCTCGACCGGCAGGTCGCGGTCAAGGAGATGCGCATCGACGGACTCGACCAGGAGGACACCCGAACCCGCCGCGAACGCACACTGCGCGAAGCCAGGGCCACGGCTCGGATCGACCATCCCAACGTCGTACGCATCTACGACGTCGTCGACGAGGGCGAGCGGCTGTGGATCGTGATGGAACTGGTCGCGGGCCGCTCACTCGAACAGGTGGTGGTCGAGGACGGTCCGCTCGCCCCGTCCACCGCGGCCCGTATCGGCCTCGGACTCGTCTCGGCGCTGCGCCAGGTGCACGCCGGGGGAGTGCTGCACCGGGACATCAAGCCGGGCAACGTCCTGGTCGAGCGGCGCGGTCAGCGTGTCGTCCTCACCGACTTCGGCATCGCCGCACTGCAGGACGCCGAGGCGCTCACCATGGTCGGGATGCTGGTCGGTTCCCCCGACTACATGGCGCCCGAGCGTATCTCCGGCCGTCCGCAGGGCCCGCCTTCCGACGTGTGGTCCCTCGGGGCGACGCTCTGCGCGGCCCTCGGCGGCCGTTCCCCGTTCTCCCGCTCGACCACCCTGGCCACGCTGCACGCCGTCCTCTACGAGGAGCCCGAACTCCCCTCGGTCGAAGGCGGTCTGCGGGACGTCCTGGCGGCGCTCCTGGAGAAGGACCCGTCGACCCGGCCCGGTCTGGAGGAGCTCGAGTCGGCGCTGTGGCCGCTCGCGTTCCCGGCACCGGAGGCGGCGCGGGAAGGTCCGCGGGCACCGGAAACCGCACCCTCCGTACTCCCGGTCCACCAGGAGTCCCCCACACCGGTGTTCCTGGACCCTCAGCTCATACGGGAGGCACGGCGCCGTCCGCCCCGACCGGAGCCGGAGCCGGACAAGGCGGGGGAGCGGGGGCGGGAACAGCAGCGGGATCGGGATCAGGATCAGGGACCGGACGAGGAATGCGCACCCGGGCCTGACCCGGCCCCCGGCCCTGCCGCGAACGCCGGACCGGAACCCGAACCAGCCCTCGATCCCGAACCCGATCCAGCCGTCGATCCCGAGCGCGGGTCCGGACTCGATTCCGAGATCGCTTCCGATCCCGCTTCCGATCCCGATCCCGCCCCTGAGCCCGATCCCGTACAGGACGCCATCCCCGTGCGGTACACCCCGACGCGGAAGTACCCCCCCGACCCCGGCGGGCCTCCGGCCGAGGAGCAGGCCACAGCCGCCCCCGAGACCCGGGCCCACGCGACACAGGCCTCCGCGCCAACGGCTCCCGTGACGGCGGCCGAGGAACCCGAACGAACCGAGCCCCCTGTCCCCCCTCTCACGGTCCCCTCCCCTCTCACCGCCAACGCCTCCACCGAGGCCCCCACCGAGCTGCACTCACAGGTCCGCTCGGAAATCCCCTCGGCCCCTGCCACCCACGCACCCCCCTCCACCCCCACTACCCCCTCCCCTTCCTCGCCCTCTTCCCTCGCCTCGCACACCACCCGCCACGGCCCCGCCCCCGCACTCATGCCGCCGGGTGAACTCCCCGGCCCCGTGGTGCCGTCGGCTCCGGGCGGCCGCAGGCGCCGGATAGCGCTCGTCGCCGCCGGCGGGGTGGTGGTCGCGGGAGCCGTCGTAGGGATCGTGATCGCGGCGAACGGGGGGTCCTCCCACGACACGGGCGGTACAACGGCGCCCGCGAGCGTGTCACCGTCCGCGACGAGCCCGCGAACGCCGTCCGGTGAACCGTCCTCCCCCCTCCCCACCGTCGACGGCACGTCGCGCCCGCCGAGCCTGCCCGCCGGGGCCCGTGAGGAGGCCGGGCTGTACGCGTGGGTCCCGCCGCCGGGCTGGCAGCGGGTGGCGGAGAGCGGCTCCGAGGTGCACTACACCTCGCCCGACAGCGCGCAGGAGATCGTGGCCAACGCGACCCCGGCCAAGGGCGACCTGCTGGCGCAGTGGCAGCAGGCGGAGGGGGACACCGGCAAGGGGCTTGACTACCGGCGGATCCGGCTGGAGCGGACGACGTTCCGGGGGGAGCCCGCGGTCGCCTGGGAGTACACCGTGACGGCCAAGGGCCGGCTCTGGCACGTCCGGCTGCTGGGCTTCCGGTCCGGTGGCACGTCGTACGAGATCAGCACCTGGTACCACCCGGACATCGAGGCCGCCGCGCTGCGTGTCTACGACGAGGTGAGGCAGAGCTTCACACCGCTGTGAGCCGCTGTGAGCCGCTGCGCGAGCCGCCCCGAGCCGCCGTGCGCAAAGGGGCGGGGCCCGGCGGCACTGCCGCCGGGCCCCGCCCTCGTCGGTTCCGTGGTGCTCAGCGGGCCTCGGACGAGGCCTCGACCGGCACCGGGGTCGGGGTGGCCGCGGACTCCGCGGCGGCACCGCCGCCGCGCAGCCGCTGCCTGACCACCGCGACGGCCACCACCACGGCGGCGACGAGCAGCGACAGCAGCACGGTCTCGCGTCCGTCGTGCTCGGTGTCGGTCAGCATGTAGCCGAGAACGAAGACGATCAGGGCGGCCGTGGCCCAGGTCAGGTACGGGTACAGCCACATCTTGACGACCAGCTTCTCCGGCGACTCGCGCTCGATGATCTTCCGCATCCGCAGCTGCGAGAAGCAGATGACCAGCCAGACGAAGAGGGCGACCGCGCCGGAGGAGTTGACCAGGAAGAGGAAGACCGAGTCCGGGAACTTGTAGTTGAAGAAGACGGCGACGAAGCCGAAGACGACCGAGACGACGATCGCGGCCAGCGGCACACCACGCGAGGTGGTCTTCGCGAAGACCTTGGGCGCGTCCCCGCGCTCACCGAGCGAGAACGCCATCCGGGAGGCCGTGTAGAGGCCGGAGTTGAGACAGGACAGCACGGACGTCAGCACGATGAAGTTCATGATCTGACCGGCGTGCGCGATGCCGAGGGAGTCGAGGGCCGCGACGTACGAGCCCTTGTCCTTGATGGAGGGGTCGTTCCAGGGCAGCAGGGCGACGACGACCAGGATCGAGCCGAGGTAGAAGACGCCGATCCGCCAGATGATGCTGTTGGTGGACTTGGTGACGGCCCGCTGCGGGTTCTCCGACTCACCGGCCGCGAGGGTCGCGATCTCGCTGCCCATGAAGGAGAAGACGACCAGGAGCACACCGGTGAGGATCGCGCCGGGGCCGTGCGGCAGGAAGCCGCCGTGGTCGCTCAGATTCCCCAGTCCCGCCTTCGGGGCGTCGACGCCGGGCAGCACACCGAAGATCGCGAGGCCGCCGACGATGATGAACGCGCCGATCGCCACGACCTTGATCCCGGCGAACCAGAACTCGAACTCACCGTACGAGCCGACCGAGACCAGGTTGGTCGCGGTGAGCACGATCATCACGATGAGCGCCCAGCCCCACTGCGGTACGGCGGGCATCCAGCCTTCGAGGATCGTGGCCCCGGCCGTCGCCTCGACGGCCAGGACGACCACCCAGAAGAACCAGTACAGCCAGCCGATCGAGAAACCGGCCCAGCGCCCGAGCGCGCGGTCGGCATGAGCGGAGAACGAACCGGAGGTCGGATTGGCGGCGGACATCTCGCCCAGCATCCGCATCACCAGCACCACGAGCGTGCCGACGAGGGCGTAGGAGAGCAGGATGCCCGGCCCGGCGGTGGCGATACCGGTGCTGGAGCCCACGAAGAGGCCCGCTCCGATGACACCACCTATGGCGATCATGGTCAGATGACGGTTCTTGAGTCCTGCCTTGAGGCCCGAACCGGGTTCTCCGGGGCCTCCGGGTCCGTCGGCGGCCTTCGTGGGGGTCGGCTGCGAGGTCATGAGGGGGGATTCCTTTGCGCCGGTGAGCGGATTTCCCGTACTTCCATTGGGGGTGAACTGCTCGGACTTCTCGTAGTTCCCGTACGAGCGGTGTACGGGACTCGTACGAGCGGTGTACGAGCGGTGTACGAGCCGGTCCAGTGAATCGGAGGCAAAGGAATTCGTGAACCTTTGAATCCGGATCGTTACTTGAGGTTTTCTTGAGGTTTTGTAGCCCTGCTCACATTTTTTCCTGGCGGCACCCGGCGAGGCCGATCCGAAACAGCCGTGTCACACTCGGATCATGCGCGTGTATCTCGGCTCCGATCATGCTGGTTTCGAACTCAAGAACCACCTCGTGGAGTGGCTCAAGGAGGCCGGCCACGAACCCGTCGACTGCGGGCCCCTCGTCTACGACGCCGAGGACGACTACCCGCCGTTCTGCCTTCGCGCCGCGGAGCGCACGGCGGCCGACCCCGGGGCTCTCGGCATCGTGATCGGCGGCTCCGGCAACGGTGAGCAGATCGCGGCGAACAAGGTGGCCGGCGTCCGCGCCGTGCTCGCCTGGAGCGAGGAGACGGCGGAACTGGGCCGCGAGCACAACAACGCCAACGTCGTCTCCGTGGGCGCCCGTATGCACTCCGAGGAGGAGGCGACCAAGTTCGTCGAGACCTTCCTCAACACCCCGTTCTCCGGCGTGGGCCGCCACGTCCGCCGCATCGGCATGCTCTCGGCGTACGAGGCCACGGGCGACCTCCCGCCGATCCCGTCCCACCACCCGCAGGCGTAGCCCGTCCCGCCCGAGGGCGAGTCCGCTGCTCCAGCCCGACCGGCCCAGGGGCGCGAGCCTGTCGTATCTCGGTCCGTCCGGCGTTCGCGGACGAGCCCTTCGGGCGATGCGGGGGTCCAGGGGGCCCAGCGCCTTGGCGAGGTTTGGGGGGCGCAGCCCCCAGGTACGGGATGAGCAGGGCGGCGGGGGCGAGAAAAGGCCCCCGCCCGGTTCGTCACAGGTGCACACACCCAGGAGGACCCCGTGCCCGAGGGGCACACGATCCACCGGCTGGCCGAGGACTGCGCGGCCGCCTTCACCGGCACCCCCACCCGCGTCACCAGCCCCCAGGGCAAGTTCGCGGACGCCGCCGCCCTCCTCGACGGCACCCCCCTGGAATCCGCCGACGCCCACGGCAAACACCTCTTCCTCGGCTTCCGCGCCTGCGAGTGGATCCACATCCACCTGGGCCTCTTCGGCAAGGTGAACTTCGGCGACGCCCCCGCCCCGCCCCCCACGGACACGGTCCGCCTCCGCCTCGCGAACCCCACGACGTACGTCGACCTCCGGGGCCCCACGACCTGCGCCCTGATCACGGACGACGAGAAGCGGGCGATACACGCCCGCCTCGGCCCGGACCCCCTGCGCCCCGACGCCGACCCGTCGGTCGCCTACCTCCGTGTCTCCCGCAGCCGCACGACGGTCGCCGCCCTCCTCATGGACCAGAAGATCATCGCGGGCGTGGGCAACGTCTACCGCGCCGAGGTCCTCTTCCGGCAGGGCATCGACCCGTACCGCGCGGGCAGGGACATCACCCCCGCCGAGTGGGACGCGATCTGGACCGACCTCGTGGACCTGATGCGCGAGGGCGTGCGTGACAACCGCATCGACACGGTGCGCCCGGCACACGCCCCCGAGGCCATGGGCCGCCCACCCCGGGTTGACGACCACGGCGGCGAGGTCTACGTGTACCGCAGGGCCAACCTGCCCTGCCACATCTGTGGCGGCGAGATCCGCACCGCCGGTCTCGCCGCCCGCAACCTCTTCTGGTGCCCGCACTGCCAGCACCGGTGACCCGGGGCCGGGGCCCGCGCCCCGGCCCCGACCACGGACCCGGCCCCGGCCCCGAATCGGTCTAGAACCCGTGCGGCAGCCACGGCGCGACCGCCGACGAGAAGGCCACCGAGGCCTCCGCCAGCGCCCCCTGTCGCAGCTCCCGCACCCGCCCGGCCGCCGCGAGCGACACCAGGGACACCCCGCCGAGATACGCCGCCCCCAACTCCCGCACGGACAGGGCGAGATCGGCGGGCTCCCGGGCCGGCACGCAGGAGGCCCCCTTCGCGTCACCGGTGAGCCGCCAACGCCCCTCGTTCCAGGGGCAGAACGCGTCCTCGACCTCGAACACCAGGTCCACCGGCGCCTGGTACGTCCGCGCCTCCAGCGCGGCGTCCACATCGACGAGCCGTACGTGCAGCGAGTCCTTCATCCGCACGGAGCAGCGCCGGATGTCGGACACCATGTGCTGCCACGCCTCGTCCACCGGACGCGCCCGGGTGCGCAGCGTCGTCGTCAGGTCGAGGTCGAAGAGCAGCCGCCACAGCGCGGCTTCCGCCGCCGGGTCCAGCGCCTGGAGCTCGTCGAGGATGACGGTGGCCCTGGCACCGGTGTGGTCGTGGTCCGGTTTGATCCGGTACCGGGTGTAGCCGACCACCTCTCCGTCCCGCTCGGCGACCACGCACTGCAACGGCGACGCCCCGTTCCGCTCACCCTCCGGGTCGAGCACCATCGCCCGCTCCCAGCCGGGCCGCCGCGCCAGCATGCCCGGCCGCCCCGGAACCGTCCGCGCGTACACCGACTCGCAGGCGTCGAGCACGTCGGCCGGCGCGGCGAACCGCAGACGTACGTCATCGGTGCCGGGCGGTACGGACAGCCGTACCCGGGTCGTGTCGATCTCGGCGTTGTGCTGGTGCGTCGCGATGCCGTAGCCGAACCGGCCGTAGATCGCCGGCTCCGACGCGGTCAGGACGGCGAGCGGCTCGCCCCAGGAGTGGATGTCGTCCAGCTGCCGCCGCATCATCGACGTCAGCAGCCCGCGCCGGCGGTGCGTGGCCGCGACGCTCACCATGGTGATGCCCGCGGCCGGTACGGAGGCGCCGCCGGGGACCGTGACGCGGAAGGAGAACGCCCCCGCGGTGCCCACGCACTGATCGCCCTCCCAGATTCCCAGGGAACGGTCGTACTCTGTGAGCTCGTTCCACAGCTCGCGCTCCTCGGACGACTCCGGTACGCCCCCGAACGCGCGAACCAGATTGTCGTACCACGCATCCCACTCGGGCTGCCGCAGCACCCGCAAGTCAGTCGTCATGAGCCATGCCTACCAGGGCAGTGCGGTACGAGCGAGAGAATATTCCACCGGCCGCGGGGGATGCGTGCCGTGACCTTCTCCATGAGGCCCACCGTGCAGTTCACTGTGCAGTTCACTGTGATGTTGAGCGCTCGGACGGGGGACAAGCGGTACCTCCCGTGCCAAGCACCTGGTCCGATGGATAGGGTCCCGAACTAATGGCAGCAGGACGAGGGCGGCGCGCGGAAGCCGAGACGTTCACGGCCCGGTTGAAGAAGCAGTGGCACCGGGCCCGCACCGGCCTGCGCAGATCCGCCGTGGACTACTTCCGCGGGGACGGTTCCGACTGGATCGCCCTGGCCGGCCTGCTGCTCACGATCCCGCTGATCGCGGCGACCACGCTGGTCAACTCGGTCTGGTGCTCACCGGCCGCGCTGGTCCTCCCGATCGTGGCGGGCGGCCTCCTGCTGCGCCCCGCGAGCCTGCTGGGTCTCTACGCGGCCGCCGCCACCGCGCTGATAGTGGAGTCCGTGAAACTCGGCCCGTACACGGAGGGTCCGTCCCGGGTGACCCCCGGTGTCGTCCTCGTCGTCGCGGCCTGCGGTTTCTTCGGTCTGCTGATCGCGCAGTTCCGCAGTCGCGTGGGCGTGCCCTGGCGCCGCGGCGGCACCATGCTCTTCGACCTGCGCGAGCGCATCCGGGTCCAGAGCAAGCTGCCGAAGCTGCCGCAGGGCTGGCACCGGGAGATGGCCCTGCGCCCGGCCGGCGGCCAGTCCTTCTCCGGGGACTTCGTGGTCGCGGCCCGTACGAACGGCGGCCGGACCCTGGAAGCCGTCCTCACGGACGTGTCGGGCAAGGGGATGGACGCGGGTTCGCGGGCGCTGCTCCTGTCCGGCGCCTTCGGCGGCCTGCTGGGTTCGCTCCCGCCGCACGCCTTCCTTCCCGCGGCCAACGGCTACCTCCTGCGTCAGGACTGGGACGAGGGCTTCGCCACCTCCATCCACCTCGTCCTCGACCTGGACTCCGGCGACTACGAACTCTTCTCCGCCGGCCATCCCCCCGGGCTGCAGCTCAGCGCGGGCAGTGGCCGCTGGGAGGAGAAGGCGGCCGAGGGGCCGCTGCTGGGGGTGTACGACGGTGCCCAGTTCGACTCGGTCAAGGGTTCCCTGCGGCCCGGTGACGTCCTCATGCTCTTCACGGACGGCCTGGTGGAAACCTCCGACCGTGACATCGTCGAGGGCATCGACCGTCTCACCGGCGAGGCCGACCGCTATGTCGCCGGCGGCTTCCACGGCGCCGCCTGGCACCTCATCGAGGCGGTGGCCAAGGACGTGAACGACGACAGGGCGCTCCTGCTGATCTGCCGGGAAGCCCCCGCCCCGGCCCGCTGACCCCTCTCCCGGCGGGCGTTCCGCGCCGCTGTGCGAGCGCTCGGCGTGTCGATCACCGTGCCCGGTGCGACGGCGGGCCCGGTCCCGGCCCGCGCGGCCCTGCGGCGGGAGACACTGGAGGGGTGACGCAGACTCTCCTGACCCTGGCCGAAATAGAGGCCCTCGCCCGTGCGGCGCACTCCGCCCAGACCGACAAGGCGGGGCGGCCGTACACCGAGCACCTGCAGGCCGTCGCGGACGGGGTGCGCGAGCGTGGCGGCGACGACGAACAGGTGGCGGCGGCCTGGCTGCACGACGCCGTCGAGGACGACGTGCTCTCCGAGGACTGGCTGCGCGAGGCCGCGCTGCCCGCGCGCACACGGGACATCGTGCTGGCGCTCACCAAACACGAAGGAGAGCCCCCGCAGGCGTACGCGAAGCGCATCCGTACGACTCCGGGGGCCCTCCTGGTCAAGGCCTCGGACCTGGCGCACAACGGTGACCCGGCCCGGCTCGCGGTCCTCGACGAGCACACGCGCGCACGGCTCACGAAGAAGTACGCCGCCATGCGGGCCCTGCTGGGCCTGCCCCCGAACTGAGTCCGGCCCGCGTGGGCCGGGACCGGCCTAGGCCTTGGCCGCCCCGGCCCGTTCGCGGGCCAGTTCCGTGGCGTCCCGCCTGAAGGCCCAGTCCATGCTGGGCTCCATCGAGAAGCGGAAGACCCGGCGGACGGGTGCCGTGCACAGCAGGGTGACGGCCGCGGTCGCGACGAGGGTCACGAAGATCTCACCGAGCGGCCGGTGCAGCCACGCGTGGTCGAACCAGCCCCAGTAGGTGCCGGCCTTGACCAGGAAGCCGTGCAGCAGATAGCCGTACAGCGTGCCCGCGCCGAGCGCCGTGAACCAGGTCCGGCGGCGGGGCACCCAGGAGAAGAAGCACGCGGTGAGCAGCAGCGAGCAGCCGAACAGGGTGAACACCATCACCGGGCCCACCCACCACGGGACGCCGAGTTCCTGCGCGCTGTCGCGGTGGTAGAACCAGGCGGTGTTCATCCGCGGCACCGCCCACCAGCCCACCGCCAGCGCGGCGGCGAACACGGGCACCGACAGGATCCGCACCTCACGGCGGCGCGCCAGCTGGAAGTGCTCGGGCTTCATGATCAGGCCCAGCACGAAGAACGGGAGGAACTGGAGCACGCGCTGCAGATCGAGGTCGTCGCCGATGTCCGGTGAGACGGACGCGAGCATGGCGACGACGAGCGCGACCGGGAGCGGCCAACGCACCATCTTCCACAGGGGGGTGGTCAGCCGCCAGATGAACAGCGCGCACAGGAACCAGGTGAGGTACCACGGGTCCAGCAGGCTGATCGGCAGCGACGGGTCGTCGTCGGCCCAGCGCTTGAAGAGGACGTACGACACCTCGAAGACGACATAGGGGACCGCGACGCCGGTCACCAGCCGCTTCAGACGGTCGGGGCGCATGTCGAAACTGCGCGAGAAGTAGCCGGAGATGATGATGAAGGCCGGCATGTGGAAGGAGTAGACGACCGTGTACGCCGCCTCCAGGACACGGCTCTGGCCCTTCAGGGGCTCCCAGGCGTGGCCCATGGCCACGAGCACGATCGCCAGGTACTTGGCGTTGTCGAAGAAGGCGTCGCGCTGCGCCGCGGGCTTCGCGGCCCGCGGGGCGGCCTCGGCCGTGCCCGTCGTGGTGTGCTGCGCGGACTGATTCCGTGGTGAGCGCGGGCCCGGTACTCCCCGGGCCGGCTGCTGTGCCGGGGGGAGCGGTGCCCGCTGCTGGCCGTTCGGTCGGAGCGAGTTCGTCACAGACCCTCCCACCAGGCGCGGAGGGGGACGGTCCGGAACGTTGCTGCGCTTGCGGGGGGCGAGGCGGCGTGGAACATCTGAGGCACCCTAGCGTCGTATGTGCGGCTTCGTAAAACCCTCGAGGTCATTCCTGCATATGGGCTGCGAGTACCCCGTATTTGAAGATGTGTGCCTGCTGGTTCGCAAGCGGATCCGCATACCGATCCGCTTACTGTAGGGGGTTGTTGTGCGGATGATCTGTCCACATTCTTCACGACTAAACGGTGCATAAGGTTCGCGGGCGACTCTGGTGATATGTCCGTTTCATTAGTCTTTAGTGGCCTGTTGGCGGCCGGTGTGCGGCGTCCTCGCGGTGACTGTGGCAATAATTGGAATTGCCTGCGAACGAGATGTGTGGACACGGCAACGATCCTGTTGAATTCCATGGTCGGTGTGCCCTCGAATTGCGCTGCGGGGCAGTGCTGTTCACTCGTCCCGTAAGGCTTCCGGTGAGCGGGCTCCACGGGTCCGCGACCGACGATGTGTCACCTGCGGCATACGGAAGCCGCGTTGGTGGCACGATGGTTCTGGCGGGGGTGCGAGGGGTTGCATCCCCGGGCCGGGAGAGTGAACCGACCGTAGGGTGTGATCAGTTGTGGCCATCTCGCTGTCAGTGGTACTGCTGTTGGCGATCATCCTCGTGGTGTTGATCCGGGGAGGATCGATCAAGGCGGGGCCCGCGATCGTCGCGGTGCTCTTCGGCTTCTTCCTCGCGTCGACCGGCATGGCTCCGTCCATCCAACGGTTCCTCGACTCGATAGCGCAGACCATCAACTCGATCAACTTCTGATCGATCACTTTCTGATTCCGGCGGGCGGTCCCCGACCGCCGCGTCCTCGGCCACCCCTGCTCACCGGACGCCCGGCCACCGCGCCCGGTACTCCCGCGCACGAAAGCGCCCGAAGGCGACCGGCGCCGAGAGGGAAATGCCTGAGTGGCGAGACCAGTTGCGACGCCGGAATGGGTGACTACAGTAGAAATTGACCCTATGTGAGCAAAATGCGAAGGGGCTGTCATGTCTACTGCGCCCAGAAGAGGTGCCGCCATCCTGAGCTCGGCCTTCATCGCCGCGACGGTCGCTCTGGTCCCGGCCGGCATCCAGCAGGCGTCCGCGGCCACACCGAGCGGGACTCACGTCAGTGCATCCGTCAACGTTTCCAAGTCGAACCAGGACTACGCGCGCGGCTTCAAGGACGGCTTCAAGTCCGGGGTCCGCCAGGGTCAGCGGAGCTGCGGGGACGACGAACGAGCCGCCACCGTTCTGCACACGGACAAGAACACGGACAAGAACACGGACAAGGACTACCAACGAGGGTTCAAGGACGGCTTCAAATCCGGATTCCG
Organism: Streptomyces sp. NPDC005195; assembly: GCF_040608315.1. Taxonomy (NCBI): domain Bacteria; kingdom Bacillati; phylum Actinomycetota; class Actinomycetes; order Kitasatosporales; family Streptomycetaceae; genus Streptomyces; species Streptomyces sp. NPDC005195. The sequence continues at coordinate 107,854 of NZ_JBEXHZ010000002.1, forward strand.
TCAGGGTCAGGGATCGTGCTGAGCATCCCGTGATCCCTCGAACCGAAGCGCCGGCCCGGTGAGCGAGGCAAGGGGCATGGGCGCGGGCTGCCCAGTTCCGGTGATCTGTGACTCACCTGGCCCGGGACGCACGGCCATGCGATGCGCCGGCACGACCGGCTCGCCGGGGAGCGGATCGATTCCACGGACCCGTACGGCCACGACATCGGTGGTGAGGTGGGATCGGTCCGGGAGTCCCGTCAAACGCCACCGGAAGGGCTCTGGGACGTCTTTGGCGGGCAGTTCCGCCGTTGCGAGGCTGACCCAGCGGTTGTAGCTGGTCGGGTATATGCGGACCAATGCGCCACACTCCGGGCAGATCGGTGGCTCGATCGATGACGTGTCGTCGGGGTCCGGCTCTGGTCCGGACTGGATCCCAGTAGGTCGCGATTTGGCCTCACTTGCCGATCACGTGCCCACGGGATGGGCGAAGGCTCGACGACCGAGTGGGGGGTGCTCTGTCGGCGTGCCTCTCGATGCGAACCATGGGCGGGGCCGTCGCCGAGGGGCAGCCGGCTGGTCGGCGAGGGCCCGAGCCCACCTTGCCGCGTCACGCCCGTAAGGGAGCCCGTAGCGTTCTGGCGACAGTGTCGCCTCGGACCGCCGTTTCGCCCTACTCCCACCTGACGAACACCTCGTCGCCGTCACCGGAGAGATGCGGTGTCATCGGAGCCGCCCATTCGGGCAAGCGGATTTCTCGTCCCGCCGTCAGGGCGGCGAGAAGGTCTCCGAACATGTGTGACAGGTTGTCCCACACCTTCTCCGGCCCCTCGTTGTCCCCGCCGTGCAGACCGTAGAGCACGTTCCCGAACCGATCTCCCTCACGGTGGTCGACGAGGAGGTTGCCGCCGGTGATGTCCGTGGCGATCGGAACCCACCGGACGTGGAACAAGTACCCGTAGGCTCCTTCGTAGATGTCCCGCAGCCCAGGGTCCTCCGACTCGTTCTCGTCGACCCACTCGGCGATCGCCTCCTCCTGCAAGCGCTGGCCGGCGCGCATTCCCTCAGCGCTGTGCAGGACGAACCCCTTGGGAAGGATGACACCGGGACCAGCGTGGCCCTTCGCGGCGGTCACCCCGTCGTGATGACCCAGCCACGCCACCAGATCAGGGTGCAAGGGGAACCGGCGATCGGCGACGGCGTCGATGTCGTCCTGTACGGCAGGTGGGTTCAAGGCGGCGTAGTCGGCAGGTGCGTTGGCCTCCAGCCACGAGTCGAGGCGGGCGAGGACACCACCGAAGCCATCGGTCATACGGCAACTGTAGGTATCGAACTTGCATCCGAGAATGTGCGCGGCAGAGTCCAAGGTCATTTGGCTGACCACGACCAGGCATCCCTCTTCGGTGAACGCTGTACGGCAGACCGGGATGACGGGCACACCCATGGATGGGCCGAGTGGGGTTGCCGCGGGCTCGGCGGCGTGGCGTCAGGGGGAAGTCGCATCGCCGCGGAGAAGCCGGTTGGTGAAACCTCGTCGGCGTCGGCTCCGCAGGTCGTGACTTCCCAACCCGACCGCTGCAGAGCACGGCCGGATGGAGTGGCCCATCTGGTGGTAGTCCCAAAGGCGCCGCGTGTCGGCCCAGTCCCCTGCTGAGATCACTTCGGCGCTTCCCCGTCCTCGCGAGTCGGGCACCCTGCAAGTCGTACTCCCATGCGAAGCGCGAGGCGGCGTGCACTCCGACGGTGAACTCGGCCACTGTTCCAGAGGCGGTGTACGCGGTCCGGACGGCTGATTCAGCCTCGAACGACTCAGGGCCAGGTGGTGAGTAGATCTACTCACCACCTGGCCCTGAGCCGTTCAGAGCGGGCGACGGGAATCGAACCCGCGTAGCTAGTTTGGAAGACTAGGGCTCTACCATTGAGCTACGCCCGCACACATCGCACCGCAGGTCAGTGACCCCGGCGCTGAAGGCATCGTAGCGGGTTGTGCCCCCTCGACGCACACCCTGTTCCGGCGCCCCGCGGACGCCCGTGAAATGCGGCAGCCGCACTGTCTGCGGGCATGTACCCTACGTGTCGCACCGACGGGGTGTGGCGCAGCTTGGTAGCGCGTCCGCTTTGGGAGCGGAAGGCCGTGGGTTCAAATCCCGCCACCCCGACCACCAGTGACATCGGCGACCGAAGGCCGATGGCCGGGATCGCAAGATCGCCTTTTGGGGCGTGTACCGCCTGCGGTTACTATGCAGGTTGCGCGCCCGTGTGTCTGCACTGTTACGTCTCTCAAGGGCCCGTGAATCCACTGAGGCTCCGCCCGACCGACCGGGCGGACGCACGCGGTGGAACCCCGCAGCATTACCCCCAAGAAGTCAGCCACAAGGAGACCGAACCGTGAAGAGCGCCGTGGAGAACCTGAACCCGACCCGGGTTCGGCTCACTGTCGAGGTGCCCTTCGAGGAGCTCAAGGACAGCCTCGACGCGGCGTACAAGAAGATCAACCAGCAGGTCACGGTGAAGGGCTTCCGGAAGGGCAAGATCCCGGCCCGCGTCATCGACCAGCGGTTCGGTCGCGGCGCCGTGCTCGAAGAGGCCGTCAATGACGCGCTCCCGAAGTTCTACACCGAAGCGGTCAACGAGGCTGAGCTGAACGTCCTCGGCCAGCCCGAGGTCGACATCACCGAGCTGAAGGACGGCGAGACGCTGAACTTCACCGCCGAGGTCGACATCCGTCCCGCCATCGAGATCCCGGACTACTCCGGCATCGAGGTCGAGGTCGACGCCATCGAGGTGAGCGACGAGGACATCGAGAAGGCCGTCGAGGAGCTCCGTGAGCGCTTCGCGTCCACCTCGCCGGTCGAGCGCGCCGCCGAGGAGGGCGACGTCGTCACGCTCGACCTGGAGGCCAAGGTCGACGGAGAGGTGCTGGAGGACGGCGTCGCCTCCGACGTCTCCTACACCATCGGCTCCGGCGAGCTGCTGGAAGGCATCGATGAGGCCGTCAAGGGCCTGGAGGCCGGTGGCGAGACCACCTTCACCTCCGAGCTCAAGGGCGGCTCCGCGGCCGGCAAGGAGGCCGAGGTCACCGTCAAGGTCTCCCAGGTCGCCGCACGCGAACTCCCCGAGCTGGACGACGACTTCGCGCAGCTCGCGTCCGAGTTCGACACCCTCGAGGAGCTCCGCGCGGACAGCCGCAAGCGCCTCGAGAACATGAAGGAGTACGACCAGGCCACGCAGGCCCAGGAGCGCGTCCTGGAGAAGCTGCTCGAGCTGGTCGAGGTGCCCGTCCCCGAGAAGCTGCTCGAGGACGAGATCAACACCCGCAAGCACAACCTCGAGCACCACCAGCTCGGCCAGATGGGCCTCGACCTCGCGAAGTACCTGGAGATCCAGGGCAAGACCGAGGAAGAGTTCGACGCCGAGACCAAGGACGCCGCGGTCAAGGGCATCAAGACGCAGTTCGTCCTCGACGAGCTCGTCAACAAGGAGAAGCTGAACGTCAACCAGGAGGAGCTCACCGAGCACCTCATGCGGCGCGCCGCCTCCTCCGGCATGTCCCCCGACCAGTTCGCCCAGGCGGTCGTCGAGGGCGGCCAGGTCCCGATGCTGGTCGGCGAGGTCGCCCGCGGCAAGGCACTCGCGGTCGTCGTCGAGGCCGCCACGGTCAAGGACACGAACGGCGAGATCGTCGACCTGGACGACGAGGACGAGACGGAGGGCTCCACGGAGGCCGCCGAGGTCGTCGAGTCCGAGGCCGCCGAGGACAAGCCCGAAGCCTGATCGCCTCACAGGCCTCACCAGTACGAGGCCTGATCGCCTCACCGGTACGCCGCGACGGGCCCCCGGGGACTTCCGAGTCCCCGGGGGCCCGTCCGTCTTCCGGGCCCGCCCTCTGGTTCCGGCCCCCGCCACGCGGGGGCGCGCGGGACCGGGCGAGCGCCCCGCCACCCGACGTACCCGTCGGCGCACACCCGGTGGCGGACGCTCCCACGGGCCCCACAGGGGTTGACGGCGGGGCTCTCCGCGCCTCTCCAGGGGCCCGCCGCACCCTGGTCCGAGCGGTGCGGCGCATGCGCTCACAGCGAACAGTTCCTTCTGCGGGATTCCCCGGAGGGACCAGCGCGTTAGGGTCCATGAATACGAGGGCAGGGGAGTCCCCGAAGCCGCCCGGAGCGGTGATTGCACCGGGGTCCCACGCCCCCAGCAGAAGACGTGAGACGGCCCGGCGCCGTCGTAAGACGAGCAGGTGGATACGTGACGAATCTGATGCCCACAGCTGCCGGCGAACCCTTCGGTGGTGGCCTCGGCGACCAGGTCTACAACCGACTGCTCGGCGAGCGGATCATCTTCCTCGGCCAGGCGGTCGACGATGACATCGCCAACAAGATCACGGCGCAGCTGCTGCTCCTTGCCGCCGACCCGGACAAGGACATCTACCTCTACATCAACAGCCCCGGCGGATCGATCACGGCCGGCATGGCGATCTACGACACCATGCAGTTCATCAAGAACGACGTGGTGACGATCGCCATGGGCATGGCGGCCTCGATGGGTCAGTTCCTGCTCAGCGCGGGCACCCCCGGCAAGCGCTTCGCCCTGCCGAACGCCGAGATCCTGATCCACCAGCCCTCGGCCGGCCTGGCGGGCTCCGCGTCGGACATCAAGATCCACGCCGAGCGGCTGCTGCACACCAAGAAGCGGATGGCCGAGCTGACCTCCTTCCACACCGGTCAGACGGTCGAGCAGATCACTCGTGACTCGGACCGCGACCGTTGGTTCGACCCGATCGAGGCCAAGGAGTACGGCCTCATCGACGACATCGTGCCCACCGCTGCTGGTATGCCGGGCGGTGGCGGCACCGGGGCGTCGTAAGCCCCTCAGCGCCCCCCAGGGCGGCGCGTGGCGCCTCTGCCGCTCCCGGGCGCACCCAGTGCCCCGGAGCGGCGCAGACGGCCATCCAGCGCCCCCAGCCGACCGCCTCAGGCTCTTACAGGCTCTTCAGGAGACACAGTGAACGACTTCCCCGGCAGCGGCCTCCACGCCCGCACGCAGGCCGAGTACACCGGTCCTCGCGCGGAGTCCCGCTACGTCATCCCGCGCTTCGTCGAGCGCACCTCGCAGGGCGTGCGTGAGTACGATCCGTACGCGAAGCTGTTCGAGGAGCGCGTCATCTTCCTCGGCGTGCAGATCGACGACGCCTCCGCCAACGACGTCATGGCGCAGCTGCTGTGCCTGGAGTCGATGGACCCCGACCGTGACATCTCGGTCTACATCAACAGCCCCGGTGGCTCCTTCACGGCGCTCACCGCGATCTACGACACGATGCAGTTCGTGAAGCCCGACATCCAGACGGTCTGCATGGGCCAGGCCGCCTCGGCCGCCGCGATCCTGCTGGCCGCCGGTACGCCGGGCAAGCGCATGGCGCTCCCGAACGCCCGTGTGCTGATCCACCAGCCCTACAGCGAGACCGGCCGCGGCCAGGTCTCGGACCTCGAAATCGCGGCGAACGAGATCCTCCGGATGCGCGCGCAGCTCGAGGACATGCTGGCCAAGCACTCGACCACGCCGATCGAGAAGATCCGCGAGGACATCGAGCGCGACAAGATCCTCACCGCTGAGGACGCGCTCGCGTACGGCTTGATCGACCAGATCATCTCCACCCGCAAGATGAACAGTTCCGCGATCGTCTGACGTATCGCTGTATCGTCTGCCGCTCGTCTGTCGCCCCTTGGCGCGGTTCACGACAAAGTGAACCGTGCCAAGGGGGGCCCGAACGGGGGGCTCGGCAAGGTACCGTCGTTCATAAGGCAGCACCAGGAGTCGCTGTACCCAGGCGACTCCCAGGCGAAGGGGAAGCACACCGTGGCACGCATCGGTGACGGCGGCGATCTGCTCAAGTGCTCGTTCTGTGGCAAGAGCCAGAAGCAGGTCAAGAAGCTCATCGCAGGCCCCGGTGTGTACATCTGCGACGAGTGCATCGATCTCTGCAACGAGATCATCGAGGAAGAACTCGCGGAAACGAGCGAGGTCCGCTGGGAGGAACTCCCCAAACCCCGCGAGATCTACGAGTTCCTGGAGGGGTACGTCGTCGGTCAGGAGGCCGCGAAGAAGGCCCTCTCGGTCGCGGTGTACAACCACTACAAGCGGGTCCAGGCGGGTGAGAACAGCGCCGGTCAGAACCGGGACGACGCCATCGAGTTGGCCAAGTCCAACATCCTCCTGCTGGGTCCCACGGGCTCCGGCAAGACCCTGCTGGCCCAGACACTCGCCCGGATGCTCAACGTCCCGTTCGCCATCGCCGACGCGACGGCGCTGACGGAGGCGGGCTACGTGGGCGAGGACGTCGAGAACATCCTGCTGAAGCTCATCCAGGCGGCGGACTACGACGTCAAGAAGGCCGAGACGGGCATCATCTACATCGACGAGATCGACAAGGTGGCCCGCAAGAGCGAGAACCCGTCGATCACGCGCGACGTGAGCGGTGAGGGTGTCCAGCAGGCGCTGCTGAAGATCCTGGAGGGCACGACGGCCTCGGTCCCGCCCCAGGGCGGCCGCAAGCACCCGCACCAGGAGTTCATCCAGATCGACACGACGAACGTCCTGTTCATCGTGGGCGGCGCCTTCGCGGGCCTGGAGAAGCTCATCGAGTCCCGCGCGGGCGCGAAGGGCATCGGCTTCGGCGCGACGATCCGCTCGAAGCGCGAGCTGGAGGAGAAGGACCAGTTCGAGGACGTCATGCCCGAGGATCTGGTCAAGTTCGGCATGATCCCCGAGTTCATCGGCCGCCTCCCGGTCATCACGTCGGTCCACAACCTCGACCGCGCGGCGCTCCTCCAGATCCTCGTCGAACCGCGCAACGCGCTCGTCAAGCAGTACCAGCGTCTCTTCGAACTCGACGGTGTGGAGCTGGACTTCGAGCGCGAGGCGCTCGAGGCCATCGCCGACCAGGCCATCCTCCGCCAGACCGGCGCGCGCGGCCTGCGCGCCATCATGGAGGAGGTCCTCCAGGCGGTGATGTACGAGGTCCCGTCCCGCAAGGACGTGGCCCGTGTCGTCATCACCGCCGACGTGGTCCTGTCGAACGTCAACCCGACGCTCATCCCGCGGGACGCCCGCGGGCGGGGCCCGGGGGAGCAGAAGACGGCGTAACCCGCAGATGGACACACCAGGCACATGACGAAGGGGCCCCGGTCGACCGACCGGGGCCCCTTCGTGGTCGACGCGAACGGTCAGATCTTTTCGCGGACGTCGTCACGGAGCTTGCTGGCGATCTCCGCTGCGACGTCCATCGAGCCGCTCTTGCCCGCGAGGATGCTCGCCGTGTCGTACGAGAACACGTAGGCGACCGTGCTGCGATCGCCCCAGATGCAGATCGGCATCCGGGTCGTCTTGCCGCCGGCCTCGGTCTCCACGAACTGGCACTTCATGACACCGTTCTTGAAGCCGGCCGGCGTCATCTTCTGAGGGCTGCCCACGAGTTTGCCGTCGGTGGCGGAGCCCTTCTTGGTCTCCTTCTCGGTGTTGGCGAACATGGCGTCGATGACCTTCTCCGGGTCGTCGATGCTCCCGTAGACGCCGCTGAACGTCACCAGCTTGCCGTTGACGGGGCTGCCGCTCTGGTAGCCGGCGCTGACGTCCTTGGGGTTCTTGACGCCCCAGCTCTCGGCGTCCTTGATGTCCGACGCGGACATGGTGCCGGACTTGGCGTCGCCGCTCTTCTTGTACGTGCCGTCGATCACCGTCGCCGGCGCCGTCAGCTTGTGCGCCCCGTCGTCCGCCACCGAACTGCCGCCCCCGCCGCCCCCGACGAGGAGGGCCGCGCCCACGGCGATCGCGGCCACGACCGCCACCGCGCCGATGATGAGCGCCGTCTTCTTCTTGCCGCCGCCGGGAGCCGGCGGCTGCGGAGCGCCGTAGGGCTGCTGACCGTAAGGGGGCTGCTCACCGTAAGGAGGCTGCTGGCCGTAGGGCTGCTGCTGACCGTACGCAGGCGTCTGGGGCGGGACACCCTGGGGTGCCTGCTGGGGGTAGCCGTAGCCGGGCTGCGGGGGAGTCCCCGGAGCCTGCGCCGGGTAGCCGTAGCCGGGCTGGGGCGCCTGCGGCGGCTGGCCGTACGGTCCAGGCTGCCCCGGCTGACCGCCGTACGGTCCGGGCTGCTGAGGCTGCCCGCCGTACGGGCCCGGCTGGTTGTAGCTCATTCTGGGTTCCCCTCCAGACGCTTATGTGTTCCTGACATCCTGGCGCAGCGCCAGGGACGCGACTGGGGTGGGGGGCGGACCGTTACGAAAGAAACGCGTTTCGGGACAGGGCGGAGACGCCTCTAAACTGACCCCGTGACCGAGAACGCTCAGCAGCAGCCATCAGCGCCCGATCCCGAACTGCCGACCCAGTACGCGCCGGCCGAGGTAGAGGGGAAGCTGTACGAGCGCTGGGTGGAACGGGGTTACTTCGCGGCCGACGCGAAGAGCGACAAGCCCCCGTACACCATCGTCATCCCGCCGCCGAACGTCACCGGCTCGCTGCACCTGGGCCACGCCTTCCAGCACACGCTGATGGACGCGCTGACCCGCCGCAAGCGCATGCAGGGCTACGAGGCGCTGTGGCTCCCCGGCATGGACCACGCCGGTATCGCCACCCAGAACAAGGTGGAGCAGCAGCTCGCCGAGGAAGGCAAGTCGCGGCAGGACCTGGGGCGCGAGGAGTTCGTCGAGCGTGTCTGGCAGTGGAAGGAGGAGTACGGCGGCAAGATCCTCGGCCAGATGCGGCGCCTCGGTGACGGCGTCGACTGGGACCGCGAGCGGTTCACCATGGACGAGGGGCTGTCCAAGGCCGTCCAGACCATCTTCAAGAGGCTGTTCGACGACGAGCTGATCTACCGCGCCGAGCGCATCATCAACTGGTGCCCGCGCTGTCTGACGGCGATCTCCGACATCGAGGTCGAGTACCAGGACGACGACGGCGAGCTGGTCTCGATCAAGTACGGGGAGGGTGACGAGACCCTCGTGGTCGCCACCACCCGTGCCGAGACGATGCTCGGTGACACGGCGGTCGCCGTCCACCCCGACGACGAGCGGTACAAGCACCTGGTCGGCAAGCGCATCAAGCTTCCGCTGACGGACCGTACGATCCCGGTCGTCGCGGACACCCATGTGGACCCGGAGTTCGGCACGGGAGCCGTGAAGGTCACCCCCGCCCACGACCCGAACGACTTCGCGATCGGCCAGCGCCACGGCCTCGAGTCGATCACGGTCATGGACGAGCGGGCCGTCATCATCACCCACGGCCCCTTCCAGGGCCTCGACCGCTTCGAGGCGCGCAGCGCGATCGTCGCCGCGCTCCGTTCGCAGGGCCGGATCGTCGCCGAGAAGCGCCCCTACAGCCACTCCGTGGGCCACTGCTCGCGGTGCAGGACCACCGTCGAGCCGCGCCTGTCCATGCAGTGGTGGGTCAAGGTCGCCCCGCTCGCCCAGGCGGCCGGTGACGCCGTCCGCGACGGCCGGGTCGCCATCCACCCCGCCGACATGTCGAAGCGCTACTTCGACTGGGTCGACAACATGCACGACTGGTGCATCTCACGGCAGTTGTGGTGGGGCCACCGGATTCCCGTCTGGTACGGCCCCGGCGGCGAGGTCGTCTGCGTCGGCCCCGACGAGGAGCCGCCGGGCACGGAGGCCGAGGGCTGGAAGCAGGACACGGACGTCCTGGACACCTGGTTCTCGTCCGGCCTGTGGCCGTTCTCCACGCTGGGCTGGCCCGAACAGACCCCGGACCTGCGGAAGTTCTACTCGACCGACGTCCTGGTCACCGGCTACGACATTATCTTCTTCTGGGTCGCCCGGATGATGATGTTCGGCCTGTACGCGATGGACGGCGAGGCGCCCTTCAAGACCATCGCCCTCACCGGCCTGGTCCGTGACGAGCGCGGCAAGAAGATGTCGAAGTCCTTCGGCAACGTGGTGGACCCGCTCGACTGGATGGACAAGTACGGCTCGGACGCCGTCCGCTTCACGCTCGCGCGCGGCGCCAACCCCGGTACGGACGTGCCGATCGGCGAGGACTGGGTCCAGGCGTCGCGGAACTTCGCCAACAAGATCTGGAACGCCACCCGCTTCGCGCTGATGAACGGCGCGACGGTCGAGGGCCCGCTGCCCGAGCCGGAGAAGCTGTCGGCGACCGACCGGTGGATCCTGTCGCGGCTGAACAAGACGGTGGCCGAAGTCGACGCGTTCTACGAGGACTTCCAGTTCGCGAAGCTGTCCGACGCGCTGTACCACTTCGCGTGGGACGAGGTCTTCGACTGGTACGTCGAGCTGTCCAAGACGACGTTCATGGCGGGCGGCGAGCCGGCGAAGATCTCCGGCCGGGTGCTCGGCGAGGTCCTCGACGTGACGCTCCGCCTCCTCCACCCGGTCGTCCCGTTCGTGACGGAGACGCTCTGGACGACGCTGACCGGTGGCGAGTCGGTCGTCGTCGCCGACTGGCCGAAGGACAGCGGGATGCGTGACGCCGCCGCCGAGCGGGAGATCGAGACGCTTCAGCAGGTCATCACGGAGGTCCGCCGCTTCCGCGCCGACCAGGGGCTGCAGCCCGGCCAGCGCGTTCCCGCCCGGCTGACGCTCGACGGGACGGCGCTGGCCCCGCACGAGGCGGCCATCCGGCAGCTGCTGCGCCTGCAGCCGGAGGGAGAGGCCTTCGCGGCCACGGCGACGCTGCCGGTCGCCGGTGCCACGGTGGCGCTCGACCTCTCCGGCACGATCGACGTGGCGGCCGAGCGCAAGCGGCTCGCCAAGGATCTCGCCGTCGCGGAGAAGGAGATGGCCCAGGCGAACGCCAAGCTCGGCAACGAGGCGTTCCTCGCGAAGGCTCCGGACCAGGTCGTGGAGAAGATCCGTACGCGGCTCGCCAAGGCGGACGAGGACATCGCGCGTATCCGGACGCAGCTGGAGCGACTGCCGCAGGCGTAGCACCGGCCGCCGAAGGCCCTTCGGAATCCTTGAGGTTCCGGGGGCCTTCGGCGTTCTTCGGGTGGGGGTTGTTCGCGCGGTTCCCACGCGCCCCTCCGGGGAACGGATGGGCGCGTGGGTTTTCAGCCTGTCCGGCGTTTGCGGACGAGGCCGTTCAGGCCGACGCGGGGGACCAGGGGGCGCGGCGCCCCTGGCCGGTCCCCGTGGGCGAGCGGAGCCGAGGGCGCGGGCCGGTGGGGGCGGGAACCTCCGGAGGGGCGCGGCTCCGTAGACTGGACGCGTGAGTGAGCTCCCTCCGTACGACGACAGCAACGAGTCAGACGAATCGGAACCGCGGGATCCGAACGGTCTCTTCGACGAGATCGTCGCGGCCGAGACCGACCGCGACCCCGATCTCGCGGTGATCGAGGCCGGCAGCCGCACCCTGCGCGCCCGGGGCAGCGCCGCCGAGCGGGCCGACGTGCCCGCCCGCCCGGCCGACCCCGAGATCGACAGGGCGCTGCGCGGGGTGGAGGCCGAGCTCGCCACCCGCTGGGGCGAGACCAAGCTGGAGCCCTCCGTCAGCCGCATCGCCGCGCTGATGGACGTGCTGGGCGAGCCGCAGCGCGCGTACCCCTCGATCCACATCACCGGGACGAACGGCAAGACGTCCACCGCACGCATGATCGAGGCCCTGCTCGGCGCCTTCGACCTGCGCACCGGCCGGTACACCAGCCCCCACGTCCAGTCGGTCACCGAGCGGATCAGCCTCGACGGCACCCCGATCTCCGCCGAGCGGTTCGTCGAGACGTACGAGGACATCAAGCCGTACATCGAGATGGTCGACTCCCAGCAGGAGTACCGGCTCTCCTTCTTCGAGGTGCTCACGGGCATGGCGTACGCGGCCTTCGCGGACGCTCCCGTGGACGTGGCCGTCGTCGAGGTCGGCATGGGCGGCAGCTGGGACGCCACCAACGTGATCGACGGCGCCGTCGCCGTCGTCACCCCCATCGACCTCGACCACACCGACCGCCTCGGCACGACTCCCGGCGAGATCGCCACGGAGAAGGCCGGCATCGTCAAGCAGGACGCGACCGTGATCCTGGCGCAGCAGCCGGTGGACGCGGCCCAGGTGCTGCTGAAGAAGGCCGTCGAGGTCGACGCCACCGTGGCCCGCGAGGGCCTGGAGTTCGGGGTCGTGGCCCGGCAGGTCGCCGTCGGCGGTCAGCTGGTCACCCTGCGCGGGCTCGGCGGGGAGTACGGGGAGATCTTCCTGCCCCTGCACGGCGCGTACCAGGCGCACAACGCCGCCGTGGCGCTCGCCGCCGTCGAGGCGTTCTTCGGCGTCGGTGCCGCGCACGCGCAGAGTCTCGACATCGACACCGTCCGCAAGGCCTTCGCCGCGGTGACCTCACCGGGCCGCCTGGAGATCGTGCGTCGGTCGCCCACCGTCGTCCTGGACGCCGCGCACAACCCGGCGGGCGCCCGCGCCACCGCCGAGGCCGTCAGCGAGGTCTTCGACTTCAGCCGGCTGATCGGTGTCGTCGGCGCGAGTGCCGACAAGAACGTACGGGGGCTGCTGGAAGCCTTCGAGCCGATCTTCTCCGAGGTCGTGGTCACGCGGAACTCCAGCCATCGCGCGATGGACGTGGACGAGCTGGCCCAGATCGCCGTCGAGATCTTCGGTGAGGACCGGGTGCAGGTCGAGCCGCGCCTCGACGACGCGATCGACGCCGCGATCACCCTGGCCGAGGAGGAGGGCGAGTACACCGGTGGTGGCGTCCTCGTCACCGGTTCCGTCATCACCGTCGGCGAGGCCCGACTGCTTCTGGGAAGGCGCTGACCGCCGTGCGTACGCTCTGTGCTTCGACCCTGATCGGCGAGTTCTTCGTCGTCGGCTTCGCCGGACTGGTCGCGATGAAGGATCCGGGGCTGTCCACGGCCACCGTCTGGACGGTCAGTGGGATCGTCATGGTGCTGAGTGTCCTGCTCTGTGGCATGATCACCCGGCCCGGCGGCGTGCAGCTCGGCTGGGCCCTTCAGATCGTGCTGATCGCCAGTGGGTTCTTCGTGACGTCGATGTTCTTCCTGGGTGCGATCTTCGCGGCGCTGTGGTGGGCCTCGGTGCACTACGGCCGGAAGATCGACGAGGCGAAGGCGCGGTTCGCCGCGCGGACGGAGGCGGAGGGGCACGCCGCGTAGCGGTCGCGCCACACGGCCTCCGCGCGGGTCCGAAGGCTCTGTACCACCTGACTCTGCGTGACACCCACCCCGACACGCCCTGTAGCCTCGGTCACCCGCACACTTGTGACCTGAAGGAGCACCACCGTGAGCCAGCGCACCCTCGTCCTCCTCAAGCCCGACACCGTCCGTCGTGGCCTGACCGGCGAGATCATCAGCCGCATCGAGCGCAAGGCCGGCTGGCAGATCACCGCGCTGGAGCTGCGGACGCTGGACCAGGAGACGCTGGAGCAGCACTACGGCGAGCACCAGGGCAAGCCGTTCTACGAGCCGCTGGTCGAGTTCATGGCGTCCGGCCCGGTCGTGGCGCTGGTCGTCGAGGGCGAGCGGGTCATCGAAGGGGTGCGGGCGCTGGCCGGCCCCACCGACCCCATCGCCGCCGCCCCCGGCTCCATCCGCGGGGACTACGGCGTGATCGTCCGCGAGAACCTGATCCACGCCTCCGACTCCGAGGAGTCCGCCGAGCGTGAGCTGAAGATCTTCTTCCCCGGCCGCGGCTGAGTTCCACGGTCCGGGCGAGCGCTAATTTTCCGCGAATTTTTCGCGGGACAATCTCGTCATTCGGATGTCCGATCCGGGGCGGCCGCGAAATTTCCGGCCGTCCTGTGGCATATGCGTGCCGATCGGGGGAACGCGTGCCCCCGATGGCCCGTCTCCACAAGCGAGGCGGCGCCGCACATGCTGACAATGGCGAAGACCCTCGCGCAGTGTTCGTGCAGGCGCGTCTACGATGTAAGCCTTCACGTCACAGCACCCACCTCGCCTTACCTAACAAGCCGTCAAAGCTCCACTTGGGAAGGCCAGACGAATCCTGATGGGGAACTCAATGTCGTTCATCGGCCGTGACATGGCTGTCGACCTCGGGACCGCCAACACGCTGGTGTACGTCAGGGGTCGCGGGATCGTACTCAACGAGCCGTCCGTCGTCGCGATCAACACCAACACCGGTGGCATCCTCGCGGTCGGCGCGGAGGCCAAGAAGATGATCGGGCGGACCCCCGGCAACATCGTTGCCGTACGTCCGCTGAGGGACGGTGTCATCGCCGACTTCGAGATCACCGAGCGCATGCTCCGCTACTTCATCCTGAAGATCCACAAGCGGCGCTACCTCGCCCGCCCCCGTGTCGTCGTCTGCGTGCCCTCCGGCATCACAGGTGTCGAGCGCCGTGCCGTCATCGAGGCGTCGTCCCAGGCCGGCGCCCGCCAGGTGCACATCATCGAGGAGCCCATGGCCGCGGCCATCGGCTCCGGCCTGCCGGTCCACGAGGCCACGGGCAACATGGTGGTGGACATCGGCGGCGGCACCACGGAGGTCGCGGTGATCTCGCTCGGCGGCATCGTCACCGCCCAGTCCATCCGCGTCGCGGGCGACGAGCTGGACAACGCGATCATCCAGCACATCAAGAAGGAGTACAGCCTCCTCCTCGGTGAGCGGACCGCGGAACAGATCAAGATCACGATCGGTTCGGCGTACGACCTCGACAATGACGAGCACACCGAGATCCGCGGCCGGGATCTCGTGTCCGGGCTGCCCAAGACCGTCGTCATCTCCGCGGCCGAAGTGCGCAAGGCCATCGAGGAGCCGGTCAACGCGATCATCGACGCCGTGAAGACGACACTCGACAAGTGCCCGCCGGAGCTGTCGGGCGACGTGATGGACCGCGGCATCGTACTGACCGGCGGCGGAGCCCTGCTGCGGGGTCTCGACGAGCGGCTGCGCCGCGAGACCGGCATGCCGATCCACATCGCCGAGGACCCGCTGGACAGCGTCGCGCTCGGCGCCGGCAAGTGCGTCGAGGAGTTCGAGGCGCTCCAGCAGGTGCTGGACGCCCAGCCGCGCAGATGAGGTAACTCTTCGGTTCCGCCGTACGAGATGATCTCCTCTCGTACGGCGGATCGTTGGTATAGATGCATAAGCTCACCCAAAGAGCCTCTTGGGGCCTCCTCTTGGGGAGGCCCTTCGGTCAGCCTTGTGGGCTGCCCTCTTTGGGTACGACGAATTCCGACGAGGAAGGCACGGCCGCCGCACGTGAGGGACACACGAGAGAGCCGGCTGCTCCTGGTGCTGCTGATCGCCATCGCGTTCGCTCTGATCACGGTGGACATCCGGGGCGGAGAGGACTCACCGGTCCAGGGCGCCCGGCAGGGCGCCGCGACGGTCTTCGGCCCGATCGAGAACGGGGTGTCCTCCGCGGTCGACCCCGTCGGCAACGCGATCACCGCGGTCCGTGACTCGGACGACCGGCACGACCGCGTCGCCCGGCTCGAACACGACAACGCGGCGCTGAAGGCGAAACTCGGCAGCGACGACCGCAACCGCAGCCGGCTGGGCCAGCTCAACAAGATGCTCCGCATGGCCGGCGACGGACAGTACGGCATCAAGGGCGCCGAGGTCATCGCCATAGGAGCGGCCCAGGGCTTCTCCTGGACCGTGACGATCGACGTCGGCGCGAACGACGGCATCACCCGCGACATGACGGTCCTGAACGGGGACGGACTGGTCGGGCGCATCACCACCGTCGGCCCCGACACCTCCACCGTGCTGCTCGCCAACGACCCCGATTTCACGGTCGGCACGCGCATGGAGTCGAGCGACGAACTCGGCTTCGCCTCCGGACAGGGCGACCGCCCGCTGCGGGTCGAGCTGCTCAACGGCAAGGCCAAGATCAAGAAGGGCGACCGCCTGGTCACGTTCGGCTCGCAGGCCGACAAGCCCTTCGTGCCCGGTGTCCCGGTCGGCGTGGTCTCCCGTGTCGACCCCTCCGGCGGCGGCCTGACCCGCACGGTCTACGTGACGCCGTACGCCGCGTTCACGAAGCTCGACATCGTCGGCGTCGTCGTCCAGGCCCCCCGCAAGGACCCCCGCGACGAGGTCCTGCCCCCCAAGCCCAGACCGACGCCCACGCCGACCGTGACCGTCACGGTCACCCCCTCGGCGAACGCCCCCCTCGACGGCCAGCAGCAACAGCAGTAGGAGCCGAACCCCATGCGTCTCAACCGGATGCTGCTCTCCACCACCCTGGTGGTCGTCGCCCTGGTGATCCAGGTGAGCGTCCTCGCCCGTCTCCACCTCCCCGGTGCCGTCCCGGACCTGGTCCTCCTGACCGTGCTGGCCCTCGCGATGGTCTACGGCCATGTCGGCGGCGCCCTCATCGGCTTCGGCGCGGGCCTGCTCGCCGACCTCGCCCCGCCCGCCGACCACGCCGCCGGGCGCTACGCCCTCGTGCTGTGCGTCATCGGCTATCTCGCCGGTCTGGTGAAGCCGGAGAACGGCCAGCTCAAGTCCGCGACCGGACCGATGGCCGTGGTCGTCGCCGCCGCGGTCGGATCGACCCTGCTCTACGCCGGTGTCGGCGCCCTCGTCGGCGACACCGCCGCCCGCCATGTGGGCCTCGGCAGCCTCCTGTTCACGGCCGCCCTGTACGACCTGCTGCTGGCGCCCTTCGTGGTGCCGGGGCTGATGGCGCTGGCCCGGCGCGCGGAGAACAACCCGCTCGGCGAGTCCGGCGCGTCCGCCAAGGCCGCCGACGTCTCCTCGGGGTGGCTCTCCTCCGGCACCGGCCTGCGCATCGGCAGCCAGCGCGGAATGCGGGTCAAGGCGGCCAGGGCGCGCGTCGCCCGCGCGGGGCGCATCAAGGGGGTCAAGCGACTGTGACCGCGGATGAGTTCACTCCGGGCGCCGTGGCTCGCACACACAGGTTGGCCGGGTATTCGTATGTCTCGTACACACACTGAGAGGGGGAGGCAGCAGCAGTGACCAACATCCCCGAGACCGGCAGGACCCCACGGGTCCAGATCCGACTCGTCGTCATCCAGATCCTCGTGCTCTCCCTCCTCGGCACCCTCGGCGGCCGCCTCTGGTACCTCCAGATCCGCAACGGCGACGAGTACGCCAAGGAAGCCTCCGGCAACCACGTCCAGCAGGTCGTGCAGCCCGCCGTGCGCGGCTCGATCCTCGACGCGCGCGGGGTGCCGATCGCCGACAACGAGACCCGGCTCGTGGTCTCCGCCTCGCGCACCGACCTCCTGAAGATGAAGGACGACGGCAAGGCGGTCCTGACCAAGCTCGCCGGCGTCCTCGGCGAGAAGCCCGAGGACGTCATCCAGAAGGTCCGGCTGTGCGACGCGAAGACACCGCAGCCCTGCTGGAACGGCTCGCCCTACCAGCCGATCCCCATCACGGACGAGGCCACCGCCAAGCAGGCCCTGCAGATCCGTGAACGCTCCGAGGACTTCCCCGGCATCACGGCCGAGCCCGAGCCCGTACGGCGCTACGCGGCACCCGGCAAGTCCAACGCCGCCCAGGTCCTCGGCTACCTCTCGCCGGTCACCGACGCCGAGATCACCAAGGCCAAGGACACCGAGTCGCCGTACCTGCGCTCCGACCAGGTCGGCCGCTCCGGTCTCGAGCGCCAGTACGACAAGGAACTGCGCGGCAAGGCGGGCGTCACCCGCTACGAGGTCGACAACCTGGGACGCGTCATCGGCAAGGCCAAGAGCGACGAGGCCGAGTCCGGCGCGAACCTCGTCACCAGCATCGACGCCCGCGTCCAGCGCGTCGCCGAGTACGAGCTGAACAACGCGATGAAGATCGCCCGTACCCAGTACGACAAGATCACCAGCGAGAACTACAAGGCCGACTCCGGCGCGGTCGTCGTGATGGAGGCCAAGACCGGCCGGATCGTCTCCATGGCGTCCAGCCCGACGTACGACCCGAACGCCTGGGTCGGCGGCATCTCCGCCAAGGACTACACGCAGCTCACCGGCAAGGACTCCGACTACCCGCTGCTCAACAGGGCCATACAGGGTCAGTCCGCGCCCGGTTCGACGTTCAAGGTCGTCTCCACGGCGGCCGCGGTCGAGGCCGGCTACGACTTCGACGGCAACTACCCCTGCACGAGCTCCTACTCCGTCGGCAGCCAGGTCTTCAAGAACTTCGAGGGCGAGAACTTCGGCCCCATCTCACTCGGCCGGGCCCTCGAGGTCTCCTGCGACACCGTCTTCTACGGCCTCGCCGACAACGAGTGGAAGAAGGACGGCGGCATCAACCCGAAGAAGACCCCCAAGGACTTCTTCTACAAGGCCGCCCACCAGTTCGGCCTCGGCAAGGAGACCGGCGTCGACCTGCCCAACGAGGTCACCGGCCGCGTCCCCGACCGCCAGTGGAAGCTGAACTACTGGAAGGCCAACAAGGCCGTCTGGTGCAAGACCGGCAAGAAGAGCGGCGACTACGTCCAGAGGATCGCGTACGAGAACTGCCTCGAGGGCAACAAGATGCGCGAGGGCGACTCGATCAACTACTCCATCGGCCAGGGCGACACCCTCGTCACGCCGATCCAGGAGGCCATGATCTACGGGGCGCTCGCCAACGGCGGCACCGTGCACACGCCCACCATCGGCAAGGCGATCGTCAGCGCCGACGGCAGGAGCGTCAAGGAGATCAAGCCCCAGGTCCGCGGCAGGCTGCCGATCAGCAAGGCCACGCTCAAGGGCATGGACGCGGCCCTGGAAGGTGTCGTCACCCGCGGTACGGCCGCCTGGAAGTTCGGGGGCTGGCCGCAGGACAAGATCCCGCTGCACGCCAAGACCGGTACCGCCGAGGTCTACGGCAAGCAGACGACCTCCTGGCTCGCCACCTACTCCAAGGACTACACGATCGTCATGACGATCGCCCAGGCCGGTACGGGTTCCGGCGCCTCCGGTGAGGCCGTCCGCAACATTTACAACGCCCTGTACGGCGTCTCGCCCGACGGTGCCGTCGACAAGAAGAAGGCCCTGCTCCCCACCCCGCAGAAGAGCCTTCCCAGGATCCAGCCCGACGGCTCGATCGACTCCCCGGAGATCTCCAAGGACCCGGCCAAGGATCAGCAGGCCGCCAAGAAGGACACCTCCGGCACCACCGACCAGCAGCAGGACGGGGCCACCACGCCGTCGCCGAACGCGAGCAACCGCACCACCCGCAGGCGCTCGGACCGCCCGCGGAAGCGGCGGAGGATGAGGATCCTGACATGACCGGAGCGAACAACTTCTCCGTCTCCGGGTACGGCCCCGAGCGCGGCGGTATGTCGCGGCTCCTCGCCCGCGACTCGCTGGCCCGCCGCCTCGACTGGCCGATACTGCTGTCGGCCGTCGCGCTGTCGCTGATCGGCTCGGCCCTCGTCTACTCGGCGACCCGCAACCGCACCGAGATCAACCAGGGCGACCCGTACTACTTCCTCATCCGCCACCTCATGAACACCGGCATCGGCATCGCCCTGATGATCGGCACGGTCTGGCTCGGCCACCGCACCCTGCGTACCGCGGTCCCGATCCTGTACGGCCTCTCGGTCTTCATGATCCTGCTGGTGCTCACACCGCTCGGCGCGACGATCAACGGCCAGCGCAACTGGCTCGTCGCGGGCGGTCTGTCGCTCCAGCCCGCCGAGTTCACCAAGATCACGATCATCCTGGGCATGGCGATGCTGCTGGCCACCCGGGTGGACGCGGGCGACAAGCAGTACCCCGACCACCGCACGGTGCTCCAGGCACTGGGCCTCGCGGCCGTCCCGATGATGATCGTGATGCTCATGCCCGACCTCGGCACGATCATGGTCGCGGTCATCATCGTGCTCGGCGTGCTGCTCGCCTCCGGCGCCTCCAACCGCTGGGTGTTCGGCCTGATCGGCGCCGGGGCGCTCGGGGCGATCGCCGTCTGGCAGCTCAAGATCCTCGACGAGTACCAGATCAACCGCTTCGCCGCCTTCGCCAACCCCGACCTCGACCCCGCGGGCGTCGGCTACAACACCAACCAGGCGCGGATCGCCATCGGCTCCGGCGGCCTCTTCGGCACCGGCCTGGGGCACGGCTCCCAGACGACCGGCCAGTTCGTCCCCGAACAGCAGACGGACTTCGTCTTCACGGTCGCGGGCGAGGAACTGGGCTTCGTGGGCGCCGGCCTCATCCTGTTCCTGCTGGGCGTCGTCCTGTGGCGGGCCTGCCGCATCGCCCGCGAGACCACCGAGCTGTACGGCACGATCGTCGCCGCCGGCATCATCGCCTGGTTCGCCTTCCAGGCCTTCGAGAACATCGGCATGACGCTCGGCATCATGCCGGTCGCCGGCCTCCCCCTCCCCTTCGTCTCCTACGGCGGCTCATCGATGTTCGCGGTATGGGTGGCGGTGGGCCTGCTGCAGTCGATCAGAGTCCAACGGCCCATGTCGGCGTAGACCTCCGGCGGTTGGACGGGGATGTGTCGCGCGGGGCGCCGGGACGGGCGTCCCGCGCGACACGTTCCGCGAGGTGTCCCCGGCGCGTGGCCCCCTTCGCGTCGAGGTGTCCGCGTCGAACGGATGGCCGCCGTCCCCCGGATGCCGGTCGGACCGGTTCGTTCGGGGCGGGCCGGGTTTTCCGGACGAGATCGTTCAGGTGGCCCGGGGGGACCGGGAAGGTCTGCCCCGGGAGGGTGGCACGGGGAGCGGCGGCGGGGGCGAAATCCGGTCTCCCGCGACAGCCCCGGCAGATCCGGGCACTGCCATCCCGGCCCCGCTGCCACTAGATTCAGGTCATGGCGGACACCAAGCGAGAAATCGAGCGGAAGTACGAGGGTTCCCCCACCGGAGGTGACCCCGCGCTGCCGGACCTGACCCGCGTCCCCGGAGTCTCCGGCGTCCTCGACAAGGGCGTGGCGGACCTCGACGCCACCTACTACGACACGGCCGACCAACGACTCGCCGCCGCCTCCCTCACCCTGCGCCGCCGCACCGGCGGCGACGACGCCGGCTGGCACCTCAAGCTCCCCGTCTCCGACGGCGTCCGCGACGAGATCCGCGCCCCGCTCTCCGACACCGTCCCCCACTCCCTGTCCGCCCTCGTACGCTCCCGGGTGCGCGAAGCCGAACTCGTCCCCGTCGTGCGCCTGCTGTCGGCCCGGGACGTCCGCCACCTCGTCGACGACTCCGGGGCCCTGCTCGCCGAGGTCAGTGTCGACCGCGTCCGGGCGGAGCGACTCAGCGGCGGCGCCGGCGTCGCCGAGTGGACGGAGATCGAGGTGGAGCTCGCCGACGACGGTGATCCGGCCTTCCTCGACCAGGTGGAGAAGAAGCTCCGCAAGGCGGGCCTCGAACGCTCCTCCTCAAAGTCCAAACTGGCCAAGGCCCTCAGCGACACGGACACCGCGAACGCCGCGAACGCCGCGAACGCCGCGAACGCCGCGAACGCCGCGAACGCCACGAACGCCGCGAAGAAGCGGGTCAAGGCCGCGCCCGCGGACCGCGCCCCGCGGACGGCCGGCGACCACGTCCTCGCCTACCTCCGTACCCAGCGCGACGCCATCGTCGAACTGGACCCCGCCGTCCGCCGCGACCTGTACGACTCCGTCCACAGCATGCGCGTCGCCACCCGCCGTATGCGCAGCGCCTTCCGCTCGTACGGCAGGATCCTCGACCGCGCCGTCACCGACCCGATCGGCGAGGAACTGAAGTGGCTCGCCGGCGAGCTGGGCGTCGGCCGTGACCAGGAAGTCCTCACCGAACGCCTGACGACGGCACTCGACGGGCTCCCGGGTGCCCTGGTCACCGGCCCCGTCCGCGACCGTCTGCGGACCTGGTCGCAGGCCCGCGGTGACGGTTCCCGACGCCACCTGATCGCCGTACTGGACGGCGGTCGCTACCTGGACCTGCTGGCGGCGCTCGACGGTGTGGTGACCGGCCCGCCCCTGCTGAAGGCCGCGGCGGGCGACCCCTCGAAGGAGATCGCCAAGGCCGTACGGAAGGACTTCGCGAAGGTCTCCGCACTCGTCGCCCAGGTCCTCGACCTGGCCCCCGGCGCCGACCGCGACCTCGCGATGCACGAGGCCCGCAAGAAGGCCAAGCGCACCCGGTACGCGGCCGAGGCCGCCACCCCCGCCCTCCGCGGACCCGCGGCCGGCCTGGTCAAGTCGATGAAGTCGCTGCAGAGCCTGCTCGGCGACCACCAGGACAGCGTGATGGCCCGCGAGGCCCTGCGCGACCTGGCCGACCAGGCCCACGCGGCGGGTGAGAGCGCGTTCACGTACGGGCTCCTGTACGGCCGTGAGGAGCGGCGCGCGGCGGCGGTCGAGGCGGCGTTCCCGGGGGAGTGGGAATCGATCGGGGGCGGCAGCGGGATCTGAGCGGACGGGGGGTGCTCCCGGCCGCGTTACGCTGGATGGTCACGCCTGTCAGTAGGTCCCCGCTCACGAAGGTTCGCGAGATGTCTGCCGAAGCCGCTGTGTCGGTGTTTCCACAGCTCGAAGCTCTGCTCCCGCATGTGCAGAAGCCGATCCAGTACGTCGGCGGAGAGCTCAACTCCACGGTCAAGCCCTGGGAGGCCTGTGACGTCCGCTGGGCGCTGATGTACCCCGACGCCTACGAGGTCGGGCTGCCCAACCAGGGCGTCATGATTCTTTACGAGGTTCTCAACGAACGTGAGGGCGTCCTCGCCGAGCGCACCTACAGCGTCTGGCCGGACCTGGAGGAGCTGATGCGCGAGCACCGGGTCCCCCAGTTCACGGTGGACAGCCACCGCCCGGTGAAGGCCTTCGACGTCTTCGGACTGTCCTTCTCCACGGAGCTGGGCTACACGAACATGCTGACGGCCCTGGACCTGGCCGGCATCCCCCTGGAGTCCAAGGACCGCACGCTCGACGACCCGATCGTGCTGGCCGGCGGCCACGCGGCCTTCAACCCCGAGCCCGTCGCCGACTTCATCGACGCGGCGATCATCGGCGACGGCGAGCAGGCCGTGCTCGACATGACCGAGATCATCAGGGCCTGGAAGGCCGAGGGCCGTCCGGGCGGCCGCGAGGAGGTCCTCTTCCGCCTCGCGAAGACGGGCAACGTCTACATCCCGGCGTTCTACGACGTCGAGTACCTCGCCGACGGCCGGATCGCCCGTGTCGTGCCCAACAGGTCGGGCGTTCCGTGGCGCGTGTCCAAGCACACGGTCATGGACCTCGACGAGTGGCCGTACCCCAAGCAGCCGCTGGTCCCCCTGGCCGAGACGGTCCACGAGCGGATGTCCGTGGAGATCTTCCGCGGCTGCACGCGCGGCTGCCGCTTCTGCCAGGCCGGCATGATCACCCGCCCGGTCCGCGAGCGTTCCATCACGGGCATCGGCGACATGGTCGAGAAGGGTCTGAAGGCGACGGGCTTCGAGGAGGTGGGCCTGCTCTCGCTCTCCTCCGCGGACCACACCGAGATCGGTGACCTCGCCAAGGGCCTGGCGGACCGGTACGAGGAGGACAAGGTCGGTCTCTCCCTGCCCTCCACCCGCGTCGACGCCTTCAACGTGGACCTGGCGAACGAGCTGACGCGCAACGGCCGCCGCTCGGGCCTGACGTTCGCCCCCGAGGGCGGCTCGGAACGCATGCGCAAGGTCATCAACAAGATGGTCTCGGAGGAGGACCTGATCCGGACCGTCTCCACCGCCTACGGCAACGGCTGGCGCCAGGTGAAGCTGTACTTCATGTGCGGCCTGCCGACGGAGACGGACGAGGACGTTCTCCAGATCGCCGACATGGCGATGAAGGTGATCGCCGAGGGCCGCAAGGTCTCGGGCCAGAACGACATCCGCTGCACGGTCTCGATCGGCGGCTTCGTCCCCAAGCCGCACACCCCCTTCCAGTGGGCCCCGCAGCTCTCCGCCGAGCAGACGGACGACCGCCTCGGGAAGCTCCGCGACAAGATCCGCGGCGACAAGAAGTACGGCCGCTCGATCGGCTTCCGCTACCACGACGGCAAGCCCGGCATCGTCGAGGGCCTGCTCTCCCGCGGTGACCGCCGTATCGGCTCGGTCATCCGCGCGGTCTACGAGGACGGCGGCCGCTTCGACGGCTGGCGCGAGCACTTCTCGTACGACCGGTGGATGGCCTGCGCCGAGAAGACCCTCCCCGCCTTCGGCGTGGACGTCGACTGGTACACGACCCGTGAGCGCACCTACGAGGAGGTCCTCCCCTGGGACCACCTCGACTCCGGCCTCGACAAGGAATGGCTCTGGGAGGACTGGCAGGACGCCCTCGACGAGACCGAGGTCGAGGACTGCCGCTGGACGCCGTGCTTCGATTGCGGGGTCTGTCCGCAGCTGGACACCCACATCCAGATCGGCCCGACGGGTAAGAAGTTGCTGCCTCTGACGGTCAAGAACGCGGCGCCGGCGCCCGCTTCGAGTGGTCACGCGCACTGACGTGAGCGGGGCACTCGATCGGGTGATTGAGGCGTTGGCGGGGGTGAGCGAGGACGAGGTCGCTGCGGCGTTGGCTGCGGTGGGTACTTCGGGTCATCGCCCCTCGGGGCCGGTGGCGCTCTCCCGGACGCCGTTGCCGGGCCCTGGAATCGCTGAGGGGCTCGTCTCCGAGGTGGAGTGGGTCTGAGGGGGTTCGGCACTTGTGTGCGGACCGGGACCGGTTGAGCCTCCTTCCTCGTATGGGAGGGGGCTCCGTCGTTTCTGATGCAGCCTCTTCAGGCGGCTCCCTCGCCACGGGCGGATGGCAGGGCTGTTTCGCCGTTCTCGTTGCCTGACCGCAGCCGGACTGTCAGGTAAGCGCCCTGACAGTCGGCTCGCGGTGTGAGCCGCATCGGCGTGTGGTGTTTGGGTTACAACCACCACCTTGCGGGCGAGCCGGGCGCCGGAGCGGCAGGGGCGCATGTGGATGGACCCTAGGCTGAGCAGGCTGGCAGACCGGTCGACATCTGGAGCGGTGCGTGGCGAGGCTGGGAGTGTGGCAGCGGCTGGGAAGGTTGAGGAGTCTGCTGCCGGCCCTTCTGCTTTTCACGGCAGCGGTGATCGACTTCGTCACGCCGCCCACGGTGAGCGCTGCGGCCCTCTACGCGGCTGCGGTCCTGACGGCCGCCTCTCTGCTGTCCCTGCGCGGCACCATCGTCACGGGGGTGGTCGCGTTCCTCCTCGACTTGGCGATGTTCGGGTACTTCGGCTACCACGGAAGTGCGACTGAGATCAGCGAACTGGCCATGGTTGCGACGGTGGCCGCGATCGCGGTTTTCCTCCATCGCCTCCTGCATCATCTGCAGAGTCGGCTGCGGTCCGCGCGCGATATCGCCGCCGCTGTCCAGCGGGCCGTTCTGCCGGATCCGCCGAAGGCGAGCGGTCCGCTGCGTTTCGCTGCGCGCTATGAGGCCGCTCAGGCGGACGCGCAGATCGGCGGGGACCTCTACGCGGTGATGGACACGCCGTTCGGCGTGCGCTGTGTGATCGGCGATGTGCGTGGCAAGGGACTGGAAGCAGTCAGGGCGGTCGCGGCCAGCATCGGCACTTTTCGTGAGGCGGCCCTGCAGGAGCCCAGCCTGGCCGGGCTCGTGGAACGTCTGGAGCGAGCCGTCGCTCTTGAGGTCCGGCAGTCGGGGAGCGTGACCGAGCTCGAAGGATTCATCACGGGCGTGGTGGCGGAAATTCCCCCGAGTGGAAGCGAAGTCCGCCTGGTCAACCGCGGCCACCCGGCACCCCTGCTGTTCCTGACCGACACCGTGCTGTACGTCGAGCCCAGCCAGACGGCATTGCCCTTCGGCATGGCCGCCCTCGCCACCGGTCCTGCACATGTGGATACGGTGGCCTTCCCAGAGGGTGCCACTCTGCTGCTGTATACCGACGGACTCACGGAAGCTCGCGACGAGAAGGGCGCCTTCTACGACCTTGTCGACCGGTTCGCCGCGTCTCGGTATGCCGGTGCGGATGCGCTCCTCGACGCCGTGCTGGCCGACGTGCACAGGCACACCGGTGGCCGGAGAACCGATGACATGGCGTTGCTGGCCATCACCCATGCTTCCGACAACGTGCCGCCGTCCGGTCGTTGTGGGTAGCCACCCGCCCGCAGCTGGACACCCACATCCAGATCGGCCCGACCGGCGCGAAGTTGCGGCCTCTGACCGTCAAGAACGCGGCGCCGGCGCCCGCTTCGAGTGGTCACGCGCACTGACGTGAACGGCGCTGCGCTTCTGCCGTCGGCCCGCTCCACGGTGTGTGGGTCGACGGCGGACGGGATGGCAGCAGGGACAGTTGTGGTTCCTGTCGGAGCCGGACCCGCGAGTCAATCGGAGACCTCGAATTGGGCACGGTAAGAGCGGCTGACGAGGCCTTGCCGGTGCGGCGTCGCGTGACTCACCAATCGTTTCAGAATGTGGACACGGCGTCATCTGAGGGCGCCCGGCCCGTGCCGCGCGCTCGCCGCCTCGGCTGTGAAAATGACTGTCCGATTGCCGGAACACGGTGATAGAGAGTCCATGTGACAACGACACTTACGTTCCCCGTTCTGTTGCGACTGATCGACGAACGGTCGAGCGCCTTCCGCGCCGCGGTCGCCTCCGCGCCCAGCCTCGACGTGCAGGTGCCGACCTGCCCGGAGTGGACGCTGTTCGATCTGGCGCAGCACATCGGCGAGGGGCGCCGCGACTGGGCCGCCACCGTCGCCGCAGGGCCTGCTCCGGCCAAGTCCGCTGCGGAGGGCGCCCCGGCCGCGCCCCGGGAGCGCGAGGCCCAGCCGGCCTGGTTGGCGGAGTCCACGGAGCAACTGGTGGACGCGTTGCGGGAGGCAGGCCCGGATCGCGGTTGCTGGACGTGGTGGGGTGCGTCCCAGTCGCCGCAGACCTGTGGCGCGGTCGCCCGGCACCAGCTCCAGCAGATCGCGGTGCACACCTACGACGCCCAGGTCACTGTGGGTGCCCCGGAGCCGCTGCCGGATGAGGTGGCACTCGACGGTGTCGAGGAGTTCCTGTCCACCTGCGTCGCAACGACGAGTGCCTGGCCGCACAAGCCCACTGCCTTCGACTTCCACGCCACCGAGGGCCACTCCTGGTGCCTCACGGTCGACGGCGACGGCGCACGCTGCACCCGTATCTCCGCGCCCGGCACGACGCCTGTAGCTGCCGCCGACGAGGGCACGAACGCGGCCGGCGTCTCTGTTCGCGGCACGGCCAGTGAGCTGGTTCTCTTCGTGTACGACCGTATCGCGGCGGACTCCCTGCAGATCGAGGGAGACGCAGGTCTGTTCGACCTGCTCCGCGCGTGGGACCCGGAGGAGTAGGACGGGTACTGCACGACCGGTGTGTGGCCCCGGTGGCCCCACGTGTGGCCTCAGGCCCTGGCCGGCTTCGTCCTCGAAGCAGAGCCAGGCGCCCAAGTCCGCCACCCCCTATTTTTTGTGACGGGCCACTGCTCGTCCTCCCAGGCGGCGAACTTCACCTCGTCGCGCTCGGCGGCCTTGCGGGAGGGCACCCGCACGCTCCAGCCGATGCGGTGCGGCAGCAGGTCCAGCCCGGCCAAGGTGTACTCGGCGCCGAACCGGCGGCGCACGGTCTCAGCACCGGTCAGCAATGTCACCCGAATGGCGCAACGTGGAGTGCCACCCAAATGGGTGAAGGTCAAGCTGGCTGATGCCCCAATTGAGGCAATCCGCGAAAGGGGAACTACATGCGTATTCGACGCATCCTCGCCGCCGCCATCGCCACGGCAGCCCTCGCCGGACTCGGCATCACAGGCGCCGCCACCGCCACCGCCGCCAGCCTCACCCCGGGTAAGTGCGAGCAGGGCGGCGGAACGGTCAATTTTGCGAACAACACCTGCAAGGGCGGCATGTTCGACGGGCAGATGGTCGACTAGTCCCCGCTGGGCGCCCCGCAGCCACGCGCTGCGGGGCGCTCTCGCGCGAACGTAGGCGGGAGCGCCGCAGGGACCGTGCCGACTCGTCGGGCACGCTGGATCCGAGTCGGTCCGGAAGCACAGGGCGGGTGGGAACTCCTCATCTCGGCCGCCGGCTCACGGCTCGTCATGATCAGCGAAGGGACGATCCGCCGCCTCGCTGCCGCCTCGGGCCTCGCGCGGTACCCCGTCCCGCCTGGGGCACTGTGGAACGCGCAGCGGTGCTGCGCGGGTATCCGCCTTCCGGCGGGCACCTGAGACTCCGCCGTCCCTGGCAGGCACGCCCAGCGATGTACGCATGCCGGACGCGGCGCGGTTTCGACACGCACGCGGCACAACCAGCGAGCCCCCTGGAGAGTCGTACGCGGCATGATCAGCTTGCGTGTACGGCACGCTCTCAGCGTCTCCACGCTCGTCGTGGCCATGGCGTCATCGTTGCTTTCCTGCACCGGTGGTTCGGGCACGGCTTCGAGCGATGAGGAGTCTCCCGTCCGCAAGGCGGCGGCAGCGGCCCCCGCGACCGAGGAGCCGCCCGCCCCGAGCACGGCGGAACCGGCACCGGGGGCCGAGAAGGTCCGCGATGCGTTCGCTGTGCTTCAGGCCACCTACAACGACGGGTGTACGACCCCGGGGAACTGCGAGTACTTCCTGGGGCGGGTGCTCGATAATCTCGACAGTCTCGACAAGGCGATGAGAGTGGACCCCCAGGGCCCTGGGCATTTCAAGGAACCCCTCGCCTGGATCGCGGACCTGCGGGCCGAACTGGGCGACGACAGCTCCTTCGAGAACCTCAAGAAGCACCAGGGCCTGCTCACCGGAACGCGAGACAAGATCAATACGTGGATGCAGGGTCACCCGGAGGACTACCGATGACGCCGAGGCCGCGTTTCTCGCGGCGCTCGAGGTCGGTGATCTCTGCGGGGGGACCGTCACGGACGTCACGCGGCGCTGTGGGGCGGCGGTGGTCCTGGACGGCTTCGCCGGGCGCCCGTTGGGGACGGTCGGACCGCTGGACATGTCCTGGTGTCGTCCTTCTGCCGAGGTCGCGGAGGCCGGCCGGCGGATCACGGCCGAGGTGGTCGGCGTCGATCTGGAGAAGGGCCGGGTGCGACTGTCCATGGCTGCCACCGAGAACCCCGAGCTCCGGGCGTTCCTGAAGCGGCTGAACCGTGGCGAGATCCTCTCCGGCGTGGTGGCGGCGATCGAGCGGTTCGGCGTGTTCGTGGCCCTGGACGACGGCCCCGCCCATCCCGTCTTTCCCGGTGTCGGGTTCATCTCCTTCGCCGAACTGTCCTGGCAGCGCTACGAGGTGGTCACGGACGTCGTTCAGGTCGGACAGCGCATCTCGTGCGAGTTCCTCCAGTTCGACACGTGGAACGGAGAGGCCCGTCTTTCCCTGAAGGGGATGCGGCCGGACCCCCTCCGGACCTTCACCGACAGGATCTCGGTGGGCGAGATCCTCTCCGGGCAGGTCACGAAGCTGGTCCCGTTCGGTGTCTTCGTTCAAGTCGCCGACGGGATCGAGGGGTTGGTCCATCTGCGAGAGCTCGCGTGGACGACTGTGGAAGCGCCGGAGGACATCACGCGGGTCGGCGACCGGATGCCGGTCGTCGTCACGGAGCTGGACGTTGAGCGACGCAGGGTGACCCTCTCCCGGCGACGAGCGACGCCCCGCCCCGGGTGACCTCCACCGCGAGAGGCGTCATGTCCGCGTACGGATACCGGCATCCGGCATCGGCTGCCGTACGCGCTTCGTGTCCTCGCCCGCCGTCGCCGCCGGGTGCCCCCGGACGCCGCGGGCGGCCCCTCCTCGGGACCGCGGAGTTGGCGCCGCGGCGGCACCCTGACGAACCGTCACGACTCGTCACGGACCATCACGGACCAGTGGAACGCGGTCAGGGCCGAGTGAACCGCAGGTGTCGTCGTTCGGCCAGTTCCTCCGCGCCGACCACGGTCAGAACAGGCGTGCCCGGCTGCGCGAACATGGTCACCACCAGCTGTGACTGCGCGTCCGGGAGGTTGTTGCCTCCCTGGTAGTGGATCACGTCGCCTCCGGGTTCGAACAGGGCGTCCCCGGCCTTGAGCACCCGGGGCGGTTGCCCCTCCAGCTCGAAGAGGATCTCGCCCTGGGTCACGTAGCCGAAGATCGGCCCGGGGTGACGGTGCGGCGGCGCGCCCGGGTCGCCGGGCGCCAGGGTGACGCGGATGGTCCGGGCCTCGGCGCCGTCCGGGATCCGGGCCGCCGCTTCCGGCAGGGTCGTGATCACCTCGACGCCTTGGTGCGGGTGTGCGTGTTCAGCGCTCATGTGTTCCTCCGAACAGGGACTGTCTGGAGAGAGGACAAGACGGCCTCCACGTTTGTGACAGCCCTGCTTTCGTGACAGCTCTGCGCGGTGAACCTGCCCAGGGGCGCGCGGGAGGTCCGCTCGCCGGGTCGGGGGCCCATGGCCACGCTGCGAACCGCGGTCGCCGCACTCACACCTCACTCGCCGGGACGATCTCGTCGAGCAGGCCGCGTACGCGCTTCTCGATCTCGTCGCGGATGGGGCGGACGGCGTCGACTCCCTGTCCTGCGGGGTCGGGGAGCACCCAGTCGAGGTAGCGCTTGCCCGGGAAGAACGGGCACGAGTCGCCGCAGCCCATCGTGATCACCACGTCCGACGACTGCACGGCCTCCACGGTGAGCACCTTGGGGACCTCGGCGGAGATGTCGATGCCTGCCTCCGACATCGCTTCCACGACCGCCGGGTTGACGGCACCGGCGGGCGCGGACCCGGCGGAGCGGACCTGGACGCGGTCTCCCGCGAGGTGGGTGAGGAACGCCGCGGCCATCTGGGAGCGCCCGGCGTTGTGGACGCAGACGAACAGCACGGACGGACGCTCTGCGGGGGTCTTCATCGGGGGTGTCCTTCAGGGCGGGAGCTGGTCAGGGGAGTGTGGGGGAGGCGAGTTCGGGATCGCCCTGAACGGGGACGGTGCCGGCTCGCGCGGATGCCGGGCGTCCGAACAGCGCCCTCACCAGCGCGAGGCCCAGTGCGGCGCCGATCAGCTGGGCCGCGATGAACGGGCCGACCGAGGCGGGGGCGATGCCGGCGAACGTGTCGGTGAGGGCGCGCCCGACGGTGACGGCCGGGTTGGCGAACGACGTGGAGGACGTGAACCAGTACGCCGCTCCGATGTACGACGCCACGGCCACAGGGGCGAAGTGAGCGCGAGCGGTCCGGCCGAGCCCGAAGATCAGCAGGACGAGTCCGGCGGTCGCGACCACCTCACCCAGCCACAGGTGACCTGAGGCGCGGTCGTGCGTGGACCAGCGCACCAGGGGCTTGGCGAACATGGCGTGGGCGAGGACCGCGCCGCCGATCGCTCCGGAGGTCTGGGCGGGAAGGTACGCGGCGACATCCCGGCCGCTCGGTCCGTGGCCGGAACCTCGGCCGACGCACCAGGCGGCGAGGGTGACGACGGGGTTGAAGTGCGCGCCCGAGACCGGCCCGAGGAGCGCGATCAGTACGCCCAGCCCGAAGACGGTGGCCAGCGAATTGGCCAGCAGTTGCACTCCGGCGTCCCGGGTCAGCTCGGTGGCCTGGATTCCCGAGCCGACCACCACCGCGACCAGCGCGGCCGAGCCGACGGCTTCGGCAAAGGCCCGCCGTCCCAGCGAAGCGCTCACGCGGTCGCCTCCGCCGCCTGTGCGGTCTCGAGGAACGCGGCGAGCCGGTCGAGGGCGCCGGGAAGCACCCAGTAGTAGACCCACGTACCCCGGCGTTCGCAGTCGATCAGGCCGGCCTGACGCAGCAGCTTGAGGTGGTGCGAGATGGTCGGCTGGGTCAGGTCGAAAGCGGGGGTCAGGTCACAGACGCAGACCTCACCGCCCGCCCGTGAGGCGATCATCGACAGCAGCCGCAGACGGACCGGGTCGCCGAGAGCCTTGAAGACCTTCGCCAGTTCGGCAGCGTGGACCTCGCTCAGGGGCGCGGTCACGAGGCCGGGGCGGCAGGCGGCGGATCGGTCCTCTTGACCGAGCGCCATGAGTTCTTGCTTCGACATACTTCTATGTTGACGTTTTTCTATCCAACCCGCAAGGTTGCATCGACGGATGTCGATGCAAGCCGATGGGAGGCACGTAATGTCCCGTGTTCAGCTCGCCCTGCGCGTCAGCGACCTGGAAGCGTCGATCACCTTCTACTCGAAGCTGTTCGGTACCGGGCCGGCCAAGCGGCGCGAGGGCTACGCCAACTTCGCCCTCGCCGAGCCCCCGCTCAAGCTCGTCCTGATCGAAGGCGAGGCCGGACAGGACACGCGGCTCGATCACCTCGGCGTGGAGGTCGAGTCCACCGACCAGGTCACCGCCGCGACCGGTCGCCTCAAGGACGCGGGTCTGGCCGCATTCGAGGAGAACGACATCTCCTGCTGCTACGCCGTCCAGGACAAGGTGTGGGTCCATGGCCCGGGGCGGGAGCCCTGGGAGGTCTACGTGGTCAAGGCCGACGCCGACACCCTTGGCGAGAGCGCCGGCGTCGACGCGGCGGGGGACGGCTGCTGCGCCGGCCAGGCCACGGAAGGGGCGGCGGCGGGGTGCGGCCGCGGCTGACCACCAGCCGCGAGGTGGCTGATGGCCGCCGTACGGCGGCGGAGTGCGGCCCCCCTGGCGAGCGACCGCTCGGCCGGCCTTCCGGACGGCGAGGACCTTGCGGCCGATGGTCCGGGATGAAGCGGCCATGACCGAGCCCCCTCCCGGCCGGGAGGGGGCTCGGTCATGGCCGGTCAGCAGAACGCGGGCGGGACGCTCTGCTCGTACTGGAAGACGTTGCGGGGGTCGTACTTCGCCTTGATCTTGCGCAGCCGGTCGAAGTTGCCGTCCCAGTAGGCGGTTTCCCAGTCCTGCATGCCGATGTTCGGCACGTTGACGTAGGCACCGTGCACGTAGGGCCGCAGCGCCTGGCTGAACTCGGCGATCCAGGCCTGGGCGCGCGGGGTCAGCTCGTCGCCGCTGCCCGGTTCTCCACGGGTTCCCCAGCCGGCACCCGGCTCGGAGTAGAAGAGCGCGTCCCGATGCGGGAACGCCGTGCCGCCGCGGGGGCTCTTCCTGACCGCTCCGCCGAAGGCCTGGGTGAAGAAGTTGCTGTCGTCCGTCGGCGCGTCCCGCATGAACGAGGCGATCACGCTGATCGCCTTCTTCGGGAACGGCTTGTCGGTGAACTGCGAGAAGAACTTCCAGTTCGCCGGCTCGTCCGCGGTCGGAATCTGGAATCCCGCGTATACGTCGCCCCAGTTACCGACCTGCACCGAAACTTCGGGGCGACCGATCGAAAGAATCGGGGCCAGCAGCCTCTTCGCCTCCGCGGGCGTTCCCTCCGCGAGAACGGCGAACAGCAGGATCTGCTTTCTGTGAATTTCGAGCTGGGTGCCGAGACGGTTGTCGGCGACCGGCGCCGTACGCTGCCACGTGTCGAAGACCCTCTGCAGGTCTCCGAGGCCGTCCCACGTCGCCTGCACATAAGTGACGCTCTTGAGCGGGGCCACTTTGTAGGTGAGTGACGTGACGATTCCGAAGTTGCCGTTGCCCGCCCCGCGGAGTGCCCACAGCAGGTCCGAGTTGTTCTTCAGGTCCGCCTTGACGACCTTGGCGCAGTCGCCGTCCGAGGCGACGACGACCTCTGCCCCGATGAGGCTGTCGCAGGCCATTCCGAGGTAGCGGGTGAGGAAACCGAAGCCGCCGCCGAGCGTCGCACCGGACAGGCCCACGGTGCCTTCCGTGCCGGTCGTCACCGCCAGGTTCTTCTTCGCGAGCGTGGTCACCGCCTCCAGCTGGCTGAGCCCGGCCCCGACCGTCGCCGTACGGGCGGCCGTGTCGATGTGGGCCGACTTCAGCTCGCTGACGTCGATCACGATGCCGTTGTCCACGTTCGACCAGCCCTCGAGGCTGTGGCCGCCGCTCCGTACCCGCAGCGCGACATCGTGCTGCCGGGCCCAGGTGAGGGCGTTGACCACGTCCTGGGTCCGCTGGGCGTAGACGATGACCAGCGGATAGTGGACGAACAGCTCGTCCCAGCCCAGGCTCGCCTCGGCGTAGTCGGGGTCGTGGGGACGGACGATGCGGCCGGTCAGCTTCGCCGGCCCGCACGTCGCGCTCCCGGCCTCCTGGGTGCCGGCGCTCGCGCCCGGGGCCTCCGCGGCCGCGACGCCCGGGAGTACGACCGCGCCCGCGCCGGTGACCGCCGTGGCCTTCAGCAGTCCGCGACGGGAAAAGTCCTGCATGGTCCGTATCCTCTCGACCGGACTGCGCCAGTATTCGTCCGGGGGGAATCTTCCCTGTGAATGGGCGCGTTCGATCCCTTGTGGATCTCGTGGGTATTTCCGGAGTCGCAGATTAACAAGGGCGGGGCCGAGGCGGAGATGCCCGACACGCTAATTCGTTGGACGGCGGCGATCCGTTGAATAGTTTCGCCATTCCGCGATTTGTCGCCGACGTGGATTGCGTGGATCGCCGCCCACGCATGGATACGGTCACACAAATCGGCTCTCGCGATACCCGCGAAGGAGAGGGCGCCCGCGGCGCGGAGGGCGGGTCGCGCGATTCCCCTGGCTCTGTCACCGACA
This sequence comes from Streptomyces sp. NPDC005195, assembly GCF_040608315.1. Lineage (NCBI taxonomy): Bacteria > Bacillati > Actinomycetota > Actinomycetes > Kitasatosporales > Streptomycetaceae > Streptomyces > Streptomyces sp. NPDC005195. Next base: position 142,254 of record NZ_JBEXHZ010000002.1, read on the forward strand.
TTCGCCGGACGTGACCATGCCCGCCCGGAGAACGTTATTCGGGGCGGGCCATGGGTCATGACTGATCGTGCGGCACGCGGGCGTCGGTCGGCCCACGGCGCGGCACGGGCGGCAGGGGTCAGCCGCGGCGCAGCATCATGACGACGGCGACGATGACGATGACGAGGACGACGGTACCCAGTCCTATGTACATGGGGTTTCTCTTTCCTTCGGCGGAGTGGCACCCATTGGTGCCTCAGGGAGCCGAGTTCCCCGGTCCGGTCCTTTCAGCCCACCCGAATCCTTCTGTTGCCCCGCTGTGACCCGCACCCGTGCTCCTGGCGCGTTTCCCGCGCGTGACGTGTCCGTCGCCGAACGGGCGCCGCGACCGTCCCCGACCGGGTCCCGTTCGGCGGGTCCGTTCAAGTCGGCGACGGTGTCGCGGGGTTGGTGCTCGGCGAGAGCTCGCACGGCTGCCGTGGGGACGGTGGAGGGCGTCGCACGGAGTGACCGGGCGGCGGTGGCGCGCATCCATACGCCCGGGTGACGCGTCTCCTCCCGTATGGACCTGGAGAAACCGCCTGCCGAGCGGCCCGTACCCCGGGCCGAAGGGTGCCTCACCGTCGCTGTCCGGCTGCCGGTGCGGATCGTCGTGCTCGTGCTCGTCGTGCCGGTGCGTATGGCGTGGGACGCGCTGGTCGTCGTCGGACGGTTGCTGCGCGACACCGTGCTGCGGCCGGCGGGCCGGGCGCTGCTGTGGGTGGCGTGGGCGGTGTTCGTGTGGCCCTGGGTGACGCTGTGGCGGTACGCCGTGGTCCCGGTCGCCCGGACACTGGGCCGGCTCGGGTACGTGCTGCTCGTGGTCCCCGCCGCCTGGCTGTACGGCCGGGTGCTCACCCCCCTCGGGCACGCGATCGCCTGGACGGCACGGGGCACCGGCGCCGCCCTGGCCTGGCTGTGCCGGGGCGTTCTCGGCGGGCTCGGCCGGATACTGCGCGGCATCGGCGCCGGGCTCGGCCGGGTGTCCGCGTGGTTGCTGGTGCCCGTGGGCCGCGAGCTCGCCCGGCTGCTCAAAGGTGTCGGGATCGGGCTCGCGGCTGCCGTACTCGGGGTGTACGAGGCCGTGGTCTGGCTGACGCGGTATCTGATCGTCGTACCGGCGCGGTGGCTCTACGAGTGGGTCCTCGCGCCCGTCGGACGGGCCGTCGCGTGGACTGCGCGCGGACTCGGACGACTCGTACGGATGATCTTCATCGGGATCGGCACCGGCCTCTACTGGACGCTGCGTGTCCTGCTCGTCCTGCCCGCGCTCGCCGTGTGGCGCTGGGTGCTGGTGCCCGTGGGACGCGTCCTCGCCGTCGTCGGCCGGGAGATCGTGGAGGCGCTCGGACACGCCTGGCGGGTGGCCGGACACCTCTCGCTCGCCGCCGGACGCTTCCTCGCCCGGCTGTTCCGGACGGCCTTCGTGGAGCCCGCGCGCTGGGTGTACCGGACCGTCCTGACACCCCTCGGGCACGTCGTCCGGGACACGGTCCTGCGGCCCGCCGCCGAGGCCGCCCGCAGTGTGGGCCGGGTCACCCGGCAGACCCTGGAAGCCGCCCGCGAGTCCGCGCGGCAGACCCGAGCCGACGTCCGCCGGATCCTGTTCGGCACGCCCCGCGAGCCCGAACCGCTCCGGCCGGCGAACCACCACGGGGAACCGGGAGCCGCCGCTGCACGTACTCTAGGTAGCAGTACGACCGCTCTCACGAAGGACTGAACGACACTGGGCAAGCGACAGCCCGAAGGCCCGCCGCCCGCACCCGCGGTGCAGCGCATCCGACTGCGCTACACCAAGCGCGGCCGCCTCCGGTTCACCAGCCATCGTGACTTCCAGCGCGCTTTCGAGCGTGCGTTGCGCCGTGCCGAGGTGCCGATGGCCTACTCGGCGGGGTTCACGCCGCATCCGAAGGTGTCGTACGCCAATGCCGCACCCACCGGCACGGGCAGTGAGGCGGAGTATCTGGAGATCGCGCTCACGGCGGCGCGTGACCCGGAGCAGCTGCGTGAGCTCCTCGACGAGTCGATGCCCGTGGGGCTGGACATCATCGAGGCGGTCGAGGCCCGCACCTCGGGTCTCGCCGAGCGGCTCACCGCGTCCGTGTGGGAGCTGCGCCTCGACGGCGTGGCGCCCGAGGACGCGGAGCGCGCGGTCGCCGCCTTCACCGCGGCCGACGCCGTGGAGGTCCAGCGCAGGACAAAGAACGGGATGCGCACCTTCGACGCCCGCAGCGCAGTGGCGAGCCTCGAGGCGCACACCGCACAGGCTGATAGGCCGACGGACCAGCCCTGTGCGATACTGCGGCTGGTTGTTCGGCACGTGACGCCTGCCGTTCGACCCGACGACGTCCTGTCCGGTCTTCGCGCCGTGGCCGACCTGGCGCCGCCGGTCGCCGCAGCGGTGACCAGGCTGGCGCAGGGGCTGTTCGATGAAGAGACCGGCACGGTGACCGACCCGCTCGCGCCCGACCGCGAGGCAGTCACGGCCGCTCCAGCCGATCGCACAGGGGCCGCCACAGCTGCCGCCGCGAAGGCGTCGGCGTAAGGAAGGTCCCGCGTAGGGACGGATGTCGTAGCGCCGCCCTCGTATCCGGGAGCCACCTGGGTCGGGCAGCGCACCCACCAGAAGACTTTCGCCAGGCCGTACGCACACATGGCGTACGGAACCGGCGAGACAGGACACAGAGAGCTCCCGTGCGGCGCCCGCGCCCCGGACGGCGGCACCGCGCATCGCGCGAGCCGCGGACGTCACCGGCACTGCCGGACCAGGCGCGGCGCCCGGGAGCCTGACGGGAGATCCACCCGCATGCTCGAGCCGACCGAATCCACTGAGCCCTCCACGGGCTCCGACACCAACAACACCCCCAGCGACACCCTGCCGCCGCGGCGCCGCCGCCGTGCGGCGTCGCGTCCCGCCGGTCCGCCCACGGGCGCGGCCGAATCCACGGCCGTGGCCGAGACCACCGCGCCGGCCATACCGCCGGTGGCATCCGCCGAGGCCGTAGCGGCCGCCGAGGCCGAAGAGGCCGAAGAAACGGTGGAGGCAGTGGTGGCCGAGGCCGTCGCCGATCAGACCCCGGCCGACAGCACCACCGCCGAGGACACCACCGCGCAGGACACCGGCACCGAGGACACCGCTCCGCGCCGTAGCCGCCGTCGTGCCACCCGCCGGGCCTCCGCGCCCGCCGGCGCCCCCGTGCCGGCGGAGACCGCCGAGACGGCGGAGGTGGCGGATCCCGCCACTGAAGCGCGGCCCCCCGCCGTGGAGGACCGGACCGAGCAGCCCGCCGCCGACGAGGCCGCGCCCGCCCGCCCGCGCCGCCGTGCCACCCGGCGCGCCTCCGCGCCGACCGGCACACCCCAGGCCGCCACCGGCGTCGAGACCGTCGCGCCCGCCGAAGCCGCGGCAGAGGCGGTGCCCGCCGAGGCCGAGGCCCCCGCCATCGAGGACGCCGCACCCCGTCGTACCACCCGACGTCGCGCCACCAGGCACGTCTCCGCACCCGCCGGTGCGCCCGAGGGCGACACCGCCGACGAGCGTGTGGAGGCGCCCGTGTCCAGCGAGACCCAGCCCAGCGAGCCCCGCCCGTCCGGCGAGAAGCCCGCCGAGGCCGTCGAGACCACGGAGTCCGCCGAGGACGGTGGCCCGCGCCGAGGCCGCCGCCGCGCGACCCGCAAGGCCGCCGTCGGTTTCTCCGCCCCCGCGCCCAAGGAGACCGAGTCCGGACGGCGCACCGCGCGTCCGGCCGTCGCCGTCTTCCAGGCGCCCGTGTTCACCGAGCCGATGTTCCAGACGCCGGAGCGGGCCGCGGCCGCGGCTGCCGCCGAAGCGGCGGAGGAGGCCGCGGAGGCTCCCCAGGCCGCCGAGGTGACCCAGCCCGCCGAGGCCCCCGAGCCCGGCGCGGCCGCCGAGGAGACGACCGGCGGACGCCGTCGCCGTCGCCGCCGGGCCGTCGAGGACGAGCCCGTGGCCGCTCCCGTACAGGCCGCGCCCGTCGAGGACGTCGACGAGGCGGAGGAGACCGACGAGTCCGCCGAGGACGCCGTCGAGGGTGACGAGTCCGACGAGGAGGAGTCGGCCGGCTCGCGCCGTCGCCGCCGTCGTGGTGGCCGTCGCCGTCGCCGTGGCGAGTCCGCCGACGCGGACGGCGAGGCCGGGGACGACGACTACGCCGCCGAGCAGGCCGCGCAGGACACCGAGGACACCGCCGAGCAGACGGCCGAGGACGCCGAGGACGCCGAGTCCGACGAGTCCGACGAGTCCGACGAGGACACCGACGAGCGCGAGGAGCAGGGCGGCTCCAGCAGCAGCCGTCGCCGTCGCCGCCGTCGCCGTCGCGCCGGTGACTCCGGCACGGACGCCGAGTCCGCCGACAACGACCCCGAGCGCACCGTCGTCAAGGTCCGCGAGCCGCGCGGCAAGAAGGACGACCACCCGAGCGACGAGGTGCAGTCCATCAAGGGCTCCACCCGCCTGGAGGCGAAGAAGCAGCGCCGCCGTGAAGGGCGCGAGCAGGGCCGCCGGCGTGTTCCGATCATCACCGAGGCCGAGTTCCTGGCCCGCCGTGAGGCCGTCGAGCGCGTGATGGTCGTCCGCCAGAGCGGCGAGCGCACCCAGATCGGCGTCCTCGAGGACAACGTGCTCGTCGAGCACTATGTCAACAAGGAGCAGTCGACCTCGTACGTCGGCAACGTCTACCTGGGCAAGGTCCAGAACGTGCTGCCCTCGATGGAGGCCGCCTTCATCGACATCGGCAAGGGCCGCAACGCGGTCCTCTACGCCGGTGAGGTCAACTTCGAGGCGCTCGGCATGGCCAACGGGCCGCGCCGCATCGAGGCCGCCCTGAAGTCCGGCCAGTCGGTGCTCGTGCAGGTCACCAAGGACCCGATCGGTCACAAGGGCGCCCGCCTCACCAGCCAGGTCTCCCTGCCCGGCCGCTACCTGGTCTACGTGCCCGAGGGCTCGATGACCGGCATCAGCCGCAAGCTGCCCGACACCGAGCGCGCGCGTCTGAAGACCATCCTCAAGAAGATCGTCCCCGAGGACGCGGGCGTCATCGTGCGCACCGCCGCCGAGGGCGCGAGCGAGGACGAGCTGCGCCGTGACGTCGAGCGGCTGCAGGCGCAGTGGGAGGACATCCAGAAGAAGGCGAAGAGCGGCAACGCCCCGACGCTGCTCTACGGCGAGCCGGACATGACCGTCCGCGTCGTCCGCGACATCTTCAACGAGGACTTCTCCAAGGTCATCGTCAGCGGTGACGAGGCGTGGGAGACCATCCACGGCTACGTCGCGCACGTGGCGCCCGACCTGACCGACCGGCTCTCGAAGTGGACCTCCGAGGTCGACGTCTTCGCGACGTACCGCATCGACGAGCAGCTGATGAAGGCGCTGGACCGCAAGGTCTGGCTGCCCAGCGGCGGTTCGCTGGTGATCGACAAGACCGAGGCGATGGTCGTGGTCGATGTCAACACCGGCAAGTTCACCGGCCAGGGCGGCAACCTCGAAGAGACCGTGACCAGGAACAACCTGGAGGCGGCCGAGGAGATCGTGCGCCAGCTGCGGCTGCGCGACCTGGGCGGCATCGTCGTCATCGACTTCATCGACATGGTCCTGGAGTCCAACCGGGACCTGGTGCTGCGCCGCCTCCTGGAGTGCCTGGGACGCGACCGTACGAAGCACCAGGTGGCCGAGGTGACCTCGCTGGGCCTCGTCCAGATGACCCGCAAGAGGGTGGGCCAGGGTCTGCTGGAGTCCTTCTCCGAGACCTGCGTCCACTGCAACGGCCGCGGTGTGATCGTCCACATGGAGCAGCCCAGCTCCGTCGGGGGCGGCGGCAAGCGCAAGAAGCGCGGCCGTGGCGGCGCCGAGCAGGTGCACGAGCACGACCATGAGCACGAGCACGAGTTCGAGGCGGCGGAGGAGCCGGAGACGGCCGAGTCCGAAGCCGAGGTGGCCGCCGCGCCGGCGCAGCCCGTGTCGGAGTTCCGGGCCGACGAGGAGTTCTACAGCAGCGCCGCCGAGGCGGAGGCCGCGGCGTCCCGCGGCCGTTCGCGGCGCCGCGCCACCCGCCGTGCCTCGGCCCCCGCGGGTGCGCCGAAGGCCGAGGAGCGTGCTCCGCGGAGCCGTCGCGAGGAGCGGGCCGAGCGGGCTTCCCGCGAGGCCGCCGAGGCCGAGCCGGTCGCGGTCGAGGACCCGGTCGTCGAGGCCCACGAGGCCCACGCGGTCGAGGCGCCGGTGGCCGAGACCGCCGCGGTGACGGAGGCCGCACCGGCCCCCGCCGTCGAGGACGAGGCCGCTCCCAAGGGCCGTACGCGGCGCCGTGCGACGCGGAAGGTGTCGGCTCCGGCCGGTTCACCGAAGGCGGCGGAGGAGGCCGCGGTCACGGTCACGGAGCCGGTCGCCGCGCCCGCGCCGGAGACCCCGGCCGAGCAGGTCGCCGAAGCGCCCGCCGAGGTGCCCGCCGAGAGCGCGGCTCCGGCCCGCCCGCGTCGGCGCGCCGTCCGCAAGGCCACCGCGCCCACCGCGTCCGAGGAGGCGGCCGTCGTGGTCGTCCCGTCGGTGGCGCTGGAGACCCCGGCCACGGAGACCGCGCAGGACCAGGCGGCCGACGCCGGCACGGACGCCGAGGCCCCGGCCAAGAAGACGGCCGCCCGCAAGACGGTCGCCAAGAAGGCCGTGGCGAAGAAGACCGTCGCCAAGAAGGCCGTGGCGAAGAAGACCGTCGCCAAGAAGGCCACCACGGCCAAGAAGGCGACGGCGAAGAAGACGGCCGTCAAGAAGTCCACGGCGGCCGCCGAGCAGACGGCGCCGTCCGTCTCGGCGACGACGGAGGACTGAGCTCCGGATCGCATACCGAAGCGCGGGGCACCGGCCGACCGGTGCCCCGCGCTTTGTCGTTCCCTGGTGCCGTCGGCAGTTTCGTCGCAGCTGGGCCGCGGATACCGCCACTTCTGGCGAATCCTGTGATGGACAGCACGCCAACCCAAGGTTTCCTGCTCGTAACCCTGAAGAAAAGCTTTGCACTTCTGCTGGTAATCTGACCGCGGACTCGGCTGCTGGTGACATGCGGGCCGTAGACCGCGCGAGGTACCCCAGGGGGCGGGGTCTTGCGGGAAACGATCGCCGTCGCAAGTCGTCGGCGGACTTCCAGGGATGCGGACGTGCCACGCTCGACACCGTTCCTTCCCGACCCGTGCACAAAGTGGTGCGCCCGAGAGGTCGCCGATGAGGAGGGGATGTCGATGACCGACGCCCATGAGCTGATATCCGCCGCAAGACCCGTGATCGGCGAGGAAGAGATCGATGCCGCGGTGCGCGTCCTGCGCAGCGGCCGGGTCGTCCAAGGCCCCGAGGTCGCTGCCTTCGAGGCCGAGTTCTCGGACGTGGTGGACGGACGGCACTGTGTCGCCGTCAACTCCGGTACATCCGCGCTACACCTGACGCTGCTCGCGCTGGGCGTCGGCTCGGGCGACGAGGTCATCGTGCCGTCGTTCTCCTTCGCGGCCTCCGCCAACGCGGTACGCCTCGTCGGCGCCGACGTGGTCTTCGCCGACATCGAGGCGGACAGCTTCTGTCTGGACCCGGCGGCGGTCGAGGCGGCCATCACGCCGCGCACCGCCGCGATCATGCCGGTCCACCTCTACGGCCACCCCGCGGCCATGGACCGGATCATGGCGATCGCCGAGCGGCACGGACTCGCCGTGGTCGAGGACGCCTGCCAGGCGCACGCGGCCGCCCTGCACGGAACGCCGGTCGGCGCCTTCGGCAACGCGGGAACGTTCAGCTTCTATCCGACCAAGAACATGCACAGCCTCGAGGGCGGCATGGTCACCACCGCCGACGCGGAGATCGCCCGCACCCTGCGCCTGCTGCGCAACCAGGGTATGGAGCAGCGCTACGCCAACGAGATCGTCGGCGCCAACGTCCGCATGACGGACGTCTCCGCCGCCATCGGCCGGGTGCAGCTCGCCAAGCTGCACGGCTGGACCGAGCAGCGCATCGCCAACGCCGCGTACCTGACGGAGCACATCAGCGCGCCGTCCGTGGTCACGCCGAGCGTCGCCGAGGGCGCGCGCCATGTCTTCCACCAGTACACCGTGCGTGTCCGGGGCGACCGCGACGCCGCCATGGCGGCCCTGACCCAGGCAGGCATCGGCAACGCCGTGTACTACCCGACGCCGATCCACCGGCTGAAGCCGTACTGGGAGCCGGACCAGAAGGCCGGTCGCATCTGGGACCTGCCGGAGACGGAGCGCGCCGCCGCCGAGGTCGTCTCCCTCCCCATCCACCCGGGTCTTTCCGCCGGGGAACTGGAGCGCATCGTGTCCGCCGTGGACGCACTGGGGGCCCAGCTGTGAGCAGTGGCAACAACAACCTGCGGGCCGGACTCGTCGGCCTTGGTTCCATGGGGCGTCACCACGCCCGCGTCCTGTCCGGGCTGGAAGGCGTCGACTTCGTCGCCGTCGTCGACCCGATGGGCGACAAGTTCGGCGCAGCCCAGGGCGTGCCGGTCCTCGACACCGTCGAGCAGCTCATCGGCCTCGGCATCGACTACGCCGTCGTGGCCTGCCCCACGGCACTGCACGAGCCGGTCGCCATGCAGCTCGCCGAGGCCGGTGTCTGCGCGCTGATCGAGAAGCCGGTCGCCGACACCGTGGAGGGCGCACACCGTCTCGTCGAGGCGTTCGAGTCGCGCGGCCTGGTTGCCGGGGTCGGCCACATCGAGCGGTGCAACCCGGCGCTGCGCTCGCTGCGCGCCCGGCTGGAGGCCGGCGAGCTCGGTGACGTCTATCAGGTCGTCACTCGCCGCCAGGGTCCCTTCCCGCACCGTATCGCGGACGTCGGCGTGGTCAAGGACCTCGCCACCCACGACATCGACCTCACCGGCTGGGTGACCGGGCGCGAGTACGTCTCCATCGCCGCGCACACCGTCTCCAAGAGCGGCCGCGAGCATGAGGACATGGTCTCCGCCGTCGGCCGCCTCAACGACGGGACGATGGTCAACCACCTGGTCAACTGGCTGAGCCCGCTCAAGGAGCGCTTCACCTCGGTCACCGGCGAGCGCGGCTGCTTCATCGCCGACACCCTCACCGCCGACCTGACGTTCCACTCCAACTCCGCCATGGCGACGGAATGGGAGGCCCTCCAGGCCTTCCGTGGCGTCTCCGAGGGCGACATGATCCGCTACGCCATCCCGAAGCGCGAGCCGCTCCTCGTCGAACACGAGCTGTTCCGCGACGCCGTGCTCGGCAAGCCCGCCGACATCTGCACCCTGCGTCAGGGCACGCGGACGGTGGAGGTGGCGGCGGCTGTGCTCGAGTCTGCGCTGGAAAACCGCAGCGTTTCGCTTCTTTCGGAGGACCTGGCCATCCATGGCAGTTGAGAACAACACGTCGGCGGACCGGCCCGTGCGCGGGCGGATCGTGATGCTCGTCGACAACGGGGTGAACGGCGACTCGCGCGTCCAGAAGGAGGCCAGGTCGGCCGCCGAGGCGGGCTGGGACGTCGTACTGCTCGGCAAGTCCAAGGGGAAGAAGGAGCAGACCTGGCAGATCGGTGACGCCCAGGTCCGTCTCCTGCCGGTACCCGGCCCGATGTCCCGTCGGCGCCACGAGTACCGGCGTGCCGTACTGCGTTCCCCGCTGGCCTACCGGCCCGGTCCGCTGGCCGCGTACCGGCGCCAGAAGCTCAAGGCCCGGCGTGCCGACCTCAACGTCCGGCTGATCCTCGCCGAGCAGGAGGGTTCGGCCCTCGGCCGTCTGAGGCTCCTGGCGCCCCGCTTCCTTGCCCGTTTCCTGTACTCCTGGGTGAAACTGCGCCACCGCAGCACCATGGCGCTGGAGAAGCGGCGCAAGGACATGGACTCCGCGCTGGACAGGTTCACCACCGCCTTCTGGCGGAAGACCATGGGAACCCGCGCCTGGCGCAGGCTCGATCCCCATCTGTGGGACTTCGAGCTCGCGTACGGCAAGGTCATCGACGAGCTCAAGCCCGACCTCGTCCACGCCAACGACTTCCGCATGCTCGGTGTCGGAGCCCGCGCCACGCTGCGCGCCCGCGCCAAGGGCCAGAAGATCAAGCTCGTTTGGGACGCCCACGAGTTCCTGCCCGGAATCAAGCCGTGGAGCCCGCACCCGCGCTGGCACGTCGCCCAGTGCGCGCACGAACTGGAGTACTCGCGGCACGCCGACGCCGTGACGACGGTCTCGGACACTCTTGCCGGGATGCTCCAGGAGCGGCACGGCCTCAAGGCCCGCCCCACCGTCGTCCTCAATGCGCCTGACGCCGAGGTCTCGCCGGAGCAGGCGGCCGAGCCCGTTCCGGACCTGCGGGAGCTGTGCGGCATCGGGCACGACGTGCCCCTCACCGTCTACAGCGGTGCCGCCGCTCACCAGCGCGGCCTCGACACCATGGTCGAGTCGCTGCCGCAACTTCCCGACGTGCACACCGCGTTCGTCGTACTCAACACCGACTCCGAGTACATGCGGGCCCTTCGGGCGCGGGCGGAGGAGCTGGGGGTGGACGACCGGCTGCACATCGTGCCGTACGTGCCGCACTACCAGGTGGTGCGTTTCCTCGCGACCGCGGACCTCGGGGTCATCCCGATCCACCACTGGCCGAACCACGAGATCGCGCTCATCACCAAGTTCTTCGAGTACTCCCACGCCCGGCTGCCGCTGGTGGTCAGCGATGTGAAGACGATGGGTTCCATGGTCGAGCAGACCGGTCAGGGCGAGGTGTTCCGGGCCGAGGACGTGGAGGACTACGTTCGCGCGGTGAAGTCCGTTCTGGGCGATGCCGAGCGCTACCGGAGCGTCTACGACAAGCCGGGGATCCTCGACCAGTGGACCTGGGAGGCGCAGGCCGACGTGCTGGACGAGGTCTACAGCGGGCTGCTGCCCGGAAGCGGGGCCCGGCAGAAGGCCGAGCAGAGACCGGTGGAGGCGCGGACATGAGTGGCACACCCGACGTCAGTGTCGTCGTCGCGGTCTACAACACCATGCCCTATCTGACGGAGTGTCTGAACTCCCTGATCGGGCAGAGCATCGGCCGGGACAGGCTGGAGATCGTCGCGGTCGATGACGGCTCCACCGACGACAGCGGTGCCGAACTCGACCGCTTCGCGGAGCGGTACCCGGGCACCGTCAGGGTGCTTCACCAGGCCAACTCCGGTGGCCCGGCCGCCCCCAGCAACCGCGCGCTGGACATCGCCACGGGCCGCTACGTCTACTTCATCGGCTCCGACGACTACCTCGGCGAGGAAGCGCTGGAGCGCATGGTGGCCTGCGCCGACGAGCACGGCTCCGACGTCGTCGTCGGCAAGATGGTCGGCACGAACGGCCGGTACGTCCACCAGGCTCTCTACAAGGAGAACAACCCGGACGTAGGCCTCACGGACTCCGCCCTGCCGTGGACTCTCGCCAACACCAAACTGTTCCGGCGCGACATGGTCGAACAGCACAAGCTGCGCTTCCCCGAGCACCTGCCCGTGGGCAGTGACCAGCCGTTCACCATCGAGGCCTGCGTGCGTGCGCGGAAGATCTCCGTGGTGGCCGACTACACCTGCTACTACGCGGTGAAGCGGGGCGACGCCAGCAACATCACCTACCGCGCCGACCACCTGGCGCGGCTGCGGTGCGCCGTGGAGATCATGGATTTCACGGCCGGTCTCCTAGAGGCGGGCCCGGAGCGCGACGCCGTACTGCGCCGGCACTTCACCTGGGAAGTGGCCAAGCTCGTCCAGGACGACTTCCCCGTGCTCGACCGTGAGCTCCAGCGTGAGCTCTGCGCGGGCGTCGCACGGCTCGCCGACGCCTACTTGACCGACGGCATTCGTGACGCCATGGACGTCAAGCGCCGGGTGCGCATCTGCCTGGCCCGGGCCGGCGCGGTCGACGAGTTGTCCGAGGCGATCACCGCGGAGAAGGCGAACGGGGCACCGCCGTTCGTCGTCGAGGGCGAGCGCGCCTACGCCCGCTACCCGGGCTTCCGCGATCCCCGCATCGGGCTGTCCGACCGTTGCTACGAGCTCGTCGGGGAGGCCGTCCCCGGCCGTCTCGCGCAGGGCACCGAACTGCTCGCCTCCACCTGGGAGCAGGAGGGCGACGGGATCACCTACACGGCCACCCTCCGGCTGCCGGTCCTCGGCGATGTCGACGGAGCGGTCCTGCGTCTCGCCCAGGGCGCCATGCCCGCGTCCGCGGACAAGCCCAAAGCCAGAAAGCTCCCGAAGGGCCACGAACTCCCGGCTTCTGTCGGCGCGTTCACGACCGAACTCACCGACGACGGCGCTGCCACGGTGCTGCACGCGCGCATCCCGCTGGAGCGGCGCTCGGTCAAACTGGGCGCACGGGTCTACCTCGACGTCGCCGGTTCGACCTACGAGATCCCCGTGCGCGGCAAGGGCAAGCCCATGCCGCTGGCGCGCCGCTGGGGCGCCTACGAGGACCCGTACTACGCGCGGGCGATGGTGAATCCCAAGGAGCGCGTGGTGATCACCACGGGTCTCCTGCACCCGCCGAAGCCGTCACTGGTCTCCCGGGCGAGGACGGCCCTCGCCCGTCGACTGAAATCCGGATCCGCCGGCCCGAAGCCGACCGGTTCCCCCACGAGCCGTTCGAAAAGGAAGTAGCGACCGTCCATGAACATCTGTGTAGTAGCCCTCGGCAAGATCGGGCTTCCACTGGCCGTGCAGTTCGCGTCCAAGGGGCACCGGGTCATCGGCGCGGACGTCAACGAGAAGGTCGTCGAGCTGGTCAACGCCGGCATCGAGCCGTTCCCCGGTGAGCACGACCTGGACGTCAAGCTCAAGCAGGCCGTCGAGGCCGGGCTGCTGAGCGCGACGACGGACACCGCGGAAGCGGTCGCCCAGTCCGAGGCCGTGGTCGTGGTGGTCCCGCTGTTCGTCGACGTCGAGGGCACGCCGGACTTCGGATGGATGGACTCCGCGACGAAGGCCATCGCCCAGGGCCTCAAGCCGGGCACGCTCGTCTCCTACGAGACCACCCTGCCGGTCGGCACCACCCGCACCCGCTGGGCGCCGATGCTGGCCGAGGCCTCGGGCCTGACCCCGGGGGAGGACTTCCACCTGGTCTTCTCGCCGGAGCGGGTCCTCACCGGCCGCGTCTTCTCCGACCTGCGCCGCTACCCCAAGCTGGTCGGCGGCATCGACGAGGCGTCGACCGCCCGGGGCGTGGAGTTCTACGAGCGGGTGCTCGACTTCGACGAGCGCGCCGACCTGCCGCGGCCGAACGGCGTCTGGGACCTGGGCACAGCCGAGGCCTCCGAGCTCGCCAAGCTCGCCGAGACCACGTACCGCGACGTCAACATCGGCCTGGCCAACCAGTTCGCGCGCTTCGCCGACAGCAACGGCATCGACGTGAAGAAGGTCATCGAGGCCTGCAACTCGCAGCCGTACAGCCACATCCACCAGCCGGGCATCGCCGTCGGCGGCCACTGCATCCCGATCTACCCGCGGATGTACCTGTGGAACGACCCGTCCGCGACCGTGGTCCGCTCCGCCCGTGAGGCGAACGCGGCCATGCCGGAGTACGCCGTGGACCTGCTGGCGGCCGCCTACGGCGACCTGACCGGGGCGAACGTCCTCGTGCTGGGCGCGGCCTACCGCGGCGGCGTGAAGGAGACGGCCTTCTCCGGCGTCTTCCCGACCGTCGAGGCGCTCAGGGCCCGTGGCGCCGTCCCGTTCGTCTCGGACCCGATGTACACGGCCGAGGAACTGGCGGCGCACGGTCTGCCGCCGCACGCCGGTGAGAAGGTCACCGCGGCGATCCTGCAGGCCGACCACGCCGAGTACCGGACGCTGGTCCCGGCGGACCTGCCGGACGTCACGGTCCTGGTCGACGGACGCCGTACGACCGACCCGGAGGCCTGGAAGGGCGTCCGCCGGGTTGTCATCGGCGGCTGACACCCACCCGCACTGCATGGGCCCGTCCGGGCGTACGGGACGGGCCCATGCGGTGAAGCGGAAGGGGAGAGCCGTCGGAACAGGTTCCCGGTGCCGGCGCTTCGGGCCGCCTGGAAGTCTTCATATGATCCGGCCCTGGCCACTCTGCCGGGGTTGGCCGCTCACTGCTCAGGATCCTCACGTGCCCGCTGTCCTCACCGCCGTCACCGGCGTCACCGCGTCCTCCACGGCGCGGATCGCTGCCCGGGTACGCGGCAGTCGGTCCGCTCTGCCGCTGGCGATCTGTGCGCTGTACGCGGTGTTCCAGCTCGTCGCGGGACCGCAGTGGACGCTTTTCCCGGATTCCTACCGGTACGCGCGGGCGGCGGAGCAGTATCTCGGCGCTTCGCGCGAGGAGGCACATCGCACGGCACTCGTCGCCTTCTGCGCCAGCCGCGCCGACCGCGCGGCGCATGACGAGCAGCTCAAGCCGATGGTCCACGAGAGTCGGCACGCCCTCAGGGCCGGTGCCGAACGGGCCTGCCTCAATCGGTGGATCGACGCTCCCGACATCACTACCGGAGACCCGCGTTATCAGGCCATTTTCTCCGGTCGGCCGGGCTACCCCCTGCTCGCGGCGCCGTTCGTCGGCGCTTTCGGGGTGCTCAAGGGGATGCGGCTGCTGGGAGTGTTCCTGGCTGCGGGGGGCTCGCTGCTCGTGTTCGGGCTGCTCGGCTGCGCGGGGCTGAACCGGCGGGCCGCGGCAGTCGGCCAAATGGCGTTCCTTGTCACACCGCTCGGTTGGTGGAGCGCCCAGGCCCTGGGAGAGGGGCTGTTCACGGTGTGCGTTCTGTGCGTGCTCTGGGGCGGTCTGCTGTTGCTCAGGCGCCGGTCCATGGTGAAAGGAACGATCCTGGTGGCCCTCGGGTACGTGGCCGGCGGGGTCACCCGCTACTCGTCGGCCCTGGTGCTGGCGGCGGCCCTTGGCGCGGCCGCGACGTGGGCTCTGTGTCGCAACCGCCCCTCGCGGCACCGGGGTACGGTCGTCCTCGCGGCGGCTTCCGCGGTGGCAGCCGGTGGAGTCGTCGCGGCTATACGGATACTCGGCCTGGCCTCCTCACAGGCCACCCTTCAGGACACCTTCACCCATCACTTCGACGCTCCGGAGATCGCCGATCCCTGGAGCGCGCTGCTGGGTCTCGCCGTCCGGTTCGCGCGGGACTGGATCGCCCAGCAGGCCGGGCTGCCGTATTTTCTGGTCCTCATGGCCCTCGCGGCCTGGGCGCTGGCTCGTCACGGCAAGGGACTGGGCCTGCTCGCTCTCGCCATCGCGTTCACGGGAGCGTCCGCGGTTGTGGCCCATCCACTCGTCCAAGAGGCCGGCCGTCTCGGTGTCCTGATGTGGACGCCCATTGTTCTGGGCCTGCCCCTGCTCGTCGACCGTCATTGGTCCTCGGTTCCGGTGACGGAGCTTCGTGCCGGCCCACCGGGTCCCGGAACGCCGGCCGAAGACCGACCTGCTGGTCGGGGCCGCTGAGCCGGAGGTGTCGACCGCCGTACGCGGCGATCGCCTTCGCGGTGCTGTCGACCGGCTGCTGCTCGGCGGCCACCGGAACGTCCGACCGTGAGCCGGGAAAGAGGAGGGGAAGACCCGCTTCCCCTAGGAACGGGACGGCGTTCAGCCGGTTCGCCGGCGCTCAGGCGGTCCGTTCGACGAGGGTGCCGTCCTTCTCCTCGTAGAGGCCGCCGGTCTGCGGACACTCCCAGACGTCGGCCTCGCCCGGGTGCTCGACCAGCTTGACGCCGGCCCTGCCGACCCAGCCGACCTGGCGCGCGGGAACGCCGACGACGAGGGCGAAGTCCGGCACGTCCTTGGTGACGACGGCACCGGCGGCGACCATGGCCCAGCGGCCGATGCCGATCGGCGCGACGCAGACCGCGCGGGCACCGATCGAGGCGCCGTCGGCGATCTTCACGCCGACGGCCTCCCAGTCGCCGCCACGCTTCTGCTTGCCCTCGGGGTCCACGGAGCGCGGGTTGTGGTCGTTGGTGAGGACCACGGCCGGACCGATGAAGACACCGTCACCGAGTTCGGCCGGCTCGTAGACGAGCGCGTAGTTCTGCAGCTTGCAGTTGTCGCCCATGCGGACGCCCGAGCCGACGTACGCGCCACGACCGATCACACAGCCCTCGCCGAGGCGGGCGCCGTCACGGATCTGCGCGAGATCCCAGACGCTGCTTCCCGCGCCGATCTCGGCGGTCTCGTCGACCTGGGCGCTGGGCTGGACCCTGTAGTTCACTTGTGTGCCTTTCGGTGTCCGGGTTCGGTTGGGGAGCATACGGGGGCGGGGTCGGTTCGGCGTGTCGGGGCCATGGCGCAGCGTTGTCCTGCCCGATGCGTGCGAACGCTCCGTGTGCTGCATGTGAGCATCCCGTGACTCTTGTCATATGCCTGGAAACGGGATCGGTATTGCATGTGCACCTCACGCGAAGAAGGGATCTCTTGACCTTCTTCAGCCCTTCTTTATCGTGTCACCGGGCTGGTCAAGGACCTGATCGGCGGCGCGAGGGGCTTCTTCAAGGCGAGCAAGACCCTGGGCAAGGCCAGGATGGGCCTGGCCAAGGCCACGGAGAAACTGGCGGAAGCCAGGGCGAAGGCGGCGGCCCTCAAGAGAGGCAGGAGTTCCTGTAGGGACCTCCAGTTTCTTGCCCGGCATCAAGGTCTTGCTTGCCAATGGCAAGACCAAGCCGATCGAAAAGGTGAAACTCGGCGACAAGGTCAAGGTGACCGACCCGAAGCGTGGAGGTACGACGGTTCGCGAGGTCGTCGGCACGATCGTCACCGAGGACGACAAGCACTTCGTCGACCTGACGATCAAGGGGAAGTCCGGTAAGGACGAGAACCTGGTCTCCACCACGACCCACCCGTTCTGGGTGGAGTCTGAGAAGGCTTGGGTGGCGGCTGGTGACCTAGAGCCGGGTATGCGTCTTCACACTGCGGATGGCGGCGCGGTTCAAATCGTTGTTATGCGGTCCCAGGTTGTTGTCGTCCAGGAAGTACTCCTGCGCCTGATGTGCTCGCCTCGCGTTCGGCAGAGGCACTCGGACGACATCGGTGCCGGGCGAGTGAGCGGCCTCCCGCAGGCCGACGATGGAGTCCTCGCCGACTCGGGAACCCGCCTCGGTGTGAATCGTCGTGCCGTTGTGCGTCACCGCGATCGACGCATGCCCCTGCTCCCGGTCCTTTTGGCCGAGCAATGATTTGTAAAGGGCTCGCTTGAACTTCGGCTGTTCCGCAGGCTGGTTATCGGGGCATCGATTTGCTGTGGGCCAGGGGCGACGGTGGTTTCCGGTGCGTCGCTTTCGCGGAGGAGGACCGTTCTGGTGAGCGAGGCGGCGAGGCGAATGCGGGCGGAGCCCTCCTTGCTGTCCGTCGACTTCTGCCAGTTACGGTCGGGCATGTGTCGCGAGGAGGGTGAGGACCCTTGGATCGAGCAGGGGCGACTGCGGGAGTGGCGGGGGAGAGGGGCCGCGTGATCCGGCCTGGTTTGACCCCCTGACCCCCGGCCCGTAACCTAGACCGTCGGCATGTCGAATGACCTGCCGCACCCCCGTAAACCTCTTCCTCCCGGTCACCTCGGTTGCCGTAGTGGCTGGGAGAGGCTCGCCCGTGTTCGTTGCCGGGTGGCTGGACTGCGGGGTCCGTTCCGAGCGAAAGAGAGATCCGCGTGTACGCCATCGTGCGCAGCGGTGGTCGCCAGCACAAGGTTGCTGTCGGCGACATCGTTGAGGTTGACAAGATTCCCACCGCCAATGTTGGCGACACGGTCGAGCTCTCGACCCTGCTCGTTGTCGACGGCGAAGCCGTGACGAGCGACCCCTGGGTCCTCGCGGGCATCAAGGTTCAGGCCGAGATCGTGGACCACCACAAGGGCGTCAAGATCGACATCCTTCGCTACAAGAACAAGACCGGCTACCGCCGTCGTCAGGGCCACCGCCAGCAGTACACGGCGATCAAGGTCACTGAGATCCCCGCGGCTGCGAAGTAAGGGTAGGGACTGAGACATGGCACACAAGAAGGGCGCATCGTCCACTCGGAACGGTCGCGACTCCAACGCTCAGCGGCTCGGTGTGAAGCGCTTCGGCGGTCAGACCGTCAACGCCGGTGAGATCCTGGTCCGCCAGCGTGGCACCCACTTCCACCCCGGCATCAGCGTCGGCCGTGGCAAGGACGACACGCTGTTCGCGCTGGCCGCCGGTGCGGTCGAGTTCGGCACGCACCGTGGCCGCAAGGTCGTGAACATCGTTCCGGTCGCCTGATCCAGTCCCGTCGAGGCTGACCCGGTTCCACGCGCACCGGACCGCAGGCCTCGGGGCCCAGGCTCCGTAGAACAGAAGTTCTTCGCGAGGCGGACCTCACTTCCCCCACGGGAAGAGGGTCCGCCTTTCGCGTGTTACGCAAGAGACATTCCCGTACGTACTGAAGTACCCGAAGTACGTGCGCGCTGAAGTAACCGATGTAACCGAAGTGCTGGAGGCACCCCACATGACCACCTTCGTGGACCGCGTCGAGCTCCATGTCGCCGCGGGTAGCGGAGGCCACGGCTGTGCCTCCGTGCACCGGGAGAAGTTCAAGCCGCTCGGCGGCCCGGACGGCGGCAACGGCGGCCGTGGCGGTGACGTGATGCTGGTCGTCGACCAGTCCGTCACCACGCTGCTCGACTACCACCACTCGCCGCACCGCAAGGCCACCAGCGGCAAGCCCGGCGAGGGCGGCAACCGCTCCGGCAAGGACGGCCAGGACCTGATCCTGCCCGTGCCGGACGGCACGGTCGTCCTCGACAAGGCGGGCAACGTCCTCGCCGACCTCGTCGGCGAGGGCACCACGTACGCCGCCGCCGAGGGCGGTCGCGGCGGCCTCGGCAACGCGGCACTGTCCTCGGCCCGCCGCAAGGCGCCCGGCTTCGCGCTGCTCGGTGTGCCCGGGGGCCTCCAGGACATCGTCCTGGAGCTGAAGACCGTCGCCGACGTGGCCCTCGTCGGCTATCCGAGCGCCGGCAAGTCCTCGCTCATCTCGGTCCTGTCCGCCGCCAAGCCGAAGATCGCGGACTACCCGTTCACGACCCTCGTCCCGAACCTGGGCGTGGTGACCGCCGGCGAGACCGTCTACACCATCGCCGACGTGCCCGGCCTCATCCCCGGCGCCAGCCAGGGCAAGGGCCTCGGCCTGGAGTTCCTGCGCCACGTCGAGCGGTGCAGCGTGCTCGTCCACATCCTGGACACCGCCACCCTCGAATCCGAGCGCGACCCGATCTCCGACCTCGACATCATCGAGGAGGAGCTCAAGCAGTACGGCGGTCTGGACAAGCGTCCGCGCATGGTCGTCCTCAACAAGATCGACGTACCGGACGGCAAGGACCTCGCGGAGATGGTGCGCCCCGAGCTGGAGGCGCGCGGCTACCAGGTCTTCGAGGTGTCCGCGGTCGCCCACATGGGCCTCAAGGAGCTCTCCTTCGCGCTCGCCGAGACGGTCGCCAAGTCGCGTGCCGCGAAGCCCAAGGAGGAGGCGACCCGGATCGTCATCCGCCCGAAGGCGGTCGACGACGCCGGCTTCACCGTGGCGCAGGAGGAGGACGGCCTCTTCCGCGTGCGCGGCGAGAAGCCCGAGCGCTGGGTGCGTCAGACCGACTTCAGCAACGACGAGGCCGTCGGCTACCTCGCCGACCGCCTCAACCGTCTCGGTGTCGAGGCGCAGCTGATGAAGGCGGGCGCCCGCTCGGGCGACGGCGTCGCCATCGGCCCCGAGGAGAACGCGGTCGTCTTCGACTGGGAGCCGACGGTCATGGCCGGTGCGGAGATGCTCGGCCGCCGTGGCGAGGACCACCGCCTCGAGGCGCCTCGCCCCGCCACCCAGCGCCGCCGCGACAAGCAGGCGGAGCGGGACGAATCGGAGAAGGAGTACGACGACTTCGAGCCGTTCTAGGCGACCGGCCGGCCGGAATACGCACCGGGCACGGAGAGGATCTTCCTCTCCGTGCCCGTGGTCGTTCGCTGACGGGCTCGCGAGCACCCGAGGCGTTTGCGGGTTCCTCTGAGGTCCGTGCGGGGAACGGCGGAGTCGCCCGGCGCGGTGAGGCGCTCGCTGCTCGCGCACTTGTCATGTCTGTGATGCGCCCTGTTCAAGAGGTGGGCCGCTGTCCCCTGTGGGCTGGTCGGTGTCCAAGAGGCAACCGACGCAGGGGAGTTCGCCGATGTCCGGAGCCGTCTCACGCGATCGACGCCACTTTCTCACCGCCTCGGCCGCCGTGCTCGGCGCCGCCGCCTCCGCCCAGCTCTGGGTGCCCGGCACCGCACGCTCAGCCGTACCCCCGCTGCCCGACGGCGTGTTCAGCCTCGGTGTCGCCTCCGGCGACCCGCTGGCGGACGCCGTCGTCCTGTGGACCCGGCTCGCCCCCGACCCGCTGAACGGCGGCGGCATGCCCGACCGTGTGGTGGAGGTCGGCTGGGAGATCGCCGAGGACGCCCGCTTCCGCAAGCAGGTGCGCCGCGGCACCGCCCAGGCACGTCCGCAGTACGGCCACAGCGTTCACGTCGACGTCCGCGGGCTGCGCCCGGACCGCGTGTACTGGTACCGCTTCCGAGCCGGCGGCCGGCTCTCGCCGACCGGCCGCACCCGAACGGCGCCGCCTTCCTTCACCGCGGGCGGCTCGCTGCGCCTCGCGCTCGCCTCCTGCCAGAACTGGCAGCACGGCTACTTCACCCCGTACGCCGACATGCTCCGCCAGGACCCCGACGTCGTCCTGTTCGTCGGCGACTACATCTACGAGTCCGCGCCGTCGGCGACCGCGGTGCGCAGGCACGAGGGCACCGGGGAGCCGTACACCCTCGTCCAGTACCGCAACCGGTACGCCCAGTACCGCACCGACCCGCACCTCGCGGCCATGCACGCGCACGCCCCCTGGGTGGTCACCTTCGACGACCACGAGGTCGACAACGACTTCGCCGGGGAAGTCCCGCAGGACCCGGACAAGCAGACCCACGATGCGTTCGTGGCCAGGCTGACCGCCGCCTACCAGGCGTACTACGAGCACATGCCGGTCCGGGCCACCGCGATTCCGGACGGGCCGCACATCCCCATGTACCGGCGGCTCGACTTCGGACGCCTCGCCCGGCTGAACGTCCTCGACACCCGGCAGTTCCGCAGCAACCAGGTGACCAGCCAGGCGGGCGCCAAGAATCCCTCGCTCACCATGCTCGGCGCGGCGCAGAAGAAATGGCTGCTCGGCGGCCTGCGCCAATCGCCGGCCCGCTGGAACATCGTCGCCTCCCAGATCATGATGGCCGAGACCGACCTCCAGGTGGGCAAGGGCAAGCTCTGGTACTACGACGCCTGGGACGGCTACCAGGCCGAACGCAACGCCCTCATGAGGGAGTTCGCGACCGTCAGCAACCCCGTCGTCCTCAGCGGCGACCGGCACTACACGATGATCAGCGACCTCAAGAAGGACTTCGCCGACCCGCACTCCGACGTGGTCGGCGCCGAGTTCGTCGGGACCTCCATCTCCACCGGCGGCGACCAGGACCTGGCGGTCTTCCACCGGGAGTGGAAAGCGCGGATGCCGGACAACCCGCACTGGAAGTTCATCGACGCCCACCGCGGCTACCATCTCTTCGACATCCGGCGGGACGGCATCGACGCCCAGGTGCGCGTCCCGGCCACGGTGCTGAAGCCGGATGCCGCCTCCACCACCCTGGCCCGTCTGCGGGTCGAGGCGGGGGATCCGGGCGTACGGCACGTGTGATCAGGGCGCGGCCCGCGGACGGGCGGCCTCGCCCGTCCACACGGCCTGACGTGACGCGCGCCTTCGAATCCCTGCTCGGGCTGCCCCGCGGTCTCCTGGTGGAGGTCCCGGACACGGCCAATCGTTCCCTCGCGCCGGCCGAGACCGAAATGCTGCGCATACGCGACAGGGAATTGCGCGGAAATGGACTTCAGGACGGGATCTATTCGAAACCCGTGTGCAACGGCGCGGTCCCGCGGAGGAGGAAATGCCTGCCGTCAGCCATCGGAGGACGTCCGGATCAGTACTCCGCTGTGGGCCCTGGTGGCCTCCGGGGCCATTGGCGCCGAGAGGTCCGAGCGAATCCGCGCCTTGGCGTACGGATTCCGGGCGACCCGGCACCGCTGTGAGCCGTACCGCCGCCGCCGCGGCCCGGCACCGCGCGGGGCGCGCCGCGGATCGCCCCTCCGGGGCCGCCCAGGCACTCTACGGAGCGCTCGCCATGGGCGCCGCGGAGTCCCCGCGCGTTCGCGCGATCCGACCGGTTCATCAGACGTCGTAGGGGGAACTCGTCCGTGTCCTGGGTCACCTGATGCGCAAGCGCATGAAGCGAAGGTGAGAATCGCGGACGGGACGTGTGCAGTTACTCACAGCAAATCCGGACAATTCATCCGGCACTCTCGAGGTGGCCTGCATGCAAGGTGAATAACTGGTTGCGCGCACATATGCAGTAGGCGGCGCTCGCCTTGCATGGCGGTAACCGTAAGTGGGACCATCCGTGGGTTCCCTGTCGTCCCAAGGTAGGTCGCCTGTGTCTGAGCACTTTGCCAAGCCCCGTACCACCGCAGTGATCCTGGCCGGCGGCACCGGCCAGCGCGTGGGTCTGTCGATTCCGAAGCAGCTGCTGAAGATCGCCGGCAAGGCGGTCATCGAGCACACGCTGACCACCTTCGAGCAGGCCGACTCGATCGACGACATCATCGTGCTGATGGCCCCGGGCTATGTCCCGGACGTCGAGAAGATCGTCGCGAAGGCGGGGCTGAAGAAGGTCACCAAGGTGATCGAGGGCGGCTCGACGCGGAACGAGACGACCGAGCGCGCCATCGCCGCCCTCGGCGAGGGCCTGGCCGAGGGCGAGGACGCGAACGTCCTGTTCCACGACGCCGTACGCCCGCTGCTGTCGGAGCGAGTGATCGACGACTGTGTGACCGCGCTGGAGCGCTTCCAGGCCGTGGACGTCGCCATCCCGTCCGCGGACACGATCATCGTGACCCGCACCCACGGCGAGGACGGCGAGTTCATCACCGAGATCCCGGACCGCTCCCGGCTGCGCCGCGGCCAGACGCCCCAGGCGTTCAAGCTGTCCACGATCCGCCGCGCGTACGAGGTCGCGGCCGGTGACCCCAACTTCCAGGCCACCGACGACTGCTCGGTCGTGCTCAAGTACCTGCCGGACGTGCCGATCCACGTCGTCGCGGGTGACGAGTACAACATGAAGGTCACCCAGCCCGTCGACGTCTTCATCGCCGACAAGCTCTTCCAGCTCGCCTCCACCGCCGCGCCCGAGCAGGCCGACGAGGCCGCCTACCGCGAGCTGCTCACCGGCAAGACCGTGGTGGTCTTCGGCGGTTCGTACGGCATCGGCAAGGACATAGCCGAGCTCGCCGGGGGCTACGGGGCGAAGACCTACGCGCTCGGCCGCTCGACCACGGGCACGCACGTCGAGAACCCGGAGGAGGTCGACGACGCGCTGTCCACGGCCTACGCGGAGACCGGGCGCATCGACTACGTGATCAACACCGCCGGCGTGCTGCGCATCGGCAAGCTCGCCGAGACGGACAACGCGACCATCGAGGAAGCGCTGAAGGTCAACTACCTGGCCCCGGTGCAGATCGCCCGCTCCTCGTACAAGTACCTCGCCGAGACCAACGGCCAGCTGCTCCTCTACACCTCCAGCAGCTACACCCGCGGCCGTGCCGAGTACAGCCTCTACTCCTCCACCAAGGCCGCCATGGTGAACCTCACCCAGGCGCTGTCCGACGAGTGGGCCGGCGACGGCATCCGCGTCAACTGCATCAACCCCGAGCGCACCGCGACCCCCATGCGCACCAAGGCGTTCGGTCAGGAGCCCGCGGGCTCGCTGCTGTCCTCCGAGGCCGTCGCGCACACGTCACTGGACGTGCTGCTCTCCGAGCTCACCGGTCACGTCATCGACGTACGGCAGCAGGACCCGACGGCGGGCGCGGGCCGCGCCTCCGGTTTCGAGGCGGCTCTGGCCAGCGTCCTGGACCGCCAGGACGGCGTGGCATAATCAAAAAGAATAGCCTTTTGGAATTCAGGCCTTTGTGTTCGCGTGTTCACCGCGAATTCACAAGGGCCTGTGTCCTTAGGGTTCGGTCTTTCTCTTTTGGCTCATCTCGGTATCAAAACAACTTTTGGTATCAAACCGGCACTCACCCCTCAAGAGCAGGTTTCTCCGTGATTTCCACCGCTATTCGCGTTGCCCGTGTAGGCAGCGCGGCCGAGCTGGCGGCGGCGGCCCTCATGATGCTGGGCTTCCCCTGCCTGATGCTCGCCGCGCTCATGCCGAGCGTCGGCGCCTTCGCGGCCGCGGCCGCCGTGACGTATCTGGCGGACCACTATCTGCACCGGCGCGGCAGCTATCTGGTCAACCGCCTCAGCAAGGTGCGGGCCGGTGTGTCCATCAGGTTCCTGATCCGGGAGCTGCTGCTAGTCCTGCTCCTGGCGAGGCTCGACCTGTCCACCGGCGTGCTCTTCAGCGCCGCTATTGCGTGCTTCCTGGCCTTCTACGGCTTCCAGGCACCGCACGGCGCGCTGGTCACGCTGATCGCGCTGCGCCGCAAGCTGCCCATCGCCGCCCGCAACGTCGATCTGGACCCGCGTGTCCGAATCCCGGACGCGCCGTCGCGCCGCCTGCTCTCCCGGGCCGCCGAGAAGATGCTCCACCTCGACCTGGTGGCCGTCGCCGGCCTCCTCGTCTCCGCGGCGACCGACGACACCGTCTACGGCTACGCGGGCATCGCGGTGACACTGCTGCTGGCCTTCGGATACGTCATGGCCCTCGTCCCGTTCGTGCGGGGCGGAAGGATCCCGCCGGACGCCGACAAGGTTCTGGCGGCCCTCGACGACTGGCTGCGCGCGTACCGCCCGGAGACGGTGCTCTACTTCTCGGGCTCCAAGGACTCCGCGTACCAGGTCAACATGTGGCTGGAGACGATGGAGCAGCTGGACACCCGGCCGCTGATCATCCTGCGCGAGCGGGCCGTCCTGGACCGCATGGCGCCCACCACGGTCCCGGTCATCTGCGTGCCCGGAGGGGTGCACCTGATGAACATGGACCTGTCCACGGTGCGCGTCGCGCTGTACGCGGCGAACGTCGGCAAGAACATCCACCTGCTGCGCGTCCCCACCATGAAGCACGTCTTCATCGGGCACGGCGACAGCGACAAGCTGGCCAGCGTCAACCCGTTCAGCAAGGCGTACGACGAGGTGTGGACCGCCGGCCGCGCGGGCCGCGACCGTTACGCCATCGCCGACGTCGGCGTCCGTGACGACGACATCGCCGAGGTCGGCCGCCCGCAGCTCGCGCCGATCCGGACCTCGCGGGACACGCAGGACGGGCTTTCCGGCGCGGCCGCCGAAGGAAGCTGCCCGACGATCCTGTACGCCCCCACCTGGGAGGGCTGGGACGACAACCCGGGCAACACCTCGATCCTGCTGGCCGGCGAGAACATCGTCCGGCGTCTGGTGCGGGCCGATCCGCCCGTCCGTGTCCTCTACAAGCCGCACCCGTTCACCGGCACCCGCAGCTCGCGGGCCAAGGCCGCGCACGAGAGGATCGTCGCGCTGGTCGAGAAGGCGGCCGCCGAACGCGTCGCCGACCCCCGCTTCACCGGTGACGCGGCGGCCCGGAGCGCCGCCGTGACCGAGCTGGCCCGGATCGCGGCCCGTATCGAGCGGCTGACCGGTGTCACCGAGAGCGGCGACGATGCCGAGGCCACCCGTGACGGTGTGATCGATTTCGCGGCGCATGCCGAGGTCGCCCGGCTGCGCGCCGAGTGGAACGACGCCTACTGGCGCTCCTTCGGCAGCGCCGAGCACCGGGTCATCACCGGCGCCGAGCCCCGCCTGTACGACTGCTTCAACGTCTCCGACGCGATGGTCTCGGACATATCCAGCGTGGTCTCCGACTTCATCGCGAGCGGCAAGCCGTACGCGGTGACGGACTCCGCGGAGCTGGGCGTCGAGGAGTTCAAGCGGCAGAACACCGCGGTGCGCGCCGCCGTGATCCTCTCCAACTCGGCCGTCGAGCTGGACGAGCTGCTCGCCGGAATCGTCGACCCGTCGGCGGACGCGCTCGCCACCGATCGCCGGGAGCTGAAGCGGTATCTGCTGGGCCCCGACGAGCCGACGTCGATCGAGCAGTTCAACGGTGCGGTGCGTGCCCTGGCGGAGAAGTCCCGGGTGCGCAACCAGGGCCAGAAGGCCGGAGCGGCCGCCGCCGCCGTGGAGCCGACGGGCGCGGTGCCCGGTCAGCGGGCCGCCACCGCGGGCGAGACGGGCGGTGCGGCGGTCAAGGGGTGATCTGACCGTCCCCTCGCCGCCGGCCGGCCCCCGGTCGTCCGCGCGCGTGTGACAGAGCCCGGTTCCGAGATACACCCTCGGAGCCGGGCTATTTCTGTGAAGCGCGTCACACATGAGGGCTTGTCAGGCAACCGATCGGCACTTTCGTCCGTCTATCAAGTAGTCCTTGCGGTGATACGGGGGAAATATTCTGATGATGATGGGGAAACGTGACAGTGACGCAGCCTGATGTGAGCGTGATCATCGGGGCGTACGAGGCCATGCCCTACCTGGTGAAGTGCCTGCAGTCGGTGGAGGACCAGACCCTCGGTCCCGACCGGATCGAGGTCATCGCCGTCGACGACGGGTCGATGGACGGCACCGGGGAGCACCTGGAGGAGTTCGCGGCGCGCGCGGCCATGGCGGTCACCGTGATCTGGCAGGCCAACTCGGGCGGCCCCAGCGGTCCGCGCAACGTCGGCCTCGACAAGGCCCGCGGACGCTACGTCTTCTTCCTCGACGCCGACGACCACCTGGGCCCGGAGGCCCTGGAGCGCATGGTCGCCATGGCCGACGCGCAGGGCACGGACGTCGTGCTCGGCAAGGTCATCGGGGTCAACCGCACCGCCCCGAAGTCGATGTGGGGCAAGACCCTGCCCCGCACGGACGTCTTCTCCTCGCAGATCAAGTTCACGCTCAGCGCGCAGAAGCTCTTCAGGCGCGAGCTGCTCACCCGGCACGGCATGCACTTCGACGAGTCGCTGAAGACCGGCGAGGACGCCCTGTTCACCATGGAGGCCTACCTCCGTGCCGACGGTGTCTCCGTGGTCGCCGACTACGACTGCTACTACCTGGTCGGCCGCGAGGACGGCAAGCACGTGACCAAGAGCGGCGGTTACCGGCTGCGCTTCGACTCCGCCCGCGCCCTGATGGGTCTGATCGCCGAGCACGTGCCCGCGGGCAAGCGCCGCGACGGCCTGATGGTCCGGCCCTTCCTCATCACCCTGCTCCCGCAGTTCGGTCCCGTCTTCCTCAAGGACGACGAGGAGGTCAGACGCGACAAGCTCGCGCTGGCCAAGCCGCTGATCGACGCGTACTGGACCGAGGGCGTCGCCGACCGTCTCAAGGTCAGCGAGCGGCTGCGGGTGAACCTGGCCGGGCTGGGCCGGGCCGACCTCCTGGTCGACCTCCTGGAGTTCCTCAGGAAGAAGAAGGCGCCCGCGCTCCACGTGGACCCGCGCAGCCGCAAGGCCTATCTCGGGTACCCGCACTTCCGTGACAAGCAAGCGCCCATCCCGGACGGCTGGTTCGTCCCGACCAGCCGCGAGACGGTCACCATCGACAGCTTCAAGTTCGCGCCCGCCGCCCACATCCCCGGTATGCGCACCGCCCGCCGGGTGGCCCGCAGGGTGCTGGGACCCCGCCGCGCGGAGGGATGACGCGAAACGCCCGTTCCGCCGCCCTGGGGGCGTACGGAACGGGCGTCGACGGGGTGCGTACCGGGGGAGTACGGACCCCGCGGGGGTGGGGGCGGCGGTGCGGGCGGGACGACGGACCCTGGCGCCGCGGCCCTAGTGGCGGCCCGACTGCAGCGCCTTGCGCAGTGGGCGCCCTACCGCGCGGCGCGCCATGCGGTAGACGGAGCGCTGCGGGACGGCGGCCTGCGCCAGGGCCTTCGGGGCCCCTTTCCGGGCCCGGTCGAGGTCACGCTTCAGCTTGGCGTTGTCCGCGGACAGCTCGGTGATACGGGTCTGCAGCCAGCCGAACCGGGTGGTGAGCGAGGCCACGTCGGCGTCGTTCCAGGGCCGGACGCCGGCCGGGAAGGTGAGCGAGGCCATGCGCTTGTCGAAGGCGGCGCCCCCGTCGCCGTGCGTGAAGGTGTTCGGCAGGCCGTTGCGGTCCAGGAAGCCCGTGAAACGCTCGAAGCGCTCCTGGTGGCCGCCCGTCAGCGCGCCGAAGTCCGCCTCCGCGTACAGCTCGGCCGGGTCGAGATCCCGCGGCAGCGCGTTGATCCTGCGGTGCGGGATGTCGAAGTAGCGGCACAGCTCCAGGGTGCGCGAGTCGCCGCACAGCACGGTCGCGGGCGTGCCCGCGAGGAGTGCCGCGATGTTGCCGTGGATGCGGGAGCCGAACGAGAAGTCGAAGTCCCGCAGGTCGTCGATCCAGGTGACGGGGTCGATGTAGACGCGGACCTTGCCCTCGCGGTACATCGGGTGGTCCGGGTGGGTGGGCATCGCGGTGACGGAGCCGTTCGGGTCCGACAGGTCGCGCCAGTGCAGCTGGCGGGCGTCACTCAGGTTCTGTCCGACGAAGCGCAGGTACGGGTAGCGCGTGTGCGTCCCGCGGATCACCCGGTCCAGGCCCTGGGACTTCACCGCGCTGTGCGAAGCGTTGACCGCGATCC
This sequence comes from Streptomyces sp. NPDC005195, assembly GCF_040608315.1. Classification (NCBI taxonomy): domain Bacteria; kingdom Bacillati; phylum Actinomycetota; class Actinomycetes; order Kitasatosporales; family Streptomycetaceae; genus Streptomyces; species Streptomyces sp. NPDC005195. The sequence goes on from NZ_JBEXHZ010000002.1 coordinate 170,945, forward strand.
GGGACTCGGGACCGAGCGCGGGAGCACTCTTGCGGACGTCGAGGTCCTTGCCGTACATGAACATGGACGGACAGCCGATGACCTCGACGTCGCGGAAGCCCATGTCCTTCAGATAGCGCTCGGTGAACTCGCCGCGCACCCCGATGGACGCGCTGCGGTCGAGAACCGCGGCGACGAACTCCCGTACGGCCGGCTCCATCGGCTTCAGCCGGGCCGGGTCGTAGTCCAGGCCGGCCTGCGCGCCGATCCCCGGCACGACCACGGGGATCCGCAATTTGCTGATGAGCTGCGTCAGGCGCCTGAGCTGGGGCTCGAACGAGGGCCGGAAGGCGTTGGCCAGCGGTACGACGAACGCGTCGTATTCCTCGTTGATCCGGCCCGCGGCCGCGACGTTGGTGCGGATGCCGTTCGACACGACCTCCGTACCCGGGATCTCGAGGATCTTGTGCGCGGCGTCGCTGAAGATCAGGTTGCCCGAGTTGGTGGCGAAGACGTCCTGGTGGAGGGCCTGCTCCACGGGAACGGCGTCGTACGGGCTTTTCCCTGATCTCAGGAGTATGCGCTTCACTGGATGAACATTAGGTGCCACAACGTTCAACTTATCTTTGCGCCCTCTTTAAGTTCCATGAGGAACGTGTACAACCTTTTCTGCATACGCGAGCCGTGAGCGGGCGACTACGCGGAGGCGTCCGCCAGCTGGACCGGGAGGCGTCGGCCCGGCCCCTTCGCGTAGATTGCCGGGCGGGACGGCCGGACCTACGAGGGGACACACCGCAGGTGGCAGGGCACGCGGAAGGAAACGCGACAGGGCGGGCGGCAGCGGTACGGCAGGCCGTGACGCGGGCCCACCGGATGGTCGTCAAAGTGGGTTCCTCCTCGCTGACGACGGCAGCCGGCGGCCTCGACGCGGACCGTGTCGACGCCCTCGTCGACGTGCTCGCCAAGCACCGCAGCGGCGGTGAGAAGGAGATCGTCCTCGTCTCCTCCGGCGCCATCGCCGCCGGTCTGGCCCCGCTCGGCCTGCGGCGCCGCCCCAAGGACCTCGCCCGGCAGCAGGCCGCCGCCAGCGTCGGCCAGGGCCTCCTGGTCGCCCGCTACACCGCGTCCTGCGCCCGCCACGGCATCCGTGTCGGGCAGGTGCTCCTCACCTCCGACGACACCAGCCGCCGAGCCCACCACCGCAACGCCGCCCGCACCCTCGACGAGCTCCTCGCGATGGGCGCCCTGCCGGTCGTCAACGAGAACGACACGGTCGCCACGGACGAGATCCGCTTCGGCGACAACGACCGCCTCGCCGCCCTCGTCGCCCACCTCGTCCGCGCCGACCTGCTGGTCCTGCTCTCCGACGTGGACGGTGTCTACGACGGCGACCCCGCCCGGCCCGGCACCTCGCGGATAGCGGAAGTGCGCGCACCGCAGGACCTCGCGCACATCGACATCGGCAGCGCCGGCAAGGCGGGCGTCGGCACCGGCGGCATGGTCACCAAGGTCGAGGCCGCCCGGATCGCGGCGGCCGCGGGCATCCCCGTCGTGCTCACCTCCGCCGTGCACGCGGCCGAGGCCCTGGCGGGCGGGGACACCGGCACCTACTTCCACCCCACCGGCAAGCGCTCCGCCGACCGGCTGCTGTGGCTCCAGCACGCCTCGACCCCGCAGGGCGCGCTCATCCTGGACGACGGGGCCGTGCGCGCCGTCGTCGACCGGCGCACCTCGCTGCTGCCGGCCGGCATCGCGGCCGTCGAGGGCGACTTCGCCGCGGGCGACCCCGTCGAACTGCGCGACAGCGGTGGCCGCGCGGTCGCCCGGGGTCTGGTGAACTTCGACGCCAAGGAGATCCCCCAGCTCATCGGCCGCTCCACCCGCGAGCTGGCGCGCGAACTGGGCCCCGCCTACGAACGCGAGGTCGTCCACCGCGACGACCTGGTGCTCCTGTTTCCGTAGGACGTCTGTCCGCGGCACCTGTGCGCCGTAGCGCCGGTGTACGACCAGGGGGCCAATCGCCGCACCCCGGCCGAAAACTGGTGTGAACGTTTCGCGGACGCCCGTCGCGGCGCGGTGAAACTCCGTAAAACCGCCACGCGGGCGCTCCCCACCTGCTCAACTTTGTTGCAGGGAGACCCCGAGGTTGTGTGACGACCATTGCGTGAAGGAGGCCGTCGTGAGACGAGTGCGCCCTGGGGCGGCGGCGTCGCGCGGTGGTGCCTCCCCCACACTCGGCTCCGCGCGAGCGGGGGGAGCCCCATCCCGTGCGGCGGGCGAGGAACGGGCCCTGACGAGCGTCGCGGCCGGAGACACCTTCGAGGGCGAGGAGCCGGCCGACCAGCCGCGGCTGTGGCACGTCACGCTGAGCGTCTCGGGCGGCGAGGCCCCGCTGAAGGAGGTGCGGCGAGGACTGGAACAACTGGCCCATGACCACCCCTTCCTGCTGACCAGCCGGTACGCCAACGACCACGCGGAGATCCGCTACTGGGAGGAGGCCCGCGACCTGCACGACGCGGCGGCCGTCGCACTGCGCCTGTGGGGCGAGCACCGGCAGACCGCCAAGCTCCCGCCCTGGGAGATCGTCGGCCTGGAGGTCATCGACCGCGAGACCTACCACCAGCGCATCGCGGAAGGGTACGGCCCGCTTCCGGCCACTCCGGTGGGAGTTCACCCCTTTTGAGGGTGTCTCGGGGTGTGGGACAACGGCCGGCCGGACACGTCCGGCGCACTACCCTTCCGACATGACCACGCTCTCGCCGTACGACTCGATGTCTCCGGTCACCCGGGCCGCCTACCGCGCCAAGGCCGCCGCCGCCGACCTCGCACCGCTGCCGCGGGCCGAGAAGGACGACGCGCTGCTCGCCATCGCGGACGCGCTGGAGGTCCGTACGAGCGAGATCGTCGCGGCCAACGCGAAGGACATCGCGCGGGCCCGGGAGGCCGGGACCAGCGAGACCGTCATCGACCGGCTCACGCTGACGCCCGAGCGCGTCCGCGCCATCGCCTCGGACGTACGGGACGTCGTCGCGCTGCCCGACCCGGTCGGCGAGGTCGTGCGCGGCTCCACCCTCCCGAACGGCATCGATCTGCGCCAGGTCCGCGTCCCGCTCGGTGTCGTCGGCATCATCTACGAGGCCCGCCCGAACGTGACGGTCGACGCCGCCGCCCTCTGCCTGAAGTCCGGCAACGCGGTCCTGCTGCGCGGCTCCTCCTCGGCCTTCGAGTCGAACACCGCCCTCGTCCGCGTGCTGCGCGACGCCGTGGGCGGTGCCGGGCTGCCCGCCGACGCCATCCAGCTGGTGCCCGGCGAGGGCCGCGAGTCGGTGCGCGAACTGATGCGGGCCCGCGGTCTGGTCGACGTCCTCATCCCGCGCGGCGGCGCCTCGCTGATCCGTACGGTCGTCCAGGAGTCCATCGTCCCCGTCATCGAGACCGGCACCGGCAACTGCCACGTGTACGTCGACGCGAACGCCGACCTCGACATGGCGATCGACATCCTGATCAACTCCAAGGCCCAGCGGCCCAGCGTCTGCAACTCCGCCGAGACCCTCCTCGTGCACCAGGACATCGCGCCCGAGTTCCTGCCGCGCGCCCTGGACGCCCTCGCGGACGCCGGAGTCACCGTGCACGCCGACGAGCGCGTCCTCGCCTACGCCAAGGGCTCCAAGGCCACCGTCGTCGAGGCCACGCCCGAGGACTGGGAGACGGAGTACCTCTCCTACGACATCGCCGCCGCGGTCGTCGACTCCCTCGACCGGGCCGTCGAACACATCCGGCTGTGGACCTCCGGCCACACCGAGGCCATCGTCACCACCTCGCAGCAGGCGGCCCGCCGCTTCACCCAGTTGGTGGACTCCACCACGGTCGCCGTGAACGCCTCGACGCGGTTCACCGACGGCGGACAGTTCGGCTTCGGCGCGGAGATCGGCATCTCCACGCAGAAGCTGCACGCCAGGGGGCCCATGGGGCTGCCGGAGCTGACGAGCACCAAGTACATCGTCACGGGGGACGGACACATCCGGCGCTGAGACACCGGGGCGCCGGGGGCGCGGGGCGCGCGGCGCAGGTCATACGGCGCGCGACGGCGAGGCCCGCGCCAGAGGCGTCTCGACAGGCGGATGAATTTCCGTACCGTCTGCCCAAAATGACCCCCCAGGTCTACTCTGGATCCGTGCCGGAGGACGTGGGGGGCACGCCGTTCCCTGACGGCTGGGAGCCCGACGACGACCACGACCGCGGGGGTGCGGACGAAGAGTTCGCCTCCGTGGTCTTCGACGAGGACTTCGTACGGGCGGCGGTGATCCATGAGCCGACCGCCGTGGAACGCCTGCTGGCAGCCGCTCAGGCCCGCGCGGAGGCCTCCGAGGCGGAAGCGCGCCGGGCGCACGCCCGGGGCACCCGCGGCGACGACGAGCGCTACGAGGACGGTTTCGGGCCCGACGGCCACCGCGGACACGGACGTGACCCGGACCGGGACGGCCTGGACGACGCCGAGGTCCTGGAAGGCCGCTACGGCGCGCCGGGAGCGTACGGCAGGGCCTACGGGAAGCAGGCCCGCTGGCACCGTCCGGTGGCCTGGGTGCTGGCCGTGGTGATGGGCATCGGCATGGTCGCCCTGGCCTTCACGGCGGTCTACCGGGGGGCCTCCTCGGGCCGCCAGGACCAGGTCCCGTCACCGGCCTCCACAGGCCTCGAACAAGGCCGGGACAAGGTCACCGGCACCGGGCCCTCGGCTTCGGCCCAGTACTCCCACCCGGCCGTGCCGGCGGTGCCCCGAACCCCGTGACACCAGCGGCGTTGTCGACCCTTCGAACACCCTGATGATCCCGGGTGGTCTTGGTGGGATCCTGTCAGAACTTGTCGTGCACCACCGCGTTTACCGGGGGCCCCGGAGACCTACTCTGAAGGTATGGGCGGGCCTGGAGACCCTCCTGAGGGGACACCCGAGGGCGCTCCCGCAGGTGGAGAGGACGAGTACCGATCCGTCGTCTTCGACGAGTCGTTCGTCCGCGCTGCCCGCCTCCAGGAGTTCTCCGCGCGCGAGCGGATGGCCGACCACTCCCCGGCCGTACGCCGCCGTCCCGCTCTGCAGCGCGGCCTGTCCCGGCAGGCGCTGATCCTGGTCCTGCTGATAGCCGTCGCCTTCGGCACCGCGATCTACATGGGCGTACGACACCCCTACGAGAACCCCGTCGCCCAGCCGCCGGAGCCGCTGCGCATGACGGTCATACCCCTCGCGCCCCAGACCCCCGTGCCGGGGGCCGTGAACGTCGACGACCTGTACGCGCACAGTCCCGCGGCGCAGTTCGGCGTCGGTGCCGAGGGCATCGCGCTGCCCGCCTCCCGCCGCACCGCGCACTTCTCGGACAGCCAGGTCGTCGCCGCCCTGACGACCGCCAAGGACTACCTCGTGAAGTCCTCGCTCGACCCGGAGGTGCTCACGGGCGGCACCGACCGGCCGGTACGGATTCTGCTCGACCCCCAGCAGCTCGACCAGTTCGACCAGAGCTTCACCCACCCGGCCGCCGACGGACGGCACGCGCCCACCGGCTGGCTGGTGCGCTTCGACACCGCCCGCACCGAGCTGGCCGACCTCAGGATCCGGGTGCAGGGCACCCTGCAGGCCGCCGAATCCGACCCGGACACCCTGGAGGTCGTCGCGGACCACACGTTCGTCTACGCCCTCAAGCCGACAGGCGCGGACAGCCGTGCGAAGGCCTCCCTGTTCACCGTCCGGCGCGAGCTGCACTTCCGCTTCGACCGCGACGACCTGCGCATGCACCAGGCCGAGCTGGTCGTCTCCTCCCTCCAGGCCGGACCGCTCGCCTGCGCCGACGCCTCGGCGGACCGGCTGCGTCCCCTGCTCGCCGGGCAGACGGCGAAGGCGGGCGGCCCGGCCGGCACCGACCCGTACGCGACCGGCAGCGCGACGGCGCTGTGCGGGTCGCTGGCGACGAACGCGCAGCCGAGGACCTGACCCGACCCGCGCGCCGGCGCCCACCGATCTCCGGGCGGTGCCACGCGGCCGCGCCCGGAGATCAGCGACCGGCGACCGGCGCGGGGTCCGGTCAGCCGTCGCCCTTGGGTCCCGCGTCGCCCTGGGAACCGGGGTCGTCGCCGGGGCGGCCGTCGTCCGGGCCGGTGTCACCGGGGCCCTGGTCGCCGTCCCGCTGCGGAGCGTCCTTGGGGGAGCCGCCCGCGAAGCCGCCGAAGCCGCGCCGCACCCGGCCGCCGAGGTCGCCCGCCCCGCCCGCGATGTCGCTGACCAGCTTCATCAGCGGGTCCTTGGAGTTCTTCACATCCGTCGCGTAGCTCGACGCCGACTGCCGGAACGAGTCCGAGACCGAGGTGTCCTTGTCCTCGCTGCGCCGCGGATAGTGACCGTCCATGATCCGCTGGTAGTCGCGGGACTCGGCCCACTTCTTCAGCTCGGCGGCGCGCACCGTGGTGAAGGGGTGCGTACGGTTGAGGACGTTGAGGATCTTGAGCACGGAGTCGCGCAGGTCGCCCCCGGCCTCGTACTCCTCGGCCTGCGCGAGGAACGCGTCCACGTTCATCTCGTGCAGGTGGTTGCCGCCCGCGATCTTCATCAGTCCGCGCATCGAGGCCCGCGGGTCCTGCCCGACGAGCAGCCCCGCCCGGTCGGCCGACAGCTCCGACTTGCGGAACCACTCCCGCAGCGCGGTCACGATGGTCATGATCGCGAGGTTGCCCAGCGGGATCCAGGCCACCCGGAGGGCGAGGCTGGTCAGGAAGAGCAGAATCGTGCGGTAGACGGAGTGACCGGACAGCGCGTGGCCGACCTCGTGCCCGACGACGGCCCGCATCTCCTCCTCGTCCAGCAGCTCCACGAGGCCGGTCGTGACGACGATGATCGGCTCGTCCAGGCCGATGCACATCGCGTTCGGCTGCGGGTCCTGGGTGACGTACATCGGCGGGACCTTCTCCAGGTCCAGGATGTGACAGGCGTCCCGCAGCATGGCGTTGAGGTGCGCGAACTGGGCGTCCGAGACGCGCACCGAGTCGGACAGGAACAGCAGCCGCAGGCTGCGCTCGGGCAGCAGGCCGCTCAGGGCCTTGAAGACCGTGTCGAAGCCGGTGAGCTTGCGCAGGGCCACCAGGGCCGAGCGGTCCGCCGGGTGTTCGTACGCCCGCGAGGAGATCCCCTCGAAGCGCCTGCGCTGCCTGCTCGGCACCTTCTCGTGCCCGTTCCCCTGATGACTGTCGTCGGACATGTGTTCCCCCATGCGCGTCGGAGTGCCCTATGTGCCCCCAAGGCACGGCCCAGCCTAGGCGGAGATACCGTTGACGGGCAGTACAGAGAAGGAGTCGTACGCCATGGAGCACATCCCCGCAGCCGCCTGGCTCACCGAGGCCGCGAGCGCGGCAGACAAGCAGGGCCCGGGCGATCTGCTCCGCGTCGTGCTGATCGTGATGATCGTCGGGCTGGCCCTGACCGCCTGGTTCCTGCTGCGGGGGTACAAGCGCGAGGACGACTGAAAGCTCCGCGCGGGGGTGTCCGGCGCGGTGACCGTCGTACGGGGTGCCGGTGACCGTCGCGCGCGGCAACAGGCTTCCCCAACGGCGGAGTCGACGTGATCGTCGCCGGGGCACCCGCTTACGATGGGCCGACGTAGTTGTCCCGCGCTCCCCCACTCTCGACTTCGCTCGAGCGGGGGGACCTCCATCGGATAGGTCCTGCCGAGATGAGCTTCCACAGCACTGCCGCACAGTTGGTCACGCTTGCCGCCGAGGGCGAGGAGCACGGTGGTAACCATGAGAGCCTCAGCCCGTTCCTGACCGGCGGTGGCGCCCTCTTCATCCTGCTCCTGCTGCTGTGGATCACGACGCGTTTCAACCGCGACCGCTGAGCCCTTTCAGCCACCCGCGGCCGTCCCCGGGACCCCTGTCGGGCGGAGCCCGTCGACCGGGCCGGTAGGGTCTGCACGCATGGGAGAGCAGCACATGCCTACCGGTCCGGCGAGTGACTCGGAGAGCGGCTCCGTCGGTGACGCAGCGGGTGGCGCGGTGCGTGGCGGCGTGAGCCGGCTGACGACTGGGCGCCGCAACGGCCCCTCGACTCCCGGCAAGCGCCGTCTCGGCGTGATGGGCGGGACGTTCGACCCGATCCACCACGGGCACCTGGTGGCGGCCAGCGAGGTCGCCGCGCAGTTCCACCTCGACGAGGTGGTCTTCGTACCGACCGGGCAGCCGTGGCAGAAGTCCGACCGGAAGGTCTCGCCGGCCGAGGACCGCTATCTGATGACGGTCATCGCGACCGCCGAGAACCCGCAGTTCTCGGTGAGCCGGATCGACATCGACCGCGGCGGACCGACCTACACCACGGACACCCTGCGCGACCTGCGTGCTCTCAACCCCGACGCCGACCTTTTCTTCATCACCGGCGCCGACGCGCTCGGCCAGATCCTCACCTGGCGGTACGCCGAAGAACTGTTCTCCCTCGCGCACTTCATCGGAGTCACCCGGCCCGGTCACACCCTGACCGACCCCGGGCTGCCCGAGGGCGGGGTCTCGCTCGTCGAGGTTCCCGCGCTCGCCATCTCGTCGACAGACTGTCGTGCGAGGGTCGGCAGAGGAGATCCCGTCTGGTATCTGGTGCCGGACGGTGTAGTGCGCTACATCGACAAGCGTGAGCTGTACCGCGGCGAGTGAGCCGAGAGGGGCACCGGTGAACGACCGATACGACGGATACACGGGCGGCGACCAGTACGAGCTCGTCGGCTACGACGAGTTCGGGCAGCCTGTGTACCGGCAGGTGCAGCCCCAGCCGTCCCAGCAGACCTACGACCCGTACGCGCAGCCCCAGCAGTCCCAGCAGTCCCAGGGCTACGGCTACGACCCGTACGCGAACGGCGGGACGGCCTATGACACCGGCCGGCAGCCGGTGTCTTCCTACGACACCGGTCAGCAGCCGGTGTCCTCCTACGACACCGGTCAGCAGGCGTCCGTCCCCGCGTACGACCCGTACGGAGCCGGCTCGCCCGCTCCCGACGGGGCGGATACGGCGTACGACCCCTACGGGCAGCAGGCCCGGACGCCCCAGCCTCCCCACGCGGCGCACACGGCGCAGACCGAGCGCGGCGGGCAGAACGGACGCATGGGCCGGGCGGGTCGGACAGCTCAGTCGGGCCGGCCGGGTCCTCCGGTCCAGACCGGGCGGGCGGCCCAGGACGGGCCCTCCGGGTACGGCGGACAGACCCCGGGCACGGCCGGTGCCGCGAGCACCGGGCAGCAGCCGCGGGTCGCCGAGCAGACCGCGTACATCCCGCAGCAGGCGGGCTCCACGGAGGACGGTGGGCCGCGGGCCGACCGGGACTACGGCACCGAGCAGTTCGCGTTCGTCGAGGAGCAGGAAGCCGAGTCCGAGGACGTCATCGACTGGCTGAAGTTCACCGAGAACCGCACCGAACGCCGCGAGGAGGCCCGCCGCCGTGCCCGCGGCCGGATCGTCGCCCTGGTCGTGGTGTTCGCCCTCGTCGTGGTCGGCGGTGTCGGCTACCTCTGGTACGCGGGCAAGCTGCCCGGCGCCTCCTCGCACGACAAGCCCGCCGTGACGACGGCGTCGAGCGCCCAGAACCGCGACGTGCTCGTCGTCCACCTGCACGACACGAAGGGCGGCGGCACCTCCACCGCGCTGCTCGTCGACAACACCACGACCAAGCGGGGCACCACCGTCCTGTTGCCCAACTCCCTTGCCCTGACGGGCGACGACGGTTCGACGACCACGCTCGCCAAGTCTGTCGACGACGACGGTTCCTCCGGGACGCAGGACGCGATCGACACGGTGCTGGGGACCGACATCCAGGGCACCTGGCGCCTCGACACCCCCTATCTCAGCAACCTCGTCGAACTCGTCGGCAACATCGACATCACGACCAACGCCACCGTGCCCGACCCCGGTGCGAAGAAGAAGGGCGAGCCGCCCCTCGTGAGGAAGGGCGAGGACCAGACCCTCAGCGGCAAGGCGGCCGTCGCCTACGCGACCTACCGCGCCCCCGGCGAGGCCCAGAACGCCCAGCTGGAGCGGTTCGGGCAGGTCATGCAGGGCGTCCTGCGCAAGCTGTCGTCCGACAAGCAGGCCGCGACGACCACCGTGCAGACCCTCGCGCAGATCCTCGACCCGCCGCTGACCGACCAGGACCTCGGCGTCTTCCTCGCCAAGCTCGCCGACCTCGCCAAGGGCGGCGACTACAAGACGGCGCTGCTGCCCGTGCAGCAGGACGGCACCCTGACCCAGAGCGCCACCGACAGCGTGGTCAAGGACGTGCTCGGCGGCAGCGCGAAGAGTCCCGACGCCGGCGCCGCCGTCCGGGTCGGCATCAGGAACGCCACCGGCGTGAAGTCCGCCACGGAGAAGGCCCGCGTCGTCGTGGTCAACGGCGGATACACCTTCCTGGACTCCGGCACCGCGGCCGCGGCCCAGAGCGTGTCGCGGATCACGTACACCGACGACGCGAAGAAGAACGACGCCGTCGAGGTCGCGAAGACCCTGGACCTGCCGACCAGCGCGGTGACGAAGGGCAGGACGACGTCCAACGCGGATGTGTCCGTGGTCCTGGGCCAGGACTACAAGGTGAGTACCTCGACCGGGTGACGCCGCGTGATCGGCGGTGACGGCCGCGATCACGAGGTGTCCGCGGCCGTGTCCCGGGGCTCTCGGGGCGCGGCCGCGGAAACGCGTGGGGTGCCCTCGGCTGTCCGTGAGACCCTTGAGTCATTACTGACCGCCGAGGGAAAGCCGCGTAGTGACCGCCACGGACCGCTCCATCGAGCTCATCACCGCCGCCGCGCAGGCGGCCGCCGACAAGCTCGCGCACGACATCATCGCCTACGACGTCAGCGATGTGCTGTCGATCACCGACGCCTTCCTGCTGGCGTCCGCACCCAACGACCGCCAGGTCAAGTCGATCGTCGACGAGATCGAGGAGCGCCTGAGCAAGGAGCTCGGCGTCAAGCCGGTGCGCCGCGAGGGCGACCGCGAGGCCCGCTGGGTGCTGCTCGACTACGTCGACATCGTCGTGCACGTCCAGCACAGCGAGGAGCGCGTCTTCTACGCCCTGGAGCGGCTCTGGAAGGACTGCCCCGAGCTGGATCTGCCGGCCGACGCCAAGGCCACCCGCGGCAAGAGCGCCGAGCACGCCAAGCTGCGGGCCGAGGAGGACTCAGCCGAACTGGAGGAGCTGCGGTGATCGCCGGGGCCGGCAGGAAGCCGGGCCGGGGCCGCCGCGTCATCCTGTGGCGGCACGGCCAGACCTCCTGGAACGTGGAGAGCCGCTTCCAGGGCTCCACGGACGTCGAGCTCACCGAGACCGGCATCGGCCAGGCCCGGCGCGCCGCCCGGCTGCTCGCCTCGCTGGAGCCCGACGCGATCGTCGCCTCGGACCTCCGGCGCGCCGCCGCCACGGCCACCGAGCTGGCCGACCTCACCGGCCTGGACGTCACCCACGACGAGGCCCTGCGGGAGACCTACGCGGGCGTCTGGCAGGGCCTGACGCACGAGGAGATCCTCGGCCGGTACGGCGACGAGTACGCCGCCTGGAAGCGCGGCGAGCCCGTGCGCCGCGGCGGGGGCGAACTGGAGTCCGAGGTCGCCGACCGCGCCGCTCCCGTGGTGCTGCGGCACGTCGACAAACTCCCCGAGGACGGCACCCTCGTGGTCGTCAGTCACGGCGGCACGATCCGTACGACCATCGGGCGTCTGCTCGGCCTCGAGTCACAGCACTGGGAGAGCCTCGGTGGCCTCTCCAACTGCTGCTGGTCCGTCCTCGGACGGGGTGCGCGGGGCTGGCGGCTGCTGGAGCACAACGCCGGCACGCTGCCGGAGCCGGTGCTCGGGGACGACGACTGAGCGGCTCGAGCGGCCCTCCGTCCGGTCCCATGGACCCGTCGGGACCGGATTTCACTTTCCGGCAGGTCGCAGGCTAAAGTTCTTCTTGTTCGCCCCGCAGGGCGGGAAGAACGCAAGGGGCTATAGCTCAGTTGGTAGAGCGCCTGCATGGCATGCAGGAGGTCAGGAGTTCAATTCTCCTTAGCTCCACAGATCGACTCCCCGGAGTCGTGGAAGATTCGGTGAAAAAGATCCCGTCCCCCTGGGGGGCGGGATTTTTCGTGTGCCCTGGACCGCCGTGCGACCTTGGGCACACTCTTCTTGAACCGGCTTGAGTCACTTGGGGCTCCGGGGGCGTATACCTCTGCGGACGCGCTCCTCATGTGCACGTATGCGCTGGCCGCGACGGTTACGTCGGGTGCTGTGTCCGGACTGGTACGAAGGCGTCGCTGACCGTATTGCTCCGGCCGTGGCAGAATCAAACGGCCGGAAGGGGGCGCGGCCCGACGGGAGGGAGAAGCGATGCCTGCGAGCATCCTCGAGGGGGTCCACGATCTTCTCGAAGTGGCACCGAAACGTAGAAGAGCCACTCGCCTCGACTGTCCTTCCCGCGGATCCGTCCACATCGCCCAGATCCTCGGCGACAGCGGCGGGATCCCCTACGTGTGCACGGCCTGCGGCCACAGCTGGAGCTGATCGATGGGTGCACACAGGCGAAAGTGCGATTGGTGCGGCAGTGGTACGCCCATCGTCCGCGACATGGAACCGGTCAACCACGACTACCAGTACTGGTGCGAGGAGTGCGCGCGGGCGCTGATCATAAAAGGCGATCCGATCGAGACGTACCGCGAGCTGGAGGGCGAGCCGATCTACGGGCGGCTCCTCGACGAGCACTGCACGCTCAAGCGCTTCTACTCGTTCGCGACAGCCTGACCCGGAGAAGGGCCAGGAAGGTGCGGCCGGCTCCCCTGTAGAGGGCCGACAGGGCCGACAGGGCGCCGTTCCGGTGGAGTTCGAGCCGACCGTGGCCGTGCGGTACCCGCCACAGCGCGTACGAGCTGAGGGCCACGGCGGTGGCGACGGCGGATGCCTCCCGCGCGTCGCCGGGAGCAGGGTCAGCGGTGTGAACGGCGGGGCGGCGAACGGCGGGCAGGCGGCGGGCAGATGAGCCCCGGTCGTGCGCGGCGCTCGGAGGTCGCCCCCAGCGCGTACGGGCGCGTCCTCCGCCCGGTACACCGTCAGGTCGCTCATCGACACGTGCGCGGCCGGTTGCGCGCACCAGAAGACGGCTGACGACGACAGGCATGCCCCCGGGCGACGGGCGCGTGGCGACGGGCACGGGGGAGGGCGATCACGGTCACGGAGGTCGGCACCATCCGGCATGTCCGTATTGTCCGAGCGGCGCGGAATCGATTTGGTGGTGCACGGGGAGGACCGTGTAATGTTTGCTCAGCCGCCGGGGAGACCGGGCGGAACAAAACAAGGGGCTATAGCTCAGTTGGTAGAGCGCCTGCATGGCATGCAGGAGGTCAGGAGTTCAATTCTCCTTAGCTCCACAGAATCTGAAGGCGGGCCACCCGATCCGGGTGGCCCGCCTTCGTGGTGTTCAGCGGCCGCTGCCGAGCGCCCGGCGGCCACGGCGCTGCGACAGCACCGGCAGGTTGTTGCGTGCCGGCGCGGAGGATCTGGTGTCCTCCTCGAGGCGCAGGGCGAGCGCCGGGCAGCGGCGTACGGCGCGCAGCGCCTTCGCCTCCGCGTACCGGGGGACCTGTGCCTGGGCGACGGTGGGGAACCCGTCCGCGCCGAGCTCGAAGACCTCGGGCAGGATGTCCGCGCACAGGCCGTGCCCGCGGCACAGCGTCCAGTCGACGTAGATCTTCTGACGGCTGGGGCCCGCCTCCTCCAGCGCCTGGCCGCCCGGGATGCCCGTCGGGGTCTGGCCGCCCTCGAAGAGCGGCAGAACGCCCTCCACGGGCCTTCCGCAGCCGTTTCCGAGGACATGCGCGGCGAGGTCGTCGGTGAACGCCTTGATCGTGGACTCGATGAACATCGCCGAGCCGTCCGGGTGGGAGCACGCACCGCGTCGCTTCACGGCCTTGGCGACCTGCTTCACGGCTTCCAGGGCGGCCGGACCGCCGCCGTTGAGGATGTCCTCCAGACCGCGCGCCGCGGCGGGCAGGCCGAGGTAGCAGGGACCGCACTGTCCCGCGCTCTCCTCGGCCAGCCACTGCGCCACTCGGAGCGACTCGCCCAGCGGGCACGTCTCCTGGGTGATGGGCAGGATCGCGCCGGCACCGAGCGCGCCGCCCACGGCGGCCAGGTTGTCGCGCGAGACGATCGCCTCGTTGACCGCCGCCGCGTCCAGCCACTTGCCGTGGTAGCCACCGGTCAGCACGCCCTGCGGCATGGGCGGGGCGCCGGCGAGCTGGAGCACGTACCGCAGCGGTACGCCGGTCGGAACCTCGATCACCATGGGGCGCGCGACCGCGCCGGAGACGGTGAGCAGGACGGTGCCGGGCTCGTCGTACAGGCCGGTGTTGCGGTAGCGGTCGGGGCCGATGCGGGCGGCGATGGCCAGCTGCGCGAACGTCTCGGCGTTCGACAGCAGCGTGGGCGCGCCGCCCACGCCGGTCTGCGACGCGCTGATCTTGCGGCCGGGCGGGATGGCCGGGCCGCCGTCGATGGAACGGACGAGCGAGGCCGCGGCCCCGGTCACCATGCGTATCGGATTGCGCTGCACGCGCGCGCGAAGCGGCGATCCGCGCCGGTCGCTCAGGCCGCGCTCGGCCAGCGCGGCCTCCATGGACCGCTGGGTGGACTCACGCGTCACGCCGATGACCAGGGTGCGGGCGCCCATGGCCTCCGCGGCCAGCAGGGCTCCGTCCAGGATGAGGTGCGGGGCACGGTTGATGAGCACCGTGTCCTTGCGGCAGGCGGGTTCGTCCTCGCTTCCGTTGACGACCACCACGGGCCGGATGCCCTTGCTGATGGCCGACTCGGCGACCGAGCGCAGTTTCCTGGCGAAGGGGAAACCCGCGCCGCCGCGGCCCTTCAGGTTGATGGCCTCGGCGAGGCCCGCGAGCTGTTCACCGCCCATCGGCTCGAGCGGCCCGTGCACCTTGAGGTGCATGGGCAGGTCGAGCCGTTCAACCAGGTCGAAACCCGACGTGAGCTGCGGAAGTCCGACGACGCGGACCTCCGGGACGTCGGGCAGGGCCTCGTTCACTTAAAGCCTCCGGAAGGGGCGTTCCATGGTTCACCGGAGCCAGGAGCGTCGAAGGCACCCGGCAGTACGTCAGTCGTGGGACCGCTGTCGTACGTGTCGTTGGTGTTGTACGTGCCGAAGGCCGGGTTCGACTCACCGGTGTTGTACACGTCACTCGTGCCGTATCCGGGCGTGGCCGAATTGTCGTAGACGGGGATGTTGTATCCCGTGTCGGCGAGCGGGTCGTACGCGGAGCGGGGCGCCTCGCCGACCGGCGGCGGCGAGGGGATGGGCCAACTGCCCGACGGGCTGCTGCCGTCGGCGCGTGGGAACGTCTCCGTGGGCTGCGTGTTCATCGGCATCTGGAAGCGCTCGGTCGGCGCCGCCCCCGCGGGGTTCCCGCCGGGCGTTCCCGACATGGCCCGGTAGGCGGCCGCGAAACCGGGCGCCCCGCCCGCGGCGGCGGGGTCCGCCGGGGTCTGGTAGAGCGACTGCTCGGGGCCCGGGGTGCGCTGCGGCGGCACGAAGGAGTCCCCCGCGGACTGCTGTCCGGGGCGTGGCGCGAAGCCCGGCATGGTGTTCTCGGCCCTGGCGGCACGGGATGCCGCCAGCTGCTCCTCGCGTGCCATGCGGGCGCTGTAGCCGTTGCCCTGACCGAGGAGCGCGAGGACCCGGTCGGCGATCTTGCGCTTGTAGGGGGCGGGCGCCGCGCGCAGCGCGAGCGCGGCCATGACCGCGACCAGGCACAGGCTGTACAGGATCGTGAAGATCGGCTTCGCCTGTCGACCCGCGTAGAGGCCGTGGATCAGGGCGGAGCACCAGGCCGGGTAGGCCAGCATGTGCATCGCGCGCCAGCGGGACGCGACCGGGGCCGGGGACGCGAAGGCGCCGCGCAGCGCTCCGGTGATGGCCGTGAAGATCATGAGCAGTCCGGCCAGGGAGCCGAAGCCGATGAGTCCGGCCGTCCCGGAGACGCCGAGGCTGAACGGGATCAGCGCGGCGATCAGCACGGTGTGGTCGAGCGCCAGCTTGACCGAGATGTGCAGCAGCAGGAAGGCGACCGAGGAGACGGAGGTCGTGCGGTGCACCGCCTGCGCCACCAGGCGCTGCCGGGTGTTCAGGAACAGCCGGTCGGTCGCCACCAGCCCCCAGATGACGGAGCAGGAGAGAGCGACCAGGGACAGCACGCCGGCGCCGAAGTTGAGGAAGTCCCGGACTCCGTTGCCTCCTGCCAGTACGACCACGGGTATGAGAAGCAGAATGGCAGCGGTGGCCACTCCATAGGCGGAGCGACCTGGGCGGGGAAGAGTGCTGCCATTACGACGAGGGTTCATAGGGGGGTTACTCCCAACGGTTCGGGGAAGCGGTCCCGAAGCGGCACTCTAGGTCGAGTCCCTCCTGAGGGATACGAGATTCAGTTATTACGTTGTTATCAAAGGGCCGCCAGGCCCTTGTGTTGTCCCTTAGAGTCCGTTACGCGAAGTAATATTTGAATATTGTTCAGTTTTTTGGCGCGATCGTGACCGTCGCACGGCGTGTCGCGTGCCCCGGAAGCCCGTCGCGACACGCGCGGGTGCTGCGGTACCCTGACGCCATGCGTGCCGTACGCCTTCTGCTTAGTGAGCCGCGCTGATCAGTCCCGACCACTGACGACCCGTGGTCGGAATCGGCGCGGCCTCCCCTCCTGTGCGAGGGGATTTTTCATTTCTGAGCCGCTGGCAGAGACGATCGATGGAGCTTTGAGGATCATGAGCGAGACGAACCCCGCTGCCGCCTCCGAGGTGGCAGCGCCGCACCGCTACACGGCCGCGATGGCCGCGGAGATCGAAGCACGCTGGCAGGACTTCTGGGACGCCGAGGGCACGTACGAGGCGCCGAACCCCAGCGGGGACCTGGCGGGCGATCCCGAGCTGGCCGCGAAGCCCAAGAAGTTCATCATGGACATGTTCCCGTACCCGTCCGGTGCGGGCCTGCACGTGGGGCACCCGCTGGGCTACATCGCCACCGACGTGTTCGCCCGCTTCCAGCGGATGACCGGTCACAACGTCCTGCACACCCTGGGCTTCGACGCCTTCGGCCTGCCCGCCGAGCAGTACGCCGTGCAGACCGGCACGCACCCGCGCGTGTCCACCGAGGCCAACATGGAGAACATGAAGGTCCAGCTGCGCGCGCTGGGCCTGGGCCACGACAAGCGCCGGTCGTTCGCCACGATCGACCCGGAGTACTACAAGTGGACCCAGTGGATCTTCCTGCAGATCTTCAACTCCTGGTACGACGACGAGGCCGGCAAGGCCCGTCCGATCGCCGCGCTGATCGCCCAGTTCGAGAGCGGTGACCGTGCCGTCGCGGGCGCTGACGGCCACGCGCGCGCGTGGAACGAGCTGACCGCCACCGAGCGCGCCGACACCCTGAGCGAGTACCGGCTGGCGTACGCCTCCGACGCGCCCGTCAACTGGTGCCCCGGGCTGGGCACCGTACTGGCGAACGAGGAGGTCACCGCGGACGGCCGCTCCGAGCGCGGCAACTTCCCCGTCTTCAAGGCCAAGCTGCGGCAGTGGAACATGCGGATCACGGCGTACGCCGACCGCCTGCTGGACGACCTGGAGGCGCTGGACTGGCCCGAGGCCATCAAGCTGCAGCAGCGCAACTGGATCGGGCGCTCCGAAGGCGCCCGCGTCGACTTCCCGGTCGACGGCGAGGCCATCACGGTCTTCACCACGCGCCAGGACACCCTGTTCGGCGCCACCTACATGGTGCTGGCCCCCGAGCACCCGCTGGTCGACAAGTTCGTCCCGGCGGCCTGGCCGGAGGGCACCCACGAGGTGTGGACCGGCGCGCACGCCAACCCGGCCGAGGCCGTCGCCGCCTACCGTGCGCAGGCCGCGTCGAAGTCCGACGTCGAGCGTCAGGCCGAGGCCAAGGACAAGACCGGCGTCTTCACCGGCGTGTACGCCACCAACCCCGTCAGCGGCGAGCGCATCCCCGTGTTCATCGCCGACTACGTACTGATGGGCTACGGCACCGGCGCCATCATGGCCGTCCCGGCGCACGACACCCGCGACTTCGCGTTCGCGCGCGCCTTCGAGCTGCCGATGCGCTGCGTCGTCGAGCCGAGCGACGACCGGGGCACCGACCCCTCGACGTGGGACGACGCCTTCGCCTCGTACGACGCGAAGATCGTCAACTCCTCGGGCGCCGAGGTCTCCCTGGACGGCCTGGGCGTCGTCGACGCCAAGGCGCGCATCACCGAGTGGCTGGCCCGCAGGGGCATCGGCGAGGGCACCGTCAACTTCCGGCTGCGCGACTGGCTGTTCAGCCGTCAGCGCTACTGGGGCGAGCCCTTCCCGATCGTGTACGACGAGGACGGCGTCGCCCACGCGCTGCCCGAGTCGATGCTGCCCCTGGAGCTGCCGGAGGTCGAGGACTACTCACCGCGCACCTTCGACCCGGACGACGCGAACACCTCCCCGGAGACGCCGCTGTCCCGCAACGAGGACTGGGTCGACGTCACCCTGGACCTGGGCGACGGCCGCGGCCCGCGGAAGTACCGCCGCGAGACCAACACCATGCCCAACTGGGCCGGTTCCTGCTGGTACGAACTGCGCTACCTGGACCCGCACAACGACCGGAAGCTGGTCGACCCGGCCATCGAGCAGTACTGGATGGGCCCGCGCGAGGGACAGCCCACCGGCGGCGTCGACCTGTACGTGGGCGGCGCCGAACACGCCGTGCTGCACCTGCTGTACGCGCGCTTCTGGTCGAAGGTCCTGTTCGACCTGGGCCATGTCTCCTCGGCGGAGCCGTTCCACAAGCTGTTCAACCAGGGCATGATCCAGGCCTTCGTGTACCGCGACAGCCGTGGCATCGCCGTACCGGCCGCCGAGGTGGAGGAGCGCGACGGCGCCTTCTACTACCAGGGCGAGAAGGTCTCCCGGCTGCTGGGCAAGATGGGCAAGTCCCTGAAGAACGCGGTCACTCCGGACGAGATCTGCGACGAGTACGGCGCGGACACACTGCGCCTGTACGAGATGGCGATGGGTCCCCTGGACGTGTCGCGACCGTGGGACACGCGCGCGGTGGTCGGCCAGTACCGGCTGCTGCAGCGTCTGTGGCGCAACGTCGTCGACGAGACCACCGGCGCGGTCACCGTCGTCGAGGACGCCACGGGCGGCACGGGCGGCGCGGACGGCGCGGACGAGGACACGCTGCGGGTCCTGCACAAGGCGATCGACGGTGTGCGCCAGGACCTGGAGGGCCTGCGCTTCAACACGGCCATCGCCAAGGTCACCGAGCTGAACAACCACCTGACCAAGGCGGGCGGCCCGGTGTCGCGGACGGTCGCCGAGGCACTGGTGCTGCTGATCGCGCCGCTGGCCCCGCACATCGCCGAGGAGCTGTGGCGCAAGCTGGGTCACTCGGACTCGGTGGTCCACCAGGACTTCCCCGTGGCCGATCCGGCGTACGTCGTGGACGAGGCCGTGACCTGTGTCGTGCAGATCAAGGGCAAGGTCAAGGCGCGCCTGGAGGTCTCCCCGTCGATCTCCGACGCGGAGCTGGAGAAGATCGCGCTGGCCGACGAGAAGGTCGTCGCGGCGCTGGACGGAGCGGGCATCCGCAAGGTGATCGTGCGGGCGCCGAAGCTGGTGAACATCGTCACCGCCTAGGGCGGACCGGAGGGCCCGCGCGCGGGCTGCTCACAGGTGTCCCTGGCGGCCAGGTGTCCTGGCGGTTTCGCGGGAGCCCGCGAGCGGGTCCGCGCGCGGGGTGACGTGAGGTCTCCCCGTCGTGCGGCCTCTTTCGGGCCGGGACGTCGGGGTAGTCCCCTACGGGCAGGTTCGGGGTTCTTCCGGAACTCCGAACCTGCCCGTCGCGTTTACCGTTGAGGAGTGTCGTGGCAGCCGCCGCGACCGTCGGGAGGAGGGGCGTGGTGGAAGCCGTGATCGCAGTGATCGCTCTGCTCTTCCTGCTGTTCGTGGTCCTGGGCGCCTATGCCACGGTGAGGGTGATCGGCGCCGCCAAGCGCGGCGTGGACCGCACGATCTCGCAGGCCCGCCGCACGGTCGAGGACAGCACGCTGCGCGCCAGGACCTTCGCCCAGTTCGGCCCGGCCGGCGAGATCGCCCAGCTGCGGCTGAGGCTGCGTACCTCGATGCGGGCCACGCAGGACGCGCTGCAAGCGGGCGTGGGCGAGGACGAGTCCCTGAAGGAGTCCCTGGGGCTCTTCGAGCGGCTCAGCGCGCACGGGCGGGAGCTGGACGACGAGCTCAAGCGACTGGAGACGGAGCCGGACAAGGGCACCCTGGCCACCCGGCTGCCCGGACTGCGCGAGCGCACCGAGCGGATCACCGGGTCCGCGGACTCGCTGCGCTGGGCCGCGCGGGACCGGGCCCGCCGGTTCGCCGAGGACGATCTGGACTCGCTGAGCGCGCAGATAGACGTCGAGGCGGGCGCGCTGCGGCACTGGACGACCGAGCCGGACCCCACATCCTCGTGGCCCGACGCACCGGCTCCGGACGCGACCGCTTCCGACAGCAAGACCTGGCCGGGGCCCCCTCGGTCGCACCCGGCCGACGTGCCGACGCCTTCCGCCATCACTCCGCCGGGGCGCCGTCCCACCTACCCTTGGCAGAAGAAGCCCCGCCCCGAGAGCACGACTTGACGCGACCTGGACCCCAGGTGAGAGGGGCCGGGCTGCCGTCCGGGCGCCCCGACGGGTAACCTCCAGCTCATGTCCCGCCATGTCGCGATCGTCACCGATTCAACGGCCTACCTGCCGCCCCGGACGATGGAGCGCCACGGCATCACCGCGGTACCCCTGACCGTGGTCCTCGGCGACCAGGCGCTCGAAGAAGGCACCGAGATCTCGGCCCGTTCCCTGGCCCAGGCACTCCAGAAGCGGCGCCCCGTCACCACATCCCGGCCCAGCCCCGAGGTCTTCGCCGCCACCTACCGCGCGATCGCCGAGTCGGGGGCGACCGGCATCGTCTCCCTCCATCTGTCCGCCGAGATCTCCGGCACCTACGACGCGGCGGTCCTCGCCGCGCGTGAGGCTCCCGTGCCCGTGCGCGTGGTGGACACCGGGATGGTCGCGATGGCTCTCGGGTTCTGCGCACTGGCCGCGGCCCAGTCCGCGGAGGCGGGAGGCACCGTCGACGAGGCGGTCACGGCCGCGGAGAAGCGGGCCGCCGGCACCTCCACGTACTTCTACGTCGACACCCTCGACTATCTGCGCCGCGGCGGCCGGATCGGTGCGGCGCAGGCGCTGCTCGGCTCCGCGCTCGCGGTGAAGCCGCTGCTGCAACTCGACGGCGGCCGCATCGAACTCCTGGAGAAGGTACGCACCGCCTCGAAGGCGATCGCCCGGCTGGAGGAGATCGTGGCCGAACGCGCGGGCAGCGCCCAGGTCGACATCGCTGTCCACCACCTGGCCGCCCCCGAGCGGGCGTCGGCCCTCGCGGACCGATTGCGGGCACGGGTGCCGGGTCTTGCCGATCTGCATGTGAGCGAGGTCGGGGCGGTGATCGGGGCGCACACCGGGCCCGGGTTGCTGGGGGCGGTCATCTCGCCTCGGTGAGGCGGGGGAAGCGGTGAGCCGGCCGCGCTGATCGCGTCGGCCATGGCGATGGTGCCGGCCGGCCCGGCCGCGTCGGGTATGGCAGGTGTGTCGTGCCGGCAGGCAGGGTGTGCCGGCCGTGAGCCCTGTGGGTGACGGAGTTGTCCACAACTGGTGGGTAGTCCACCGGAATTGAGCAAGATCATCGCGAGATGGCGATGTGCCGGATTCTCGACGCATGGCACTTCGATCCCGCTCACGCACAGCCACACCGACCAGTGGACCGGGGCGCGGTCCCGCCTCCGACGGCCGCACCCACCCTCGCCGCACCCACTCTCGTCGTCCGCATCCGCGAAGCCGCTCCGGCGCCGATGTCCGGCGCCATGACGCCCCCGCCGAGGCGCTCCGCCTGCGCGCGCGGGCACTCTTCCCCGAATCGGGCCGGGACGAAGGGGAGTCGGGGCACGGACCACCGGGGGCGGACCGGGACGCGGCAGCTCCCAGGGCGAGAACCTCGGCGGGGCTCGGGGCCGCCCGGGGCCGGGACATGGACCGGTCGTCGCGGCGCGATGACGGTCCTCCGCCCGCCGGACCCTCGGATCAAGGGGCTCCGGCGCCGGACCCGGGCGGTCCCGCGGGTACCGGCGTTCCCACGCGTGGCGCGGCGGCCGAGTGGCGGCACCGGGCCGGGCTCGCCGTACGGGAGCGGATGCCGTTGTGGCTGCAGTCGAGGTGCGGCCTGGAGCGCCGGAGCGTGGCGGCGTTCGGTGTGCTGCTCGTCGTCGCCGCCGTCTTCGCCGTGCAGCACTTCTGGGCGGGCCGGACACAGCCGGTGCGGGCTCCCGAAGCGGTACGGGCGGTCGCTCCGTTCGGCGGAAGGCAGGGGCCGGAAGGCGGAAGCGGAGTCACGGAACCGTCGCCGGCGGAGCCGGGCGGCGCGGCCGGGGCGGCGAACACCGCGGGCCCGGCCGGAACCGTGATCGTGGTGGACGTCAGCGGCAAGGTGCGCAGTCCCGGGCTCCAGCGCCTTCCCGCCGGGTCGCGGGTCGAGGACGCGCTGCGGGCCGCGGGCGGGGTGCGGTCGGGGGCGGACACGAAGGGTCTCAACCGCGCACGCCTCCTCGTGGACGGCGAGCAGGTCGTCGTCGGTGCTCCAGCGATCGTGGCGGTGCCGGGCACGGGAGGCGTCCCTCTCGCAGGTGGTGCGGGCGGACCCGGCCCCGGGACGGCACCATCGGCTCCGGTCTCCCTCAACACGGCCACGGTGGACCAGCTCGACACCCTCCCCGGTGTCGGTCCGGTGCTCGCCCAGCACATCATCGAGTACCGCACCGAGCACGGGGGATTCCGCTCGGTCGAGGAGCTCCGCGAGGTCAAGGGAATCGGAGACGGCCGGTTCGCCGATCTGCAGAATCTCGTGCGGCCGTGAGCGGGCCCATGAGTCCCTCGAAGCGGATGGCCTCGGACCGGACCGCCCCTGGGACCTGGACCGTCCCCGAGCCACGGAACACCTCCGAGACACGGGACCCCCATGGGGATCGGGGCCCTCGTGGCGACCGGGACCTCCATGAGGACCAGGACCTCCGTGGCGGCGGGGGCCGCCGTGAGGGCGGGAACCCCCGCGAGGCCAAGGACAGCCGCGAGGCAGGGAATCGCCGGGCCGTGCACGCGGCCTCGGGCAAGCGGCTGGGCAGGGCGCATCCGCAGGAGGAGGGGCCGGCGGACCTGCGGCTCGTGCCGCCCGCTCTGGCGGCCTGGGCGACGGCGGCGCTGACGCTGGACACGCCGGTCGGCCGGACCATCGCTGTGGTGGTGGGCTGCGTGGCCGTGGCCTGCGCCCTTCTGGCGGCGGGACGCGGGCGCACGGACGGCACGGGCCGGCGGGACGGACCGCGACCGGGGGCGACGCCGCGGAGGTGGCCGAGGGTGTCCGCAGCCGCCGTGCTGCTCTGCGCCGCGGCGGCCGCCGCCTCCGCGGGACTGCACGGAGCGGATGTGCGCCGAGGGCCGGTCCCGTCCCTGGCGCGACAGTTCGCCCACGTGACCGTCGAGGCGGAGGTCACCTCCGACGCACGGCTCAGCCGGCCCCGGATCAAGGGGGACCACGCGGCTCCGACCGCCGTGCTGCTCGACGCCGAGGTCCGGCGGGTGACGCGGGCGGACGGGAGCGGGCGAGCCGTGGAGACGCGTACGCCGGTGCTGGTGATCGTCGACGCGAGGGCGCCGAGAGGCTCACCCGGACCGGCCGACCGGCGTTCGCCCTGGCTGTCGCTCCTGCCGTCCACGCGGTTGCGGTTGGCCGGGCGGCTGGCGCCCGCGTTGTCGGACGGGGACCGGGTCGCGGCAGTGCTGCGCGTGCGGGGGAGCGGGCCGCCGGAGGTGGTGGGGGAACCGTCCGGGCCACAGCGGTTCGCCGGCCGGCTGCGCGAGGGACTGCGGCAGGCGACCGGCGGACTGGAAGCGGACGCGCGGGCCCTGCTGCCGGGGCTGGTCGTGGGGGACACCACAAGGGTCACACCGGAGCTGGACGACGCGTTCAAGGCGACCGATCTCACGCATCTGCTCGCGGTCAGCGGCGGAAACCTCGTGATTCTGCTGGCCCTGTTCATCGGACCGCCCGGCCTTGCCCAGCGTGCCGAGCGACGCGGCCTCGCACCTCGGCTCGGTGTTCCGCTGCGGACCACCGCGCTGCTGGGCGCCGCGGTCACACTCGGCTTCGTGATCGTCTGCCGGCCCGATCCGAGCGTGCTGCGGGCCGCGGCCTGCGGTTCGATCACCCTGCTCGCCGTCGCGACCGGACGCCGCAGATCACTGATCCCCGCGCTGGCCACGGCCGTACTGCTGCTGGTGCTGTACGACCCCTGGCTGGCCCGTAGCTACGGCTTCCTGCTCTCCGTCCTGGCGACCGGCGCCCTGCTCACGCTCGCCCCGCGCTGGAGCGCGGCGCTCCAGCGGCACGGGGTGCCACCCCGGCCGGCCGAGGCACTCGCGGCCGCGGGAGCCGCGCAGGCGCTGTGCGCACCGGTCATCGCCGTCCTCTCGGCACAGGTGAGCCTGGTGGCGGTGCCGTGCAATCTGCTCGCGGAGTTCGCGGTCGCGCCGGCCACCGTGCTGGGATTCGCGACGCTGGCGACCGCTCCGCTCGCCCCGGCTGTCGCCAAGGCGCTGGCGTGGTGCGCGAGTTGGCCCGCCCGGTGGATCGCGGACATCGCCCGGGCCGGGGCGGCGCTGCCCGGTGGGACCCTGGACTGGCCGGGAAGCTGGACGGGGGCGCTGCTGCTCGCCCTGGTCACGGCGGTCGTCGTGCTTCTCGGCCGACAGCTCCTGAAGCACCCCTGGGCGATCGGTGTGTGCCTCGTGGTGTTCCTGCTGGTCGTGGTACGGCCGGCACCGCTCACCAGGGTGATCACGGGATGGCCGCCGCCCGGCTGGCGATTCGCGATGTGCGACGTGGGGCAGGGCGACGCGACGGTGCTGGCGGCGGGCGACGGCACCGCGGTGGTGGTGGACGCCGGGCCGGACCCGGGACTGGTCGACCACTGTCTCAGCGCACTCGGTGTCACCCGGATTCCGCTCGTCGTGCTCACGCACTTCCACGCCGATCATGTGGCGGGGCTTCCGGGCGTGTTGCGCGGTCGTTCCGTGGGGGCGATCGAGACGACCGGTTTCGAGGAGCCGCCGGACCAGGCCGAGTTCGTGCGCCGGGAGGCGGCCGCGCGGCACATCGAGGTGACGCGGGCCGTGGCAGGGGAGCGACGGCGGACGGGAAGCCTCGCATGGCAGGTGCTGTGGCCGGGGCCGAGTCCGCCGGGCCCTGTGCCGGACGGTCCGAACGACGCCAGTGTCGCCCTGCTCGTCCGGTCGGCCGGACTGCGGATGCTGCTTCTGGGGGACCTCGAACCACCGGCCCAGCGGGCGCTGTTGAGGTCGCCCGTCGCCGACGAGCTGGCGGCCGTGGACGTGCTCAAGGTCGCCCATCACGGCTCGGCCTACCAGGATCCGGAACTCATACGGAGGGCCGCTCCGCGGATCGCTCTGATCTCCTGCGGGAGGGACAACCCGTACGGGCACCCCGCTCCCGGGACGATCGCGGCGCTGCGCGCGGGGGGTGCCGTGGTGCTGCGGACGGACAGGGACGGGGCACTGGCTGTGGTCGGTGCGGGCGCAGAGCTGGGCGTGGCGAGAGACTGAGGTCATGAATTCCGCACAGGCTGATGCCTACCTCCGCCGAATCGGTGCCCAGCACCCGGCGTGGCCCACCTCCGGGGTGCTGCGTGAGCTGCACCTTCGCCATCTCAAGACGGTGCCGTTCGAGAACCTGTCGATCCATCTGGGAGAGGAGATCGTGCTGGAGGAGAAACACCTGCTGGACAAGGTGGTGGGCGCGCGCAGGGGCGGCTTCTGCTACGAACTGAACGGTCTGTTCGGGGCGTTGCTGGGAGCGCTGGGCTTCGATGTGACGCTTCTCTCGGCCCGGGTGTACGGCGAGGAGGGGCGGCTGGGGATTCCGTACGACCACCTCGCCTTGCGGGTGCGGACGGTGGACGGGGGCGACTGGCTGGCGGACGTCGGCTTCGGGACGCTCAGTCACTATCCGCTGGCTTTCGGGGAGCGGAGCGAACAGGCGGATCCGGGCGGCACGTTCAGGGTCGTCGAGGCGGGGCCGGACGCGGCGGGGGTGCGGGGAGTCGGAGGGCGACGAGAGGCCGAGGATCTGGACGTCATCCGGAACGCCGGACCGCAGTACCGCCTGGAGGTGCGGCCGCGGGTGCTCGGGGACTTCGTGGCCGGCGCCTGGTGGAACAGCACCTCGCCGATGTCGCATTTCGGCCGTTCGACGGTGTGTTCACGGGTCACGGAGGACGGGGGGCGGATCACGCTCAGCGGCCGGAGCCTGACGGTGACGGCGCCGGACGGGACGAAGGAGGTGACGGAGCCGGCCACGGACGAGGAGGTGCTGGCGGTCTACCGGGAACGCTTCGGGATCGAACTGGACCAGGTGCCTGAAGTGCGGAAGGCCTGACCGGAGCGTCGGCGGAGGGGGTGAGCGCCGGGGCGGGCGAAAGGGGTACGCGTAGGGCAGAAGGCGTTACCCGGCCGCAGTCCCGGCACATGTGCCGGATTTTGGCGATGTACTCCCGTGTCGCCTCGAAAGTCGCACTGGTGCGGTGTCGGCGGAGGGGTACACGCCGTACCGCGCGCACGCCGCACGCCGAACGCCGTCGTCGGGGAGAAGACGTCGGCCTCGCTCGGCGATGTGACGCTGCACGCTGCCCAGCCGCCCGCCCTGCCGCGGCCGGGCGACGGTCGGGGGACTTCCTGGACGTGGCGCGCTTTCCGGCGCTGGAGTTCTCCGGCGAACGCTGTGCACCGGGGCGGGAGCCGCTGGGCGGGGACCGGGGTGCTGTCGCTGCACGGCGTGAGGGGCACGGGCACGCTCGACACGGAGTACCTCGGGCTCGGCAACGGGATGGAGGACGAGGTGCGGGCCGCCTGCCGGGCAACGACCGAGTCGCACCGCGGCGACTTCACCGTCAGCTGGCAGACGATGCTCGCGCGTGGCATCGCGGTGGTCGGGCCGAGCATCAGGACCGAGCTGGACGTGCAGATCGTCCAGAAGGCTGACGGGTGTGCTGGCCGGTGCGGTGACCGGGATCGGCGTTGTGACGGACCCGGGCGTCGGCCCGGCCGGACGTAGCGGAAAATGTCCTCGTGAGTGACGTGAGACATGTGTTGGTGCTGCCCGACCGCGACGCGGCGGAAGAGGCGGCGGAGGCGGTCGGTGACCGGTTCGGCCTCGCGGAGGAACCGCAGCTCGTCAGGGACGCGCTGGCCGGTGAGGACGACGCCGAGGACGCGCAGTGGCTGGTCGTCCTGACGGATACCGAGGAGCGGCTCGACCCGAAGGAGCTGGACGAGTTCGCCGCGGAGTGGGACGGCTGGCGCGAGGAGCCGTAGAGGAGCCTGCCGGAGAGGAGCCGTAGAGGTCCGCCACACGCAAGGCTCCACCGGGCACCGGGCGGGGACGCGTGGGGCATGCGGGTGGGGGCGTCTGCTGTGCGGAGGCCGTGTGCCCGGGAGGTGCCGTACGGCCCCGCGCCGCGGGGTCCGCGCGTGCTGTACGAGGCCGCGCGCGCCGTCCGTGCACCCGCGTCGGCCGGGCCGGGCCGGGCCGCTCGGCGTTCGTTGTCAGTGGCGCGTGGGATGCTTTCGGGGATGGCCAAGAAGACCGCACAAGACGACCCTCTCGCCCCCGTCACACTCGCCGTGGGCCAGGAGGATCTCCTGCTCGACCGTGCCGTGCAGGAGGTGGTGGCCGCCGCCAGGGCCGCCGACGCCGACACGGACGTCCGGGACCTCACCCCGGACCAGTTGCAGCCCGGCACGCTCGCCGAGCTGACGAGCCCGTCGCTCTTCTCCGAGCGCAAGGTCGTGGTCGTACGCAATGCGCAGGATCTGTCGGCCGACACCATCAAGGACGTGAAGGCGTATCTGGGCGCGCCGGCCGAGGAGATCACCCTCGTGTTGCTGCACGCGGGCGCGGCCAAGGGCAAGGGACTGCTCGACGCCGCGCGCAAGGTCGGGGCCCGGGAGGTGGCGTGCCCCAAGATGACGAAGCCGGCGGACCGGCTGGCGTTCGTGCGGAGCGAGTTCAGGGCGCTGGGGAGGTCCGCGACACCGGAGGCCTGCCAGGCGCTCGTCGACTCCATCGGGAGTGATCTGAGGGAGCTGGCGGCAGCGGTGTCCCAGCTGACCGCGGATGTCGAGGGGACGATCGACGAGGCCGTCGTCGGCAGGTACTACACCGGGCGGGCCGAGGCGTCGAGCTTCACCGTGGCCGATCGGGCCGTGGAGGGGCGGGCGGCGGAGGCGTTGGAGGCGCTGCGCTGGTCTCTGTCCACCGGGGTCGCGCCGGTCCTGATCACCAGTGCGCTGGCGCAGGGCGTGCGGGCGATCGGGAAGCTGTCCTCCGCGCGCGGGGGGCGGCCGGCTGATCTCGCCCGCGAGCTGGGGATGCCGCCGTGGAAGATCGACCGGGTGCGGCAGCAGATGCGGGGGTGGACGCCGGACGGGGTCGCCGTCGCACTGCGGGCGGTCGCCGACGCGGATGCCGGAGTCAAGGGCGGTGGGGACGACCCCGCGTACGCGCTGGAGAAGGCGATCGTGGCCATCGCCCGGGCGGCCCGGTCCCGACGGGGCTGAGGGCTGTCCCGTGATCCCCGGGCACGGCAGGCATGCGGCAGACCGAAGGCCCCGCCGGCGCTCCCGGGGAAGGAGGACGAGCGGGGCCTTCGGTTCAAGCCTGTGGATCCGTGCCCGCGTGGCGAACGCAGGTCGCGCACGGATCCGGGGGTGCCGGTCAGGAGCGGGTGAGAGGGCCCGCTTGGTCCCTTCCGGCGGTCAAGTCGGGTAGGACTCAGCCCTTGAGGGCAACGACCTTCGAAGCAAGCGCCGACTTCTTGTTGGCGGCCTGGTTCTTGTGGATGACGCCCTTCGAGACGGCCTTGTCGAGCTGGCGCGACGCGGCGCGCGTGTACTCGGTGGCCTTCTCGACGTCACCCGCGGCAGCAGCCTCGCGGGCCTTGCGGACCGCGGTCTTCAGAGAGGACTTGACGGCCTTGTTGCGCAGCCGCGCCTTCTCGTTGGTCTTGATCCGCTTGATCTGGGACTTGATGTTCGCCACGAATGAGCCTCTACAGGTTCAGGCGCGCGAGACAGCTCGTCTCGCCCGCCGTTTGATTTCCTTGGGGTGTGCCTCGTGCAGAGAGGGCATGAGACACAGCCACCCAGGCTACCAGCCGCCGTGCGACCGGCCCAAACCGGTCGCGGCTCCCCACCCGTGGGACCATGGAGCCTACGTATCGATCCGACCCGAGGCGACAGGCGCCTCAAGAGACAGGACCCTGCGTGCCCGCGACCCCTAACAATGTGCCCGAGCCGAGCCGTACCGCCCCGGCTCTGATTCGCAATTTCTGCATCATCGCGCACATCGACCACGGCAAGTCCACGCTCGCCGACCGCATGCTCCAGCTGACCGGGGTGGTTGATCAGCGGCAGATGCGCGCTCAGTACCTCGACCGCATGGACATCGAGCGCGAGCGTGGGATCACGATCAAGTCCCAGGCGGTCCGGCTGCCCTGGGCGCCCTCCGAGGACCCGGGCAACACTCACATCCTCAACATGATCGACACCCCCGGGCACGTCGACTTCACGTACGAGGTGTCCCGGTCCCTCGCGGCCTGCGAGGGCACGGTCCTGCTGGTCGACGCGGCCCAGGGCATCGAGGCGCAGACTCTCGCCAACCTCTACCTGGCGATGGAGAACGACCTCAAGATCATCCCCGTACTGAACAAGATCGACCTGCCGGCCGCCCAGCCGGAGAAGTTCTCCGAGGAGCTCGCGAACCTCATCGGGTGCGACCCCGGGGACGTGCTGAGGGTCTCCGCCAAGACGGGTCTGGGCGTCGAGGCGCTGCTCGACAGGGTCGTCGCGGAGATCCCCGCCCCGGTCGGCGTCCAGGACGCCCCCGCCCGCGCGATGATCTTCGACTCGGTCTACGACTCCTACCGCGGTGTGGTGACGTACGTACGTGTCATCGACGGGCAGCTCAACAAGCGTGAGCGGATCCGGATGATGTCCACGGGCGCCACCCACGAGCTGTTGGAGATCGGCGTCTCGGCCCCCGAGATGAAGGCCGCCGACGGGCTCGGTGTCGGCGAGGTCGGGTACCTCATCACCGGAGTGAAGGACGTCCGCCAGTCCAAGGTCGGTGACACGATCACCACCCTGCACAACGGTGCGACCGAGTCGCTCGGCGGGTACAAGGAGCCCCGGCCCATGGTCTTCTCGGGCCTGTATCCGCTGGACGGCTCCGACTACCCCGAGCTGCGCGAGGCCCTGGACAAGCTCCAGCTCAACGACGCCGCGCTGGTGTACGAGCCGGAGACCTCGGCGGCACTGGGCTTCGGCTTCCGGGTCGGTTTCCTCGGGCTGCTGCACCTCGACGTGATCCGCGAGCGACTGGAGCGCGAGTTCGGGCTCGACCTGATCGCGACCGCGCCGAACGTGGTCTACCGCGTCGAGATGGAGGACCGCAGCGAGCACGTGGTCACCAACCCGAGCGAGTTCCCCGAGGGCAAGATCGACAAGGTGTACGAGCCCGTCGTGCGGGCTACCGTCCTCGCCCCCTCGGAGTTCATCGGCGCGATCATGGAGCTGTGCCAGACCCGGCGCGGCACCCTGCTCGGCATGGACTACCTCTCCGAGGACCGGGTCGAGATCCGCTACACCCTGCCGCTCGCGGAGATCGTCTTCGACTTCTTCGACCAGCTGAAGTCCAAGACCCGCGGCTATGCCTCGCTGGACTACGAGCCCACCGGCGAGCAGGCCTCCAGCCTGGTCAAGGTCGACATCCTGCTGCACGGTGACAAGGTCGACGCCTTCTCGGCGGTCACGCACAAGGACGCGGCGTACGCGTACGGTGTCCGGCTGGTCGCCAAGCTGCGCGAGCTGATCCCGCGGCAGGCCTTCGAGGTGCCGATCCAGGCGGCCATCGGCTCCCGGGTCATCGCCCGCGAGACCATCCGCGCCATCCGCAAGGACGTCCTCGCCAAGTGCTACGGCGGTGACATCTCCCGTAAGCGGAAGCTGCTGGAGAAGCAGAAGGAGGGCAAGAAGCGGATGAAGATGGTGGGCTCTGTGGAAGTTCCGCAAGAGGCCTTCATCTCCGTGCTGTCCAGCGACGACAGCGGTGGCGGGGCCAAGGGCAAGAAGTAGCCGCCCCAGGTAGGCCGATTCGCCGATTTCGAGGGCCCGTTGCGCTGACGCGCGGCGGGCCCTCGGCCGTGTGTACCGTCGCTCTCTGTAGGAAGTGACAGGACGCCGCCCCTTACGCACCGGCCGGACGCGCTCTACTCTGATCACTGCTCGTTAGTTACTCGCGAGTTAAACAACAGCCGCAATGAGCCAGCCAGCCGCACTGTCGCGGGCCCCGGAGGATGTCGTGAGCGACACACAGACCCTGATCGAGAACCGTCCGCCGTCCGTGGCGGCCCTCTTCCTGGAGCGCGTGGCGGCCACGCCGGACGCCGAGGCCTACCGCTACCCCGTCCCAGCCGCCCCGGCACGTCCGGCCTCGACCGAGCGGGCAGACGCTCCCGCGGGTCAGGGCGCGGACGAGTGGAAGTCGCTGAGCTGGGCGCAGGCCGCCGAGCGGGTCTTCGCCATCTCGGCCGGGCTGATCGAACTGGGCGTGCAGCCGGAGCAGCGCGTCGCGCTCGCCTCCTCCACGCGGGTCGAGTGGATCCTCGCCGACCTCGGCATCATGTGCGCGGGCGCGGCCACGACGACGATCTACCCCCAGACGAACGCCGAGGAGTCCGCGTTCATCCTCTCCGACTCGGACAGCCGGGTCCTGATCGCCGAGGACGCGGCCCAGCTCGCCAAGGTGCGGGAGAAGCGCGCCGAGCTGCCCGAGCTGACGCATGTGGTCGTCATCGACCCGGCCGGCGTCGAGACCGGCGAGGACGTCCTGAGCCTGGCCGAGCTGGAGGCGCGCGGCGCCGCGCATCTGGAGAAGAACCCCGAGCTGATCAAGGAGCGGGTCGGTGCGATCACCGCCGGCCAGCTCGCCACCCTCATCTACACCTCCGGCACCACGGGCCGCCCCAAGGGGGTCCGCCTCCCGCACGACAACTGGGCGTACATGGCGAAGGCCATCGCCTCGACCGGACTGCTCGGTCCCGACGACGTGCAGTACCTCTGGCTGCCGCTCGCCCATGTCTTCGGCAAGGTGCTCACCTCCGGCCAGATCGAGGTCGGGCACGTCACCGCCGTCGACGGCCGGGTAGACAAGATCATCGCGAATCTGCCGGTGGTGCAGCCGACGTACATGGCGGCCGTTCCGCGCATCTTCGAGAAGGTCTACAACGGGGTCGCGGCCAAGGCGCGGGCCGGCGGCGGTGCCAAGTACAAGATCTTCCAGTGGGCCGCTGAGGTCGCCCGCGAGTACGCGAAGGCCGGGCAGGACAACTTCCGCCGCACCGGCACCGCCTCCGTACCCTTCGCGCTCGCGGCCAAGCACAAGGTCGCTGACGCGCTCGTCTTCGCCAAGATCCGCGAGGCCTTCGGCGGCAGACTGCGCGCCTGCATCTCCGGCAGCGCGGCCCTGGCCCCCGACATCGGCTACTTCTTCGCGGGCGCCGGCATCCACATCCTGGAGGGGTACGGCCTCACGGAGTCCTCCGCCGCCTCCTTCGTGAACCCCGGCGAGGCCTACCGCACCGGCACGGTCGGCAAGCCGCTGCCCGGCACCGAGGTGCGCATCGCGGACGACGGCGAGATCCTGCTGCGCGGCCCCGGCATCATGGAGGGCTACCACCGGCTGCCGGAGAAGACCGCCGAGGTCCTGGAGGCGGACGGCTGGTTCCACACGGGTGACATCGGCGAGCTGTCCCCCGACGGCTACCTCCGCATCACCGACCGCAAGAAGGACCTCATCAAGACGTCCGGCGGCAAGTACATCGCGCCCGCCGAGGTCGAGGGCCAGTTCAAGGCGGTCTGCCCGTACGTCTCCAACATCCTCGTGCACGGCGCCGACCGGAACTTCTGCACCGCCCTCATCGCCCTCGACGAGCCGTCGATCCTGGAGTGGGCGAAGGAGAACGGGCTGGAGGGCAGGTCGTACGCCGACGTCGTGGCCGCCCCGGTCACCGTCGAACTGATCGAGGGCTATGTGAAGGAGCTCAACAGCGGGCTCCAGCGCTGGCAGACGATCAAGAAGTTCCGCCTGCTGCCGCGTGACCTCGACGTCGAGCACGGGGAGATCACGCCGAGTCTGAAGCTCAAGCGGCCGGTCGTGGAACGGGAGTACAAGGGGCTGATCGAGGAGATGTACGCCGGTACGCGCGAGTCCTGAGCCCCGGGGGCGGCCGCCGGACCGCACGGCCCGTCGCGGGGGCGCGGGTCCGGCGGGGCCGAGCGGGCGGCTCCCCGCGTCCCTCATGGTGCGTGGGTGCCGGCCGCCCGCGCCACCAGGTGCCGCAGTTCTCCCACCTGCCTGCGCAGGTCCGGCACGTTCGGGGGGTCCTGGGTCGCCAGCTGCTTCTCCAGGGCCGCCAGCCGCGTGCCGATCCGGGCGGCGTGAGCGTGTTCCTGGGCCAGTAGCCGTTCCAGCTGCTGGTTCTTGCGGTGCAGGTCCAGGAACACGGTGACCTTGGCGCGCAGCACCCAGGGGTCGAACGGCTTCGTCAGATAGTCCGCGGCGCCGGTGGCGTAGCCGCGGAAGGCGTAGCCCGCGTCGGCGTCGGTGCCGGTCAGGAAGATGATGGGGACGTCCTTGGTCTGGTCGAGCCGCTTGATGTGCGCGGCGGTCTCGAAGCCGTCCATGCCGGGCATGCGGATGTCCAGGAGGACGACGGCGAAGCGCTGCCGCAGCAGCGCCTCCATCGCCTCCTCGCCCGAACGCGCGCGCACCAAAGGCTCGTTGAGGGACCCCAGGACGGCCTCCAGTGCGACCAGGTTGTCCTCCATGTCGTCGACCAGGAGGATGCTGGCGCGCTCGTCGGTCTCTTCCTCAGCGCTCATGGTGACTGTTCCTCACTCGGTCGTCGGCGGGTCCGCGGCCTCCCCGGTCGTGCTCGGTCCCGGAACAACGGATTCGGGAACGCTGTCGTCCCGCGCTTCGAGGCCCGCGCCCTCCGGGCCGGGGAGGGCGCGGACGACGGTCAGCGACTGATCGACGTCCACCGGCCCGGGTCCGCGGTCGTCGGCGCCGCGGGCGACGGACTTCCCGCGGTCTCCGGCACCGCCGTCGCGGTGAGCGCGAGGACGCCGCGGATACCGTCGATCACGATCAGCAACTGCCCTACAGTCCCCGCACCTCGGTCCTGCCGCCGGGACGGCCCGCGGCGCCGGCCTGGTGGGCGACCCGGGTCACCTCGCCGGTGGAGAGCGTCAGTCGATCGGCCGCCCTGTTCGCCGCGTGGGCCAACCCGCGCATTCCGCAGCGGAGTTGACGCTTCCCGTCGTACGAACCGTGTCCCGTCTCCGGCGCCTCGGTGAAGTCGCCGTCGCCCGCGGCGGTCATCGCGGCGAGCGGCGGACGCGGATGGGGCGCCGGGATCCGACCGTCTTCGAATGCCCGATTCTGTCCGTCTTCGAGCACACGCGTAGCACTGTTCTCACTCATGACAGCCCACTTCGGTAACTCGGCGCTTATGGGCGGGGCCAGTCTGTCACTCTGTCCGTGTCGCCTGAGGCGTAATCGTCCGAACTGCTCAGGGAGCTGCACAGTGGGGGCCATTCCGACGCAACGGGAGTCCCGGCGGGACTCCATGGCGCATGCCCCTGACGCGCCCGCGCACCACCGTGCCGACCTGGAGACAGTGGTGCGCGCGGCATTGCCGGGAACCCCGCTCGCGCCCGGAGCCGCCCGCCGGCTGGTGCGCGAGGCGCTCGCCGACCGGGCCGCACTCGCGCTGCCGGACGCCGAGACGGTCGGCGAGCGCCTCCGCGACGACGCCGTCGTGATCGTCAGCGAACTCGTCACCAACGCGGTCGTGCACGCGGGCACGGACGTGGAGCTGGTGTGCCGGCTCGAGACGGGCGACGACGGCGGGGCGGGTGTGCTGCACGCGGTGATCGTCGAGGTCTCCGACCACCACCCCTCGCGCGCGGTGCGCGAGGACGCGGCCGAACGCCCGTACGGCACACCCGAGTACGGGCGCGGGCTGCGGCTCGTCTCCACGCTCTCCGAGGCCTGGGGCATCACCTATCGCACCGGCGTCAAGACCGTGTGGGCGCGGTTGCCCGTGGACGGGGCGGCGGAATTCGGCGCGGGGTTCGGACTGGAGGGCGGGACGAGCGGCGAGACGGCGGGCGACAGCGGGACGGCCGTGGCAGGGGAACCGGGCGTCGACCGGGGCTCGGGCGCCCGGGGTCCGGACGCCGTCGCGGGGCCGGGCGGTGCGCTGACGGGCGGCGGCGCGGAGACCGGGGTGTACGCCGGGGAGCGTGGGACCGGGGCGCTCGGCGGCGGGACGACCACCGCGGGACCGAGGCGCGATCCGTCCGGTGACCACGACTGGCTCAACCGCGGTGCCCTGTCCTTCCTCGCCGAGGCCTCCGACCTGCTCGCGGGCCAGCTCGACGAGGACCTGGTCGCCGCGCTCGCCGGACAGCTCCTGGTGCCCCGGCTCGCCGACTGGTGCGCGGTCTGGCTGGAGGACGAGGCCACCGACCGGGCGGGCGGCCTCGGGCTTGCGCTCGGGCCGCGGCTCGCCCGGGTCTGGCACGGCAGTGAGAACCGCATCGAGGAACTGCGCCGGGCGCTGGAGAAGGACCCGCCCCGGCTGCCCGACTCGGTGCGCTCCCGCGCCGTGCCCGTGCCCTGGCCGGGGGAGACGCTGGGGGCGGGCGACACGCCGGCGGGCGCGGACGTCATGGGCGGACCGGGAGAAGTGAGCGGACCGGGAGAAGTGAGCGGGGCGGAAGGAGTGAGCGGGGCGGCGCTGGCCTACCGGCTGATCGCCGGCGGGCGGCCGCTCGGGACCCTCGTCATCGGGCGGGCCGGGCTGACCTGCTTCCCCGACGAGATCACCGGACTCGTCGAGGACCTCAGCCGCCGGATCGCCCTCGCCATCGGCGCGGCCCGTCAGTACGCGCGGCAGGCCACCATCAGCCGGGTCCTCCAGCGAGGACTGCTGCCCGGGGCGGTCGCCGAGATCCCCGGGGTGCGCAGCGCCCTCGTCTACGAGCCGCTCGACAAGGGCGGGCCCAGCGGGGACTTCTACGACCTGTTCCCGGCCGGTGACGGGCGCTGGTGCTTCGTCCTCGGTGACGTGCAGGGCAAGGGGCCCGAGGCCGCCGTCGTGATCGGCCTCGCCCGGCCGTGGGTGCGGCTGCTGGCCCGGGAGGGCTACCAGGTCGCCGACGTCCTCGACCGCCTCAACCAGCTCCTGCTCGACGACGCCACGGAGGCGGCCGACGCCGCGGCCCGCGCGCTGGTGGCCGCGGGCGGACCCTCCCTCGGCCCCGACGAGGGCCCGCAGACCCGCTTCCTCTCCATGCTGTACGGCGAACTGGTGCCCTTCGACGGAGGCGTGCGCTGCACCCTCGCGTCGGCCGGACACCCGCTGCCGCTGATCCTGGGCCCCGACGGTGACGTACGGGAGGTGGCCGAGCCGCAGACGCTGCTCGGCGTCTTCGAGGACGCGACCTACGTCTCCGAGACCCTGGACCTGTATCCCGGGGACACCGTGCTGTGCGTGACCGACGGGGTGACGGAGCGTCGCAGCGGCCCGCGCCAGTTCGACGACGACGAGGGGCTCGCGCAGGCCCTCGCGGGTTGTACGGGGCTCGACGCGGAGCTGGTCGCGAAGCGGATCCGGCGACTGGTGCACGAGTTCGGCGGCAAGCCGCCGGAGGACGACCTGGCCCTGCTGGTGCTGCAGGCCGAGTAGCGAGGGCCCTGGCACCCTGAGGCCCGGATCCCCTTCACACGCCGCCGCCGGAGCGCGGGCGGCCGTGGAAAGGGGCATGCGGCCGAGTACGGGACAATGGAAGACATGCCTTCCGCACTCCCCGACGGTGAGCCCGTCCCCGACGACGGGGCGCTGCCCGCGCACGCCCTGGCCGGGGCCGCCGACCGCCCCCTCGGGTTCTATCTCCACGTGCCGTACTGCGCGACCCGCTGCGGGTACTGCGACTTCAACACCTACACGGCGACCGAGCTGCGGGGCACCGGAGGCGTGCTCGCTTCCCGGGACAACTACGCGTCCAGCCTGATCGACGAGGTCCGGCTCGCCCGCAAGGTGCTCGGCGACGACCCGCGCCCCGTCCGTACGGTCTTCGTCGGGGGCGGCACGCCGACGCTGCTGGCCGCCGACGACCTCGTACGGATGCTGGGGGCTGTCCGCGAGGAGTTCGGGCTCGCGGACGACGCCGAGATCACCACGGAGGCGAACCCGGAGTCCGTGGACCCGGAGTACCTCGCGACCCTGCGGGCCGGGGGCTTCAACCGGATCTCCTTCGGCATGCAGAGCGCCCGGCAGCACGTGCTGAAGGTGCTCGACCGCACGCACACCCCCGGACGCCCCGAGGCCTGTGTCGCCGAGGCGCGCGCGGCGGGCTTCGAGCACGTGAACCTCGACCTGATCTACGGCACGCCCGGCGAGTCCGACGACGACTGGCGGGCCTCGCTGGACGCCGCGCTCGGCGCCGGGCCCGACCATGTCTCCGCGTACGCCCTGATCGTCGAGGAGGGCACCCAGCTGGCCCGGCGCATCCGCCGGGGCGAGGTCCCGATGACGGACGACGACGTCCACGCGGACCGCTACCTCATCGCGGACGAGGTGATGGCCGCGGCGGGCTTCGACTGGTACGAGGTGTCCAACTGGGCCACCTCCGAGGCCGGCCGGTGCCTGCACAACGAGCTGTACTGGCGCGGCGCGGACTGGTGGGGGGCCGGGCCGGGGGCGCACAGCCACGTCGGCGGCGTGCGCTGGTGGAACGTGAAGCACCCCGGGGCGTACGCGGCGGCGCTGGCGGCGGGGAGGTCTCCCGGTGCGGGCCGTGAGCTGCTCTCCGGCGAGGACCGCCGCGTCGAGCGGATCCTCCTCGAACTGCGGCTGCGCGAGGGCTGCCCGCTCTCCCTGCTCCGGCCGGAGGGGCTCTCGGCCTCCCGCCGCGCACTCTCCGACGGACTCCTCGAGAACGGCCCCTACGACGAGGGCCGCGCCGTCCTCACGCTGCGTGGGCGCCTGCTCGCGGACGCGGTGGTCCGGGACCTGGTGGACTGAACACCCGGTGGCCTGCGGTCCGCGTCCATGATCCCTGGTGAGTGGCCGGCCGAGGACGCGACGGCCACGCACTCGACGGCCGCGTCGACACCCGCGGCCCCCACGCCCCCCCCCGCGACCTCGACGGCCCCGCCGAGACCTACGCCCCCGGTGCCACCGATCCCGCCGGCCCCCGTGTCACTCCGGCGCCGTGACGAAGTCGATCAGCTCCTCCACCCGGCCCAGGAGTTCCGGCTCCAGGTCCTTGTAGGAGCGCACCCGGGACAGGATGTGCTGCCAGGCCGCGCCGGTGTTCTCCGGCCAGCCCAGGGCCCGGCACACGCCCGTCTTCCAGTCCTGCCCGCGCGGGACCCGGGGCCAGCCGGGAATGCCCACGGAGGACGGCTTCACGGCCTCCCAGACGTCGATGTACGGGTGGCCGAGGACGAGGGCGTGGTCACTCGTGACCGCCGCCGCGATACGCGACTCCTTCGTGCCCGGGACCAGATGGTCGACCAGCACGCCGAGCCGGGCGTCCGGCCCCGGGGCGAACTCCTCCACGACGGCGGGGAGATCGTCGACGCCCTCCAGGTACTCGACCACGACACCCTCGATACGGAGGTCGTCGCCCCAGACGCGCTCGACCAGTTCGGCGTCGTGGCGGCCCTCCACGTAGATGCGGCCGGCCCGCGCCACCCGGGCCCGTGCGCCCGGCACGGCGACCGAACCGGATGCCGTGCGGCCGGGCCGTACCGGTCCCGCGGCCGGACGGACCAGCGTGACCACCCTGCCCTCCAGCAGGAAACCGCGCGGCTCCAGCGGGAACACCCGGTGCTTGCCGAAACGGTCCTCCAGTGTCACCGTGCCCGCCTCGCAGCCGATCACCGCCCCGCAGAACCCCGTACCGGGCTCCTCGACCACCAGGCCCGGGTCCGCGGGGACCTCGGGCACCGGCTTGGGCTTCTTCCACGGCGGGGTGAGATCCGGAGAGTACTGGCGCATTCGGATGACGATAGGAGAATCGGCGGGGCGGTGGCGGGGAGATCCCTACGACACGCCGAAACGTGTCGCCAGCGCGTCCCGCTGAGCCCGGACGAACGCCGCGTTCACCGCGGCCCCGTGACCGGGCACGTACACCGCCTCGTCGCCGCCCAGGGCGAGCAGCCGGTCCAGCGCCGCCGGCCAGCGGGAGGGGGCGGCGTCGGGACCGGCCTGGGGCTCGCCCGACTCCTCCACCAGGTCCCCGCAGAAGACGACCTCCGGGGAACCGGCCTCCCCGGTCACCAGGACCACCAGATCGTGCGCCGTGTGGCCGGGACCCACGTCCGCCAGCAGGGCCCGCACACCGCCGCCCAGGTCGAGCGTCCGCTCGCCCGACACGGAGTGCCGCGGGGGGACCAGGGCGCCCGCGGCCTCGGCGGCGTCACGCGGGTCCAGACCGTGGCGCACGGCGTCCACGCGCAGTTCCTCGCCCCCGTGCGCGAAGACCGCGCCGGGACCGGCCGCCCCGAACACCTGCGCGCCCGTGAACGCCGCCGCGCCGAAGACGTGGTCGAAGTGCGGGTGGGTGAGTGCGAGGTGCGTCACGTCCCGGTCGGGGCCGAGGAGCCGTCGCGCCTCGGCGCGCAACCACGCGCCCTCCCCGAGGCTCGCGCCCGCGTCGACCATGAGCGCCGCGGTCTCGCCCACGACCAGCCCGGCCGTGCAGTCCCAGCCCGGAAGCCGCCGCCGCCCCACGTGCGGCGCCAGCTCCTCCCACCCCGGCTCTTCCCAAGTCACCTTCATACGGTGACGCTAGCCGGAGGACGGACGCCGGTGAGACATCGCGGGACACGTCGGCATACGTGCTCAAGATCGCGGGCCCGCCCTTGCCGGGGCCATACCCACCGGCCGTACACTGGGCCGGGAAATGCTGGCACTCGCACGCGCTGAGTGCCAAGCGAGGCGACGAGGACCGACAACTGGAGGTGTGCGCGATGCTGAGTGAACGCAGGCTCGAAGTGCTGCGCGCCATCGTCCAGGACTACGTCGGCACCGAGGAGCCGGTCGGTTCCAAGGCGCTGACGGAGCGGCACCGGCTGGGGGTCTCCCCGGCCACGGTCCGCAACGACATGGCCGCCCTGGAGGACGAGGGGTACATCGCCCAGCCGCACACCAGTGCCGGGCGCATCCCCACCGACAAGGGCTACCGGCTCTTCGTCGACAAGCTCGCCGGCGTCAAGCCCATGACCGGGCCCGAGCGGCGGGCCATCCAGAACTTCCTGGGCGGCGCCGTCGACCTCGACGACGTCGTCGGGCGGACCGTGCGGCTGCTCGCGCAGCTGACGCGGCAGGTCGCCGTCGTGCAGTACCCGTCGCTGACCAGATCGACCGTGCGCCATGTGGAGCTGCTGTCCCTGGCGCCCGCCCGGCTGATGCTCGTGCTGATCACGGACACGGGCCGGGTCGAGCAGCGCATGATCGACTGTCCGGCGCCGTTCGGGGAGACCTCCGTGGCGGATCTGCGGGCCCGGCTCAACAGCCGGGTCGCGGGCCGCCGCTTCGCGGACGTCCCGCCGCTCGTCCAGGACCTGCCGGACGCCTTCGAGACGGACGACCGGGGTACCGTCGCGACGGTGCTCTCCACCCTTCTGGAGACGCTCGTCGAGGAGACCGAGGAGCGTCTGATGATCGGCGGCACCGCGAACCTGACCCGTTTCGGACATGATTTTCCCCTCACGATCAGACCGGTGCTCGAAGCACTGGAGGAACAGGTCGTGCTCCTCAAGCTGCTTGGGGAGGCGGGGGATTCGGGCATGACCGTACGGATCGGTCACGAGAACGCGTACGAGGGACTCAACTCCACGTCCGTGGTCTCCGTCGGCTACGGTTCGGGCGACGAGGCAGTAGCCAAACTCGGCGTGGTCGGACCGACCCGCATGGATTACCCGGGAACGATGGGAGCGGTACGAGCGGTGGCACGGTACGTCGGACAGATCCTGGCGGAGTCTTAAGTGGCCACGGACTACTACGCCGTGCTCGGCGTGCGCCGCGACGCGTCCCAGGACGAGATCAAGAAGGCTTTCCGGCGGCTCGCGCGCGAGCTGCATCCGGACGTCAATCCCGATCCGAAGACGCAGGAGCGGTTCAAGGAGATCAACGCCGCGTACGAGGTGTTGTCGGACCCGCAGAAGAAGCAGGTCTACGACCTCGGCGGCGACCCGTTGTCCCAGGCGGGCGGCGCGGGCGCCGGCGGCTTCGGCGCCGGTGGCTTCGGCAACTTCTCGGACATCATGGACGCCTTCTTCGGCACGGCGTCGCAGCGTGGCCCCCGGTCGCGCACGCGGCGCGGCCAGGACGCCATGATCCGGCTCGAGATCGAGCTGGACGAGGCCGCCTTCGGCACGACGAAGGACATCCAGGTCGACACGGCCGTCGTGTGCGCGACCTGCAGCGGTGAGGGCGCCGCGCCCGGGACCTCCGCCCAGACCTGCGACATGTGTCGCGGGCGAGGCGAGGTGTCCCAGGTCACACGGTCGTTCCTGGGCCAGGTCATGACGTCCCGCCCGTGCCCGCAGTGCCAGGGGTTCGGCACCGTCGTGCCGACCCCGTGCCCGGAGTGCGCGGGGGACGGACGAGTCCGGTCCCGGCGCACGCTCACGGTGAAGATCCCGGCGGGTGTCGACAACGGCACCCGGATCCAGCTCGCGGGCGAGGGCGAGGTCGGGCCCGGTGGCGGTCCCGCCGGCGACCTCTACGTGGAGATCCACGAGCTGCCGCACTCGACCTTCCAGCGCCGCGGTGACGACCTGCACTGCACGGTCACCATTCCGATGACCGCGGCGTCGCTCGGCACCAAGGTGCCGCTCGAGACCCTCGACGGTCTGGAGGAGGTCGACATCCGGCCCGGCACGCAGTCCGGGCAGTCGATCCCGATGCACGGGCGCGGCGTCACGCATCTGCGCGGCGGCGGCCGGGGCGACCTCATCGTGCACGTCGAGGTCACCACGCCGACCAAGCTCGACGTCGAGCAGGAGCGGGTGCTCCGGGAGCTGGCGCAGTTGCGCGGCGAGGAGCGTCCGACCGGGCAGTTCCAGCCGGGCCAGCAGGGCCTGTTCTCCCGGCTGAAGGACGCGTTCAACGGCCGCTGACCCGGACGGCGAACGGCAGGGGCGGCGGGGCGGAAAAGGGCCGTGGACCGTCCGCCCCGGCGGCCCACGGCGGGCGGAAGGCCGGATTTCGGACTTGTTCGGAGGACGTGACAACATGCCGTCATGTCCTCCGCACTGACCGATCTCTTCCCTCACCCGATCGTGCAGGCCCCCATGGCGGGCGGCGTCTCCGTCCCGCACCTCGCGGCCGCCGTGTCCGAGGCCGGCGGGCTCGGGTTCCTCGCCGCCGGGTACAAGACCGCCGACGGTATGTACCAGGAGATCAAGCAGGTGCGCGGGCTGACGAGCCGGCCCTTCGGGGTCAACCTCTTCATGCCGCAGGCCGAGTACGCGGACCCGGCCACCGTCGAGGTGTACGCCCACCAGCTGGCAGGTGAGGCCTCCTGGTACGAGACGGAGCTGGGCGATCCGGACAGCGGCCGCGACGACGGCTACGACGCCAAGCTCGCGGTCCTCCTCGACAACCCGGTGCCGGTGGTCTCCTTCCACTTCGGCTGCCCCACCCGTGACGTCCTGGACTCCTTCGCCCGGGCCGGCACGCTCACCATGATCACCGCGACCACGGCCGAGGAGGCCCTCGCGGTGCAGCGGGCGGGGGCCGCCGCGGTCGTCGTGCAGGGCGTGGAGGCCGGAGGTCACCAGGGCACCCACCGCGACAACCCGGAGACGGACGGCACGGGGATCGGACTGCTCTCCCTGATCGCCCAGGTCCGCGAGACCGTGCAGATC
The DNA here is from genome assembly GCF_040608315.1 of Streptomyces sp. NPDC005195. NCBI lineage: Bacteria > Bacillati > Actinomycetota > Actinomycetes > Kitasatosporales > Streptomycetaceae > Streptomyces > Streptomyces sp. NPDC005195. The sequence continues at coordinate 214,191 of NZ_JBEXHZ010000002.1, forward strand.
CCGGTCGTCGCCGCCGGCGGCATCATGCGCGGCAGCCAGATCGCCGCGGCGCTCGCCGCGGGCGCGAACGCGGCGCAGCTCGGTACGGCGTTCCTCGCCACCCCGGAGTCCGGCGCGCACGCCGTGCACAAGCAGTCCCTGACCAACCCCCTCTTCGTCCGCACGGAGCTGACGCGCGCGTTCTCCGGCCGCCCCGCGCGCGGTCTGGTCAACCGCTTCATGCGGGAGCACGGCCCGTACGCGCCCGCCGCGTACCCCGACGTCCACCACCTCACCTCCCCGCTGCGCAAGGCGGCGGCCAGGGCGGGCGACGCGCAGGGCATGGCCCTGTGGGCGGGGCAGGGGCACCGGATGGCCCGTGAACTGTCCGCGGGGCAGCTGGTGGAGGTGCTGTGCGCCGAGCTGGACGCGGCGAGGACAGCGTTGTCCACGGCCGACGGAGCGGGCGGTGCGGAGCGATGACGGCACCGGTATTCGTGGTCGAGCACTTCGACGCGGACAGCGGAGGGCGTTATGTCCTGGACGGCCCCGAGGGCCGGCACGCCGTCTCGGTGAAGCGGCTGCAGCCCGGCGAGGACGTCGTCCTCACCGACGGTGCCGGGCGCTGGGCGGAGTGCGTCGTCGTCGGCGCCGAGGGCAAGGACCGGCTGACCGTCCGCATCGACTCCTTCGCCGAGGAACCTCCCCAGTCCCCCCGTATCACCGTCGTCCAGGCCCTGCCCAAGGGTGACCGGGGCGAGGTGGCCGTCGAGACCATGACCGAGACCGGGGTGGACGCGATCGTTCCCTGGGCCGCCTCGCGCTGCATCACGCAGTGGAGGGGCGAGCGGGGTCTGAAGGCACTCGCCAAGTGGCGGGCGACGGCGCGCGAGGCCGGCAAGCAGTCCCGCCGGGTGCGCTTCCCCGAGGTCGCGGACGCGGCAACTACCAAGCAGGTTGCCGCACTTCTGGCCGAAGCCGACTTCGCGGCGGTGCTGCACGAGGACCGGGAGTACGGCAGCGAGCCGCTCGCCACGGCCGAACTGCCCACGTCCGGAAGGATCGTGCTGGTCGTGGGACCCGAAGGGGGCGTCTCCCCGGAGGAGTTGGACCTCTTCGCGCAGGCGGGTGCGAAGGCGTACCGGCTGGGGCGTAGCGTGCTGCGTACGTCGACCGCAGGGACCGCGGCGACCGCGCTGCTGCTGGGGCGCACCGGCCGCTGGTCCTGAACGAACACCCACGGGGGATGCGTTGGAACTCGCCCAGGTACGGCTGCTCGTCGCCGACTTCCCGGCCTGCTACCGCTTCTACGCCGAAGTCCTCGGCCTCAAGCCCCAGTCGGGGGCGGTCGAGGGACCCTACGAGAAGTTCAGCGCCGCCACCGGCTCCGCGGGCATCGCCCTCCAGGACCGCGCCATGATGGCCCGGATCCTCGGTGAGCTGGGCGATTCGGCGACGGGACACCGCTCCCTGGTCGTCCTGCGCGTCGACGACCTCGACGCCTACTGCGCCGGTGTCGTCTCGCGCGGCGGCGTCATCGCCCACGGTCCCGCGCCGATGACCGACCGCATGCGCGTGGCCCATCTCAAGGACCCGGAGGGCAACCTCGTGGAGCTCCAGGAGTGGCTGCTCCTGCGCAACTGACCGGGGCGCGCGCGGCCCCCGGTCGATCCAGGGCAAGTGATCCAAACCCCTTTCCGGGTGAGCTGTCGCTGCATAGGGTGATCGGGTGACACAGCCTGCATCGTCCGTATCATCCGGTTACCTCCGTTTCCCGCATCTGCGTGGAGATCTGGTCGCGTTCACCGCCGAGGACGACGTCTGGGTCGCTCCCCTCGACGGCGGCGGCCGTGCCTGGCGGGTCAGCGCCGACAACGTCCCGGTGAACCACCCGCGCATCTCGCCCGACGGTGAGAGCGTCGCCTGGACCTCCGTCCGGGACGGCGCGCCCGAGGTGCACGTGGCTTCGCTGGCGGGCGGAGCGGCCAGACGGCTCACGTACTGGGGAAATCCGCGGACCCAGGTGCGCGGCTGGACCCCGGACGGCCACGTGCTCGCCCTCAGCGCCCAGGGCCAGGCGAGCCTGCGGCGCAGCTGGGCGCGGGCCGTCCCACTCGACGGCGGTCCCGCCACCACCCTTCCGTACGGGCCGGTCGGCGACGTCGCGCACGGCGGGCCGGGCGTGGTGCTCCTGTCCGCCCCGATGGGACGCGAGGCCGCCTGGTGGAAGCGGTACCGCGGCGGCACCGCGGGCAAGCTGTGGATCGACCGCGAGGGCGACGGCGAGTTCGTACGCCTGCACGAGGAGCTGGACGGGAACCTCGAATACCCCCTGTGGGCGGGGGAGCGGCTCGCGTTCCTGTCCGACCACGAAGGGGTCGGGGCCCTCTACTCGTCCCTCGCCGACGGCTCGGACCTGCGCCGCCACACCCCCGGTGGGGAAGGCTTCTACGCCCGGCACGCGGCGACCGACGGCACCCGGGTCGTCTACGCGTCCGCCGGTGAACTGTGGCTGCTCGACGACCTGGACGGCGCCGAGCCGCGAAGGCTCGACATCCGGCTCGGCGGACAGCGCGTCGACCAGCAGCCGCACCCCGTCAGCGCGTCCCGCTGGTTCTCGGCCGCCGCGCCCGACCACACCGGACGCGGCAGCGCGGTCTCCGTGCGCGGCTCCGTCCACTGGATCACCCACCGCTCGGGTCCGGCCCGCGCGCTCGCCGCCCGGCCCGGCGTGCGCGCCCGGCTGCCGCGCACCTTCCGGGTGGAGGGCGAGGAGCACGTCGTGTGGGTGACCGACGCGGCGGGTGACGACGCGCTGGAGTTCGCCCCGGCGACCGGGACCGCACCCGGAGCGACCCCGCGCCGGCTCGCCGCCGGGCAGCTCGGCCGCGTCCTCGGGCTCGCGATGGCACCCGACGGCAGCCGCGCCGCCGTCGCCTCGCACGACGGACGGGTGCTGCTCGTCGAGCGGGAGACCGGGGAGGTGCGCGAGGTCGACCGCAGCGCCGACGGGGACGTCAGCGGGCTGGTCTTCTCGCCGGACTCGGCCTGGCTCGCCTGGTCGCACCCCGGCCCGCGTCCGCTGCGCCAGCTGAAACTGGCGAACACCGCGGACCTGTCGGTCACCGAGGCGACGCCGCTGCGCTTCCGTGACTACGCGCCCGCGTTCACCCTCGACGGCAAGCACCTGGCCTTCCTCTCCGCGCGCTCCTTCGACCCGGTCTACGACGAGCACGTCTTCGACCTGGCGTTCGTGGACGGATCCCGCCCGCACCTGATCACGCTGGCCGCGACCACCCCGTCCCCCTTCGGACCGCAGCGGCACGGCCGTGCCTTCGAGGCCCCCGAGAGCCGCGGGGCCGAGACGCCCGACAGCGAGGGGACCCCCGCGACCCGGATCGACCTCGAAGGGCTCGGCGACCGGATCGTCCCGTTCCCCGTCGAGGCCGCCCGCTACTCGACGCTGCGGGCCGCCAAGGACGGGCTGCTGTGGCTGCGCCACCCGGTCCGCGGGGTGCTCGGTGCCTCCCGCGCCACCCCGGACGACCCGGACCCGAAGACCGAGCTGGAGCGGTACGACCTGGCCCAGCACCGCATCGAGCATCTCGCCGCGGACGCCAACCACTTCGCCGTCACCGGCGACGGCAAGCGGGTCCTGCTGTGGACCGACGGCAAGCTCAAACTCGTCCCCAGTGACCGCCGCGCCTCGAACGACGACGACAGCGACACCAACATCACCGTCGACCTCTCGCGGATCCGTCAGACGGTCGACCCGGCCGCCGAGTGGCGCCAGATGTACGACGAGACGGGCCGCCTCATGCGGGACAACTTCTGGCGGCCCGATCTGGGCGGGGCCGACTGGGAGGGCGTACTCGACCGCTACCGCCCGCTCCTCGACCGGATCGCCACCCACGACGACCTGGTGGACCTGCTCTGGGAGGTGCAGGGCGAACTGGGCACCTCCCACGCGTATGTGACCCCGGGCGGCGGCCGGAGCGGCGGCGACCGGGCCCAGGGACTGCTCGGGGCGGACATCTCCCGCCACGAGGACGGCAGTTGGCGCATCGACCGGATCCTCCCCTCGGAGACCTCCGACCCCGACGCGCGGGCACCGCTCGCCGCGCCCGGGGTCGCGGTGCGGGCCGGGGACGCGATCGTCCAGGTCGGCGGGCAGCCGGTGGACCCGGTGGCCGGTCCCGGGCCGCTGCTGGTGGGCACGGCGGGCAAGCCGGTCGAGCTGACGGTCTCCCCGTCCGGCGGCGGTGACCCCCGGCACGCGGTGGTCGTCCCGCTCGCCGACGAGGAGGCGCTGCGCTACCACGCGTGGGTCGCGGACCGGCGGGCGTACGTCCACGAGCGCTCCGGGGGCCGGCTGGGGTATCTGCACGTACCGGACATGGTCGGCTCCGGATGGGCGCAGCTCCACCGGGACCTGCGGGTCGAGGTGGCCCGGGAGGGGCTGGTCGTGGACGTGCGGGAGAACCGCGGCGGCCACACCTCCCAGCTGGTCGTCGAGAAGCTCGCCCGGCGGATCGTGGGCTGGGACCTGCCGCGCGGGATGCGGCCCTACAGCTATCCGGAGGACGCGCCGCGCGGCCCCGTCGTCGCCGTGGCCAACGAGTTCTCCGGCTCGGACGGGGACATCGTCAACGCGGCGGTCAAGGCGCTCGGGATCGGTCCGGTGGTGGGCACGCGCACCTGGGGCGGGGTGATCGGCATCGACAGCCGTTACCGGCTCGTCGACGGCACCCTTGTCACCCAGCCCAAGTACGCGTTCTGGCTGGAGGGGTACGGGTGGGGCGTGGAGAACTACGGCGTCGACCCGGACATCGAGGTCGTCCAGACCCCGCAGGACCACGCCGCCGGCCGCGACGTCCAGCTGGACGAGGCGATCCGGATCGCGCTGGCGGCCCTGGAGGAGAACCCGGCGAAGACCCCGCCGTCCCTGCCCGAGCTGGGCTGACGGAGGGTGCCGATAGCATGCACGGCGTAATGATCGGCGCCGTGCACGGCGGGGTGGTCGGCGCCGTGCGGGACGCAGGGACCGACGCCGTCCGGGACACAGGGGCCGGCCGGCACGAGGAGGGACACGCATGGCGGGAGAACCGCAGGACGACTGTCTGTTCTGCAAGATCATCGCGGGACAGATCCCGGCGACCGTCGTCCGGGAGAGCGGGACGACCCTCGCCTTCCGCGACATAAACCCGCAGGCGCCCACCCACATCCTGGTCATCCCCAAGGTGCACCACCCGGACGCGGCGTCGCTGGCGGCCGCCGAGCCCCGGATCGCGGCGGACGTGCTGCGCGAGGCCGGTGAGATCGCGGGCGAGGAGAAGCTGGACAGCTACCGGATCGTGTTCAACACCGGCAGCGGTGCGGGACAGACCGTCTTCCACGCGCACGCGCACCTGCTCGGTGGCCGCGGCATGCAGTGGCCACCGGGGTGAGGGGCCTTGTCCGTGCGTGAACTGGTGGTCCTCGGCACCGCCAGCCAGGTCCCGACCCGGCACCGCAACCACAACGGCTATCTGCTGCGCTGGGACGGGGAGGGCCTGCTCTTCGACCCCGGCGAGGGCACCCAGCGGCAGATGCTGAGGGCCGGGGCCGCCGCGCACGACCTGCACCGGATCTGCGTCACGCACTTCCACGGCGACCACTCGCTCGGCCTCGCCGGGGTGATCCAGCGAGTCAACCTCGACCGTGTGCCGCACGAGATCACCGCGCACTACCCCCGCTCGGGTCAGCACTTCTTCGACCGGCTGCGGTACGCCACCGCGTACCGCGAGACCGTCGCGCTCACCGAGGCACCGGTCGACGCGGACGGCGTGCTCGCGGCCACGGCCTCCTACACCCTGGAGGCCCGCCGGCTCTCCCACCCCGTGGAGTCCTTCGGATACCGGCTGGTCGAGCCGGACGGACGGCGGATACTGCCCGAACGGCTCGCCGCGCACGGCATCAAGGGGCCGGACGTCGGACGGATCCAGCGCGAAGGAGTCCTGGGCGGAGTCCGTCTGGACGACGTCAGCGAGGTGCGGCGCGGACAGCGGTTCGCGTTCGTCATGGACACCCGGCTGTGCGAGGGGGTGGACGCCCTCGCCGAGGGCTGCGACCTGCTCGTCATCGAGTCGACGTTCCTGGACGAGGACCACCGGCTCGCCTCCGACCACGGGCACCTGACCGCCGGTCAGGCGGCCCGGGTGGCGCACGACGCGGGCGTACGGCATCTGGTGCTCACGCACTTCAGCCAGCGGTACTCCGATCCCGGGGAGTTCGAGCGGCAGGCGCGGGCCGCCGGGTTCGACGGGGAGCTGACCGTGGCGCACGACCTGATGCGGGTGCCCGTTCCGAAGCGCTCATAAAACGCCCGTACCATGCTTTGATGCCCCTCCCCAAAGCAGAGTTGCACCTCCACGTCGAAGGCACCCTGGAGCCCGAGCTCGCCTTCGAGCTCGCCGCGCGCAACGGCGTGACGCTGCCGTACGCGGACGCCGAGGAGCTGCGCAAGGCGTACCTCTTCGACGATCTCCAGTCGTTCCTGAACCTGTACTACGAGCTGATGGCCGTCCTGCGAACCGAGCAGGACTTCGCCGACCTGGCCGACGCCTACCTCGCGCGGGCCGCCGCGCAGGGCGTGCGGCACGCGGAGATCTTCTTCGACCCGCAGGCCCACCTGGCGCGCGGGGTCGGGATGGGGACGGTCGTCGAGGGGCTGTCCCGCGCGCTCTCCCGCAGCGAGCGGACGCACGGCGTCTCCACCCAGCTGATCATGTGCTTCCTGCGCGACGAGTCCGCCGAGTCGGCGATGGCGACGCTGGAGGCCGCGCGGCCCTACCTCGACCGGATCGTCGGCATCGGCCTCGACTCGGCGGAGGTCGGACACCCGCCGGTCAAGTTCCGCGAGGTGTACGAGGCGGCCGCCGCCCTCGGGCTGCGACGCGTCGCGCACGCGGGCGAGGAGGGGCCGCCCGCGTACATCACCGAGGCGCTGGACGTCCTCGGCGTCGAGCGCATCGACCACGGACTGCGCTGCATGGAGGACCCCGCACTGGTCGAGCGGCTGGTCCGGGAGCGGGTGCCGCTGACGCTCTGCCCGCTGTCGAACGTACGGCTGCGCGCCGTGGACGTCCTGGAGGACCACCCCCTGCCCGCCATGCTGGAGGCCGGACTCCTGTGCACCGTCAACTCCGACGACCCCGCCTACTTCGGGGGGTACGTCGGGGACACCTTCCACGCCGTGCGGGAGGCGCTCGGGCTGGACCGCGAACGCATGCGGGACCTGGCGCGCAACTCGTTCCTGGCGTCCTTCCTCGACCACGACGAGGAGCGCCGGGCGCGCTACCTCGCGGAGGTCGAGGCGTACGAGTTCGAGTAGTCCCACTCGGAGCGGGCCCACTCGGGACAGGCCCACTCGGGACAGGGCCGCCCGGCGCGGTACCGCTCGGGGCGGAGGCACTTCGCGTGGCCCCGCCGGGAGTGGCTCTCCGCCGGGACCGGGACCCCCACGCCCGTGCGGTCCCCGGGGCCGGCCGGCCCGGTCAGGGCCCCGGTGCGGCCGACGCGCCGGCGGTCTGCCGGGGGCCCGCCGTGCCGTACGCCGCCCGCCGGGCCGCGGCGGTCTCCAGCGGGATCTCCACCACCGGGTGCTCCCGCGGGGTGCCGCGCCGGGTGCGCAGGGCCACCGCCGTCATCGGGACGGTGAGCAGGAGCAGGCCGAGCGCGAGGATCACACCCATCCCCGGATAACCCGTCCACGCGGAGAGCAGACTGCCCGTGAGCGGCCCGCAGGCCGTGCCGAGCGAGGAGGCGGAGCCCACCAGGACCGCCCATCGCCCGCGCTGGTCCAGGGACGCGGCGAGCCCGATCACGTAGGACAGGACGACCGGGTACAGCGTGTTCCAGGCGATCTCGCCGGTCGCGAAGGACGTCAGGTCGTCGGCGGCCGCGCTGAGCGCGATACAGCCCGCGATCAGCGCGGTGCCCGCGCCGATGGGCAGCGCGCGGCCGAGGCGCGCGCCGAGCGCACCCGCCCCGGTCACCCCCAGCAGCCCGGCGCCGAGCGCCGTCGCGAAGACCGCTCCGACGGTGACCTCGCTCAGCCCCGCCTGGGTCAGGCCGATGCGGCCGCTGACGCCCCACAGGGAGTTCTGGGCGAGGGACCAGCAGAGCATGGCGGCGGCCAGTACGGCCCCGGCGCGGAGGTGCGGGAGCGGGGTGCCGGAACGCAGGGTCCTCGCGGCCGGTGTGCCGGTGGGCAGCCGCCGGGTCGCGGGCAGGACGAGCAGCGCGGTGACGGCGATCGCGGCGAGCGGCTGGCCGTGGCCCGGCCCCAGATGAGGGATCGTCAGGTACAGCGTGCCCGCGAGGGCGGAGACGCCGAGCAGACCGAACGTCGTCGTGCGGTGGGGGTCGCGCTCGGCGGCGATCCCGGTGGCGGCCACGGCGGTGATCGTGCCGGAGCCGAGACCGCCGACGATCGCACCGGCGACGACCACGGCGACGGTGGTGGTGAGCGCGGCCGTGCCGTAGCCGACGGCGGCGAGCAGCAGCCCGGCGCGGGCCAGTCGGCGGGGGCCGAAGCGGTCGACGCGGGAGGCGAGCAGGAAGCCCGCCGTCGCCGAACTCAGCAGCAGGACGCTGCCGACGCAACCGGCCTCGGTGGCGGAGAGGGGGAGGCCCGCGTTCAGCCGGCCGACGGTGGTCGGCAGGAGGTACGGGGCGAGGTACCCGGCCGTGAAAAGGGCGACGAGGGGCCAGGGCATGGTGGTGCGGGAGGACACGGGCGTTCCCAGGGCATGCGAAAGAAGCGGCTCGATGAGGGGGGTTGAGCGGCTGTCGACGGACAGGAACGCGCGGGCAATTTGTATCAAGCGGGTCCGGGTGGGAAACAGGCGGGGCGCCGTGATCTGGATCACGTTCTGTTTGGTGTGGTGAAGGCCGGGTAAACGCTCGGTTTTCCGTCCTGTGGCCCTGTTCGCTCCGAGGGCTCGATGCGCGACGGACGCCTCCGCGAGGTCCGCTCCGTCCCGCGGGCCAATTGGTGCACACTGGCCTGAATCCGCACCACCTCAGGGAGCGCACCGTGATCGCGTCCGACGGAGAGCGACCGTACTGCCAGGCCCACGTCGACCCGCTCGCCGGTCTGCGCACCCCCCAGGACCCGCCCTGGGACGTCTACCTCACCGGCACCGTCTTCCTCGACATCGTCTTCACGGGGCTCGACTCGGCCCCGGTGCGCGGGACGGAGTCCTGGGCGCGCGGCATGGGGTCGAGCCCCGGCGGGGTGGCGAACATGGCGACGGCGCTGGCCCGGCTCGGCCTGAAAACCTCCCTCGCCGCGGCCTTCGGGGACGACCACTACGGCGAGTACTGCTGGGACGCCCTGGAGCAGGGCGAGGGGATCGACCTCTCCCCGTCGCGCACCGTCTCCGGCTGGCACTCGCCGGTCACCGTGTCGATGGCCTACGAGGGCGAGCGGACGATGGTCAGCCACGGGCACGAGCCGCCGCCGGTGGAGACCGCCCCGGAACACGCCCCCCGCGCGCGGGCCGCCGTCGCCTCCCTGGCCCCCGGCACGCGCGCGCAGTGGATCGCCGAGTCCGCGCGCGCGGGCACCCGGATCTTCGCGGACGTCGGCTGGGACGACACCGGCCGCTGGGACCTCGCGGGCCTCGCGGACCTCGAACACTGCGAGGCGTTCCTGCCGAACGCCGAGGAGGCGATGCGCTACACCGGCGCGCGCTGCCCGCGGGCCGCGGCGCACGCGCTGGCCGAGCACGTACCGCTGGCCGTCGTCACCCTCGGTTCCGAGGGCGCCTACGCCGTGGACGGCCGCACCGGCGAGACCGCCGCGGTCCCGGCCATCGACGTCGAGGCCCTCGACCCCACCGGTGCCGGGGACGTCTTCGTCGCCGGCTTCGTGATGGGCACCCTCGCCGACTGGCCGCTCGCCGACCGCCTCGCCTTCGCCGGCCTCACCGCCGCCCTGTCCGTCCAGGAGTTCGGCGGCTCCCTCTCGGCCCCCGGCTGGTCCGAGATCGCGGCCTGGTGGCGCCGTGTCCAGTCCGTCGACGACCAGGATCCGGCGGCACTGCGCCGGTACGCCTTCCTGGAGGGCCTGCTGCCGGAGGTGACACGGCCGTGGCCGCTGCGGCGGGCGGTGCCGACGATCGGGTTCGGGCGGTCGGTGTGAACCGGGCCCGGGGGAAAGGGCGGGACCGCAGGGAGTCGTGACGAAAAGCCCTACGGCTCTGTCAGTGCGGAGACGTACGCTGGGAACCGCAAGGCTGCCCCCGTGGCAAGCGTGCCGATCAAGGAGGAAAAGCAGGCCTACAGAGCCGGCCCATGACTCAGACACCCACAGCTCACGGCCCCGCGCAGGGGCAGGCGCGCGCGCACTTCACCGTCCCGGCCAAGCACCCCATGGTGACTGTTCTGGGTTCCGGAGACGCACTGCTGCGCGTGATCGAGAAGGCCTTCCCGGCGGCCGACATCCACGTCCGGGGCAACGAGATCAGTGCGGTCGGCGACGCCGGTGAAGTCGCCCTCGTCCAGCGCCTGTTCGACGAGATGATGCTGGTGCTCCGCACGGGGCAGCCGATGACGGAGGACGCAGTGGAACGCTCGATCGCCATGCTGAGGGCGAGCGAGAACGGGGAGGGCGACGGCGAGGAGACCCCCGCCGAAGTGCTCACACAGAACATCCTGTCCTCGCGCGGCCGCACCATCCGACCCAAGACGCTCAACCAGAAGCGGTACGTCGACGCCATCGACAAGCACACCATCGTCTTCGGCATCGGCCCAGCCGGCACCGGCAAGACCTACCTCGCGATGGCGAAGGCCGTGCAGGCGCTCCAGTCCAAGCAGGTCAACCGCATCATCCTGACCCGCCCCGCGGTGGAGGCGGGCGAGCGCCTCGGCTTCCTGCCCGGCACGCTCTACGAGAAGATCGACCCCTACCTGCGCCCGCTGTACGACGCGCTGCACGACATGCTCGACCCGGACTCGATCCCCCGGCTGATGGCGGCCGGCACGATCGAGGTCGCGCCCCTGGCCTATATGCGTGGCCGTACCCTTAATGACGCTTTCATCATCCTGGACGAGGCCCAGAACACCAGCGCCGAGCAGATGAAGATGTTCCTCACCCGCCTCGGCTTCGAATCGAAGATCGTGATCACGGGTGACGTGACGCAGGTCGACCTGCCGAACGGGACGCAGTCGGGCCTGCGCCAGGTCCAGGACATCCTGGAGGGCCTCGACGACGTGCACTTCTCACGGCTCACGTCCCACGATGTCGTACGGCACAAGCTGGTCGGCCGTATCGTCGACGCGTACGAGAAGTACGACAGCGAGAACGGCACCGAGAACGGCTCCCGCAGGGGCCGCGGCAACGCCGGACACAAGGGGAAGTAGACCAGCACCAGCATGTCGATCGACGTCAACAACGAGTCCGGAACCGAGGTCGACGAGCAGGCGATCCTCGACATCGCCCGCTACGCGCTCGCACGGATGCGCATCCACCCGCTCTCCGAACTCTCGGTGATCGTCGTGGACGCCGACGCCATGGAGCAGCTCCACATCCAGTGGATGGACCTGCCGGGTCCCACGGACGTCATGTCCTTCCCCATGGACGAACTGCGCCCGCCGTCCAAGGACGACGACGAGCCGCCGCAGGGCCTGCTCGGCGACATCGTGCTGTGCCCGGAGGTCGCCGAGCGGCAGGGCAAGGACGCGCCGACGCAGCACTCCATGGACGAGGAGCTCCAGCTCCTCACCGTCCACGGAGTGCTGCACCTGCTCGGCTACGACCACGAGGAATCCGACGAGAAGGCCGAGATGTTCGGCCTCCAGGCGGCCATCGTGGACGGCTGGCGCGCGGAGAAGGGCATGACGGGCCCCTCACCGGCCCCGACCGTGTCATGAGCCCTCAACTCGTTCTCGGCGCCGTCCTGCTGGTCGTCGTCGCCTGGCTCGCCGCCTGCGCGGAGGCGGGCCTCGCGCGCGTCTCCAGCTTCCGCGCCGAGGAGGCCGTACGCAGCGGGCGGCGCGGCAGCGCCAACCTCGCGCAGGTCGCCGCCGATCCGACCCGCTATCTCAACGTGGCGCTGCTCGTCCGGGTGGCCTGCGAGATGGCGGCCGCCGCGCTCGTCACGTACGCCTGCCTGCAGGAGTTCGACAAGACCTGGCAGGCACTCGGGGTCGCCATCGGCGTCATGGTCCTCGTCTCGTACGTCGCCGTCGGCGTCTCACCGCGCACCATCGGTCGCCAGCACCCGCTGAACACGGCGACCGTCGCCTCGTACGTCCTGCTGCCGCTCGCGCGGATCATGGGCCCGATCCCGTCGCTGCTCATCCTCATCGGCAACGCGCTGACCCCCGGCAAGGGCTTCCGGCGCGGCCCCTTCGCCTCCGAGGCCGAGCTGCGCGCGCTCGTCGACCTCGCGGAGAAGGAGTCGCTGATCGAGGACGAGGAGCGCCGCATGGTGCACTCGGTCTTCGAGCTCGGCGACACCCTCGTGCGCGAGGTCATGGTGCCGCGCACCGACCTTGTCGTCATCGAGCGGTACAAGACCATCCGGCAGGCGCTCACCCTGGCCCTGCGCTCCGGCTTCTCGCGCGTTCCCGTCACCGGGGAGAGCGAGGACGACATCGTCGGCGTCGTGTACCTGAAGGACCTGGCGCGCAAGACGCACATCAGCCGCGACGCCGAGTCCGAGCTCGTGTCGACGGCCATGCGGCCCGCCACCTTCGTGCCCGACACCAAGAACGCGGGCGATCTGCTGCGCGAGATGCAGCAGGAGCGCAATCACGTCGCCGTCGTCATCGACGAGTACGGCGGCACGGCCGGCATCGTCACCATCGAGGACATCCTGGAGGAGATCGTCGGCGAGATCACCGACGAGTACGACCGTGAACTGCCGCCGGTCCAGGAGCTCGGCGACGACCGCTACCGGGTGACCGCGCGCCTCGACATCGGCGACCTCGGTGAGCTGTACGGCTTCGAGGCGTACGACGACGAGGACGTGGAGACGGTCGGCGGCCTGCTCGCCAAGGCGCTCGGCCGGGTCCCGATCGCCAGTGCCTCGTCCCTTGTCGAACTGCCCGATGGGCGGGAGCTGCGGCTGACCGCGGAGGCCGCGGCCGGACGCCGGAACAAGATCGTCACGGTGCTCGTCGAACCGGCCGCCACCGCCGAACCCCGCGAGGAGGAGAAGCCGGAATGACCCCGCGGCAACTGCGCGCGCTCTGCCTCTCCTTCAACGCGGCCGTCGAGGAGTTCCCCTTCAACCCGGAGACCTCGGTCTTCAAGGTCCTGGGCAAGCTCTTCGCGCTCTCGAGCCTGGACGCGCGCCCGCTGACGGTCAACCTCAAGTGCGCCCCGGAGGACGCGATCCGGCTGCGCGGCGAGCGCCCCGGACTGATCATCCCCGGCTACCACATGAACAAGCGCCACTGGAACACCGTGACGGCCGACGGCGGGCTCCCGGACCGTGTCGTCCGGGAGCTCGTCGAGGACTCGTACGATCTCGTCGTCGCCGGTCTGCCGAAGGCCGAGCGCCTCCGGCTCGACCGCCCCTGAGCCGCCGGCCCGACTGGCCGGTCGTGGACCGCCGCGCGGGGCCCGGACGGCACTTCGTATGCTCGGTGCATGACCGACAGCAGCGCGCTCGACCCCGAGGACCGCAAGATCGTCACCCTGGCCCGTTCCGCGCGGGCACGGAGCGGGGTGCCCGAGGGGGCGGCCGTCCGGGACGAGACGGGCCGTACCTATGTCGCCGGCACCGTGGACCTGCCCTCGCTGCGGCTGAGCGCCCTGCGGACGGCGGTGGCGATGGCGGTGGCGTCCGGGGCGAAGTCCCTGGAGGCGGCGGCGGTGGTCTCCGGGGCGGAGTCCGTTCCGGAGGAGGACCGGGCGGCCGTACGCGATCTCGGTGGGGCGGATACGCCGGTGCTGCTGGCGGGGCCGGACGGGGTGGTACGTGTGACGGTGACCGCGGGCTGACTCCGTCGGTCGCCCGACGTTCCCGCGCGGCCGCGCCCCCGCGGGAATGATCGGGGGCGCGGCTCCGGGAAGGGTCAGAAACCCAGTTTGCGGAGCTGGCGGGGGTCTCGCTGCCAGTCCTTGGCGACCTTCACATGGAGGTCGAGGAACACCGGTGTGCCCAGCAGCGCCTCGATCTGCTTGCGGGACTTGATCCCGACCTCCTTCAGGCGCTTGCCCTTGGGGCCGATGATGATGCCCTTCTGGCTGGGGCGCTCGATGTAGACGAAGGCGTGGATGTCGAGGAGCGGTCTGTCGGCGGGCCGGTCCTCGCGCGGGAGCATCTCCTCCACGACGACGGCGATGGAGTGCGGCAGTTCGTCGCGTACGCCTTCCAGGGCCGCCTCACGGATCAGCTCCGCGACCATGACCTGCTCGGGCTCGTCGGTCAGGTCGCCCTCGGGGTACAGGGCGGGCCCCTCGGGGATGAGCGGGACGATCAGGTCGGCCAGCAGGCCCACCTGCTGGTCGGCGACCGCCGACACCGGCACGATCTCCGCCCACTCGAATCCCAGCTCCTGACCGAGCTGGTCGATGGCGATGAGCTGCTCGGCGAGCGTCTTGCTGTCCACGAGGTCGGTCTTCGTGACGATCGCGATCTTCGGCGTCTTCTTGATCGACGCCAGCTCCTTCGCGATGAAACGATCCCCCGGGCCGAGCTTCTCGTTCGCGGGCAGGCAGAAGCCGATGACGTCCACTTCGGCCCACGTCGTGCGCACGACGTCGTTGAGGCGCTCGCCCAGCAGGGTGCGCGGCTTGTGCAGACCGGGGGTGTCGACCAGGATCAGCTGCGCGTCGGGGCGGTGCACGATGCCCCGTACCGTGTGCCGCGTGGTCTGCGGCTGGTTGGCGGTGATCGCCACCTTCTGGCCGACCAGAGCATTCGTGAGAGTGGACTTGCCCGCGTTGGGACGGCCCACGAAACAGGCGAAACCGGCGCGATGGGTGGCCTCGGACGGCTCGGATGACTGACTACGAACGCTCATGGCGCCCATTCTCCCTGATCCACGGGCACCTGCCGCACGCCGTGCGCCCCCAGCGCCCGCGGCGGGGTTCCGCAAGCCCCCACGCACCACGGACCGCTCCTTCCGCACGCTTCGGCGAGGGAGTCGGCCGCCGGGCGGACGAGGTGCGCGAACACACCGGCCGCCGCCCCACGGCGCACGCCGGAACCGCTTACGATCACGGGGTCCCGGGCCACCGGGCCCCGGTCCCGTCGTCCCTCCCCACCGCGCAGAAGGCCAGGACCCAGGCATGAAGCTCATCACCGCGATCGTCAAGCCGTACCGTCTCGACGAGGTCAAGACCGCTCTGCAGGAACTCGGCGTCCACGGCCTGACCGTGACGGAGGCCAGCGGGTACGGGCGCCAGCACGGGCACACCGAGGTGTACCGCGGTGCCGAGTACCAGGTCGACCTCGTCCCCAAGGTCCGTATCGAGGTGGTCGTCGAGGACGCGGACGCCGGCCCGGCCGTCGACGCGATCGTCAAGGCCGCGCGGACGGGGAAGATCGGCGACGGGAAGGTGTGGACGGTCCCGGTGGAGACGGTGGTGCGGGTACGGACGGACGAGCGCGGCCCCGACGCCCTCTGAACGGCCACGGACGGCCACGGCCCCGCGCCGCTCCGGGCGTCCACGGCCACCCCCGCCCGCCACGCGCCCTGATCACGACGACCGTGCCGCCGAGTGCCGCCGCCAGTACCAGGGCCAGCACCAGCCACGGCAGGGCGAGGAAGGACGTGCTCGCGGACTGCCGGGTGCCCTGCGCGCTCGCGGTCAGGGTCACGTCGCCCCAGTCGAGCTGAGGTGCCCCGCGCCACGGCTCGCTCAGCCGCACCCGCTGTCCGGGCAGCAGCTCGGCGGGGATCCTGGTCAGGCCCCGGGACAACAGCGTCCGCCCGAAGAGACCCTCCGCCTTCAGCCGCACCCTCGGGTCCAGCGTCACGTTGCCCGTGTTGTGGAGGGTGTAGGAGATGGTGGCGGTGCTGATGCCCGTGCCGGGAACCAGCGGCTGGTGGTGGCTGATACGGACCTTCTCGACGGCGAGGGCGGGGACCGTCGGTCCGCCGACCCGGAGATAGATCCGCGCGCCGACCGCCCGCTGCACCCCCATCGCGACCCCTCCGGAGCCCGGATCGATCCGCTCGTCGAGCGCGACCAGCGCGCCGGCGTGGTCGCCGGGTTCGGCCCGCTCGGGGACCCGGAGCGTGAACGGGACGGTGACCGAGCCGTGCGCGGGAACCGTCACCCGGGAGCGGGCCGGCCGCGCCCAGGCGCCCACCTCCCGCTGTCGCTCCTTCGCCGTGCGCACGGCGAAGCCCCCGTCGCGGGCGGTGTTGTACGCGTCGGCGGCGTAGAGCCGGAAGGCCAGCGGGGCACCGGTCTTGTTGGTGACGGTGACCTTGTCCCTGACCGTGGTGCCCGGGTCGGCGGAGAGGATGAAGTACGGCCGTGCGGAGAGCTGGGTCGCGAACGGGTAGACGGACCAGCTGCCGTTGTCGGCGGCGTACGCGCGGGACGCGGCCGGCGCGAGCAGGACGAGCGGGGCGAGCAGGAGGTACAGGAGGTACCGGGGGACGGACAGCGGGAGGGCGTACGGCTTGCGCATGGGTGCGGACCCCCACGGACGAGGTGGACGGGCGGGTGCGCGCCCGGCCACCGGGGTACGGACGGACCGGTCAGGTGAGCGTCAGCGTGAGCACGCCGGCGTACGAGCCCGGCGGGGTGAACGCGGGTACGTTCAGTGACAGGCCCGCGTCGACGGTGAACTCACCGCCGGTGAGGCCCCCGTTGGGAGTGGACGCCAGCGTCGCTCCCGAACTCCCGACCGTGCCGGACGAACCGGCCTGACAGGTGCTCGGACTGGCCGCCTTGGTGGCGCAGGCGGGGCTCCAGCTCAGCCGGCCGGCGTCGATCTTGGCGCCGGGACCGGTGAAGTCGGTGACCTTGCCGGTCAGGGACCAGCCCGCGGGTCCGCCGCGGAAGTCCTTGACGGTCACCGTGCGCAGGGCTCCGTTCGAGGCCCCGCCCTGGCCGAAGTCGACCGCCGAGAGCTGGACGGCGTCCCCGGCCTGTGACATCGACAGTGTCCCCGCTTTCACCGTGGTGGTGAGTTTCTGGGCGTTGCCGGGGACGGGCGTGTCGTCGACGACGACGTACGCCGCCGGTCCCGCGCCCTTGGCGTCGCTCCAGCTCGCGCCCTCGTACGCCACCACACCGGTCGTCGTCTTGTCGTTGACGGCCAGCGTGCCGCTGAACGCGCCTTGGGCGTCGGCGGTGGCGGTGGCGGTGTCGGCGGTCTGGGTGGCCCCGGACCGTCCGGCGAGGGTCACGGTGGCGCCCGGGGAGAAGTGGCTGCCGGTGACGGTCACGCTGTCACCGGGCTTCCCGGAGGCCGTGCCGAGGGTGATGGCACGGGTGTTGGTCTGACTCCCGTCCGTAGCGGTGACCGTGTCGGAGACCGGGGCGGGCGGGTTGGTGACCGTGCAGGGTGTGTCGAGTTCCAGGATGTAGCTGGTGTGGATGTTGTAGTCGCCGGGCGAGAGCGTGATGGCGCCCGGCGCGGTGACCGTGAAGGTGCCGGTCATGCTGAACGACGGGAAGGGGGCGTTGCCCGCGACCGGGTCGTTCTTCTTGGGGCCCGCGACGGTGATGGAGCCCGCCTGGGCCCCGCCGAGGGTGACCTTGCCGGTGGGCGTCATGATGTCGGCCGGCAGGTTGATGGCGGTGGGGTTGCTCGCGGCGGGTGTGACCACCTTGTACGTGACGGTGACGGTGTCACCGACCTTGGGCGTGGCGTTGTCCACCGAGACGACCGCGGTGGTGGTGCCGTCGATCGGGGGGATGCCCGCGATCGCCGGCGGGATGCAGTGCGTGGCGAAGTCCACGTTCTGGGATTCCGTGGACACGGCTCCGGCCGGGGCGGCCAGCGCCCCGCCCGCGGTGACCGCCAGCGCGGTCGCCCCGAGCAGCGCCGCCCAGCGGCGTCTTCGGGTTGTCGAACCCGTGGTTCCCATGGTTGTTGCCCCCTCCTGAGGGATGCGGGCGCAGCGGCTCGTCCGCGCCGACAGGGGGCCATTGACGTGCGGGCCGTGAGAGAAGTCAATGGAACGCCGGGCCATCAACTGATGGGCCATCAGGTTGTGTCAAGGTCACCGGACCGGCCGGCCGGCGGGCGGGACCGGCGTGCGGACCGGTGCCGCTGCGCGCGGGCGGCACCGGCCCTCACCTGCGCGGGAGGGGGATCAGTCGAAGACGAACGGGCCCGGTGACTGCGGCGCGTCCGCGGTGCACGAGAGGGTGATGCCGAAGACCACCATCCGCAGGGAGCCGCCGTACACGTCCAGGCTGTCCCCGGAGGCGACGGTGCCGTCGAGCGGACCCACGGAGACTCCGCCGCCGGCCGCGATGGCGGGGTTCTTCGTGCCGGTGAACGCGGTGGTGCCGCCCCCGGCCTTGGTCAGCGTCAGCGTGGAGGCGATCGAGTCCCGCGCCAGGGGGAGCGGGGAGGTGATCGAGGTGGAGCTGAGGGTCATCGTCGCGGCCGTGCCGTCCTGGGTGGCCGTGAGGGTGGCCGCCCCGCCGCCGCCGAGTGTGCAGGTGGCGCTGATGGTGGCGGTCAGCGGGCTGACGGCCGCGGCGGTCGGCGCGAGGGCCAGGCCTGTCGCGGCGAGGGCGCAGGCGGCCGCCGCCGTGATTCCCAGTTGTTTGCGTCTCATCGGGTTCCCTTCCCTGGTACGGGAATTGCCATGTGGGGATGGAGGGACGGCACCGGTGTCCCCGGTGCCGGGCACACGGACGCGTCACCGGGGCTCCGGTGCGGGTGCGGAGAGACGTGTACGCGGACCGTCCGTGAGCGGGGTGCGGGATGCCGCCCGGCGTATCTGACGGTCCGTCGGAATGTACGGTTCCATTGATGCGCGAGCGGCGTGGGATGGCAAGGGACACCCGGGGGATTCCTCGGAGGCTCGGCGAAAGTGGCCGAAGTCCATCCGTCCGCGGAGCGCGGTCGGGGGCCGGTGTCCCCCGGTCACTCCACGGGTTCCGCGATCAGCGCCGTGGCCACGCGCCGGAAGCCCAGGCGGGCGTACATACGGGCCACGTCGTCGTCCCCGGCCGACAGGAACACGGTGTCGACGCCCCGCTCGCGCGCGTCCGCCACCAGCGCGGCGGTGACACCCGAGGCCAGACCGCGGCGGCGTGCGGCGGGCAGGGTGCCGACGCCCACGATCTCGCTCACGCGGCCGACGGGGAGGTGCATCCCGGAGCAGAGCGCGACGCCCTCCCCGACCGCCGCGGCAAGGACGCCGCGGCCCGCCCGGATACGGTCCGCGATGGCGGAAACCTCGCCCGCGCGGGCGGTGATCTCGGCGGCCAGTGCCTCGGCCCCGGCCTCGCCCACCGCGGTGCCGGGCGCCGCGAAGGCGAGGTGCGGCACCGCCGACGCGCCCGCGAGGAAGGGGTCTTCGGGCCCCAGGACGCGGACCAGGGGATGCGGGCCGGGCAGCGGAGCGTCCTGGTCGCGGATCATCAGGGGGTGCGCGTGCACCCGTAGCCCACTCGCCTCGACGGCCGCCCGCAGGCCGGGTGTCACCTCCGCCACCCACTCGAAGGCCTCGGGCACTCCCAGCTCCCGCTGCCGCGCCCGCACCCGGTCCGCGTCCGCGACCGTGGCCGCCGGACCCGTCCATCCCAGCGTGGGGCGCGCGTAGTACGGCCAGCCGTCCGTCTCCCGCACGAAGAGGGTCAGTGGCCCGAAGTCCTCGGTCCGCGCGGCGGCGCGCGGTACCGAGTCGTAGTAATGCTCCAGCCGGTCCAGCGGTGTGCGCACGGTGGTCATGACGTCATCCAAGACGAACGGCCCCGGCCGGGCACCCGGATTCAGTCGACGCCCCTGATCCGCCGCACCAGCACCGCCCCCGCGAGTCCGATCACCGCCGCCACCAGGTACAGCATCCGGTAGCCGCCCAGGTAGGTCACGATGGGGGCCGCCAGCGCCGGGGCGGCCACCTGGGGCAGGGCGTTGGCGACGTTGATGACGCCGAGGTCCTTGCCGCGGTCCAGGGCCGTGGGCAGCACGTCCGTCATCAGGGCGAAGTCGACCGAGGTGAAGACGCCGAAGCCGACGCCCAGCACCGCCGCCGCGAGGATCGCGCCCGGCCAGGTCTGCCAGCCGGACAGGACCCCCGTGGCGAGCGCCATCAGGACACCCGACCAGATCACGAACGGCTTGCGGCGGCCCACCCGGTCCGACCACGCCCCGCCGACCACGACCGTGGCCAGCAGCGTGACACCGTTGACCGCCGTCAGGATCAGCACACCGTTCTCGGGGTCGCCGTAGTGCAGCCGGTCCCGCAGGTAGTACAGCAGGTAGAGCAGGACGAGGGCGTTGCTGAGGTTGATCAGGAAGCGGGTCAGCCAGGCCCAGGCCAGGTCCGGATGGTCGCGGGGGCTCAGCCGGAAGGAGGCGGCGAAGGAGCGCCACGACCAGGGCGGCCGGTGGGCGGGGGACAGCCGCAGGTCAGGGAAGCGCAGCACGTACGGCAGGACGCCCACCAGCGTGAACACCGCGCAGGCCGCGTAGCCGCCGCCCACGCCCCCGGCCACGGTCGCCAGGCCCGTCCCGCCGACCACGCCCAGGATCTGCGCCGCGCCCAGCCAGCCGCCCACCGAGCCCCGCTGGAGCCGGGGCACCCGGTCGGGGACGGCCGCGGTGACCGCGGCGAAGGCGGCGTTCAGGGTCAGCTGGACCAGGCACCAGCCCAGCGCCATCGTCCAGATCCCGCCGGCCCCCGCCAGGAGCAGCAGCGAGAGCGCGCCGCCCGCGGACCCGGCCACGATCCACGGCGTCCGGCGGCCCCGGCGGGCCGTGGTCCGGTCGGAGAGCGCGCCGAAGACGGGGTTGGCGACCAGCGACACGACCGCGCCCGCGCCGGTCACCCACGCCAGCACCGTCTCCTTGGACAGGCCGGTGCCGGGTGCGAAGTCCTCCGCCTGGGAGGCGAGGAGGATCTGCAGCGGGCCGTACCAGCCCACCCAGATCGCCCCGTTGGCGAGCGAGAGCGCCGAGATCCAGCCCCGGCCGACCCGTTCGACGGGCTCGGCGAGGGCGCTCGGGGGCGTCACGGCCGGGTCCGCCGCCGTCATCCCCGCGCCCGCAGGGCGTCCCGCAGCCAGACGTACGACGCCTTCGGAGTGCGCTTTTGTGTGTCGTAGTCGACGTGCACCAGCCCGAAGCGGCGCGCGTAGCCCTCCGCCCACTCGAAGTTGTCCAGCAGCGACCACACGAAGTAGCCGCGGACGTCCACGCCCTGCTCCGACGCCCGGTGCAGGGCCCGGACATGACCGTCGAGGAACGCGATCCGCTCCTGGTCGTCGATGCCCTCGTAACTGCAGCCGTTCTCGGTGATGACCACCGGGGGGAGCCGGTCGCCGTAGCGCTCACGGAAGCCCACCAGCAGTTCGGTCAGCGCCTCGGGGACGACCGCCCAGCCGAAGTCCGTGACCGGGTACCCCTCCAGTTCCCGGACGGAGAAGGGGAGTTCGGCGGGCAGGGTCAGTCCGCCGAACTCGATCTCCGTGCCCTGGGGAGCGCCCACCCGGGTCGGCTGGTAGTAGTTGATCCCGTACCAGTCCAGCGGCTCCGCGATCACCTTCAGGTCCGCCTCGACGCCTTCGGGGTGTCCCGGCATCAGCTCACCGATGCCCTCGGGATAGCGGCCCAGCAGCAGCGGTTCCGCGAACAGCCGGTTGAGCAGGAGGTCGTAGAAGTCCGCGGCCGCCACGTCCTCGGGGCTCCCGGACGCCGCCCAGGTCGGCCCGTGCGAGTTGGCGATCCCGATGTCGCAGGCCCCGGCCGCGCGCAGCGCCCGTACCGCCAGACCGTGCGCGAGGAGCTGGTGGTGGGCCACCGGCAGCGCGTCGAAGAGCAGCCGCCTGCCGGGGGCGTGCGCCCCGAGCGCGTGGCCCAGCAGAGTGTGTTCGGCGGGCTCGTTCAGGGTGATCCACTTCCGCACGCGGTCACCGAGCCGGGCGGCGACGACACCGGCGTACTCGGCGAAGCGCTCCGCCGTGTCCCGGTTCAGCCAGTCCAGCTCCAGCGGCAGGTCCCAGTGGAAGAGGGTCGGGACGGGGCGCACCCCGGCCGCGCACAGCGCGTCGACGAGCCGGTCGTAGAAGTCGAGGCCGCCGGGGGAGTTCACCCGGGGCCAGGAGACCGAGAAGCGGTACGCGTCCACGCCCAGGTCGGCGAGGAGCGCCACGTCCTCGGGGTAGCGGTGGTAGTGGTCGCAGGCCACCGCCGCGGTCGAGCCGTCCTTGACGCGGCCCGGCTCGGCGGTGAAGGCGTCCCACACCGAGGGGTCGCGCTCCTGGACGGCGCCCTCGATCTGGTGGGCCGAGGTGGACACGCCCCAGAGGAAGCCGGGCGGGAACTGCGGTAGGAGGTTCGTCGCCATGCGCGCGATCATCCTTACCGGCAGTAAAGGAAGTCAACGGGCGGGCGTGAAACAGGAGTTGCTGTTCATTCGGTGGCGCCCGTCCCGGCGGCCCCTCTCACGCCCCTTCTTTGAGCACCCGCGAGATCAGCTCCCTCTGCTCCTCCGTGAGGCTCGGGTCGGCCGCGTACACCG
Source organism: Streptomyces sp. NPDC005195 (assembly GCF_040608315.1). NCBI lineage: Bacteria > Bacillati > Actinomycetota > Actinomycetes > Kitasatosporales > Streptomycetaceae > Streptomyces > Streptomyces sp. NPDC005195. The sequence goes on from NZ_JBEXHZ010000002.1 coordinate 236,838, forward strand.
TCCTGCCGTCGACCGTGATCTCGTAGCTGAAACCGTCCGGGACCCCGGCGGGGCGGGTGCCCCGGCCGGCGGCGACCGCCCGCTCGGCCAGGGCCTGCCACTCACGGCCGTCGGCCCGCCCCGAGGTGTCCATCTCGGCCCGGCGCTCGATGCCCGCGAATCCACCCGTGCGCCTCACCTGAATACGCATGGGTCCTGTCTAGTACGGATCGGGCGCCGGGGCTACGACGTCGCGACCCCGACCTGCTCCCAGGCCTTCGTCACCCCTTGCAGTTCCTCGCCCTCCCCGTACCGGCTGCGCGCCCGTGCGACCGTCAGTTCGGCGAAGTCGGCGAAGCTCGCCTGCGACTGCAGCTCGCCGCCGGTGAGGACGTCGTACCAGATCTGCCCGGCCCGCTCCCAGGCGTGGCCGCCGAGTGCCTGGGCGACGAGGTAGAAGGCGTGGTTGGGGATGCCGGAGTTGATGTGGACGCCTCCGTTGTCGCGGCCGGTGCGCACATAGCCGTCCATCGTCGCGGGCTGCGGGTCCTTGCCGAGCACGTCGTCGTCGTAGGCGCTGCCCGGCTCCTTCATGGAACGCAGCGCCTGGCCGGTGACCCGAGGGGCGAGCAGTCCGGCGCCGATCAGCCAGTCGGCCTCGGCCGCGGTCTGGCCGAGGGTGTACTGCTTGATCAGCGAGCCGAAGACGTCGGACATGGACTCGTTGAGCGCGCCCGGCTGGCCGAAGTAGGTGAGGTTCGCCGTGTACTGGGTGACGCCGTGGGTCAGCTCGTGGCCGATGACGTCGACGGGGATGGTGAAGTCGAGGAAGATCTCGCCGTCACCGTCCCCGAAGACCATCTGCTCGCCGTTCCAGAAGGCGTTGTTGTAGTCCCGGTCGTAGTGCACGCTCGCGTCGAGGGGAAGTCCCGCGCCGTTGATCGAGTTGCGGGCGTAGGCGTTCAGGTACAGGTCGAAGGTGGCCCCCAGGCCGGCGTACGCGCGGTTGACGGTGGCGTCCTTGCCGGGGGCGTCTCCCTCGCCGCGGACCTTCCTGCCGGGCAGGTCCTGGTGGTGGCGGGCGTCGTAGACGGTGCGCCGCGGCTTGTCCGCGGCCGCGTCCTGCGGCGCTGCCACCGCGGGCGCGCCGATGACCGTGGTCAGCCGGCGGTGGGTGCGCTCGAAGGCGTCGCGCTCCAGGGTGCGGCGCGCGGGTCCGGAGAGCGCGGGGTCCTCGTGCCGGGCCAGCGTGTCGAGGACGTGGGGCGGCACGATGGTGCAGAAGACAGGCTCGAAGCCTGCCGCGTTGGCGGTCATGCCCGGCACGATTGCACTGAGTCACGCCGGTGTCACTACCGGCGACCAAGATCGTGTGAAATGCGCTGATAGGGAGTGCCTCCGTCCGCTCCCGAGTGGTATGAAGGCTCACCCTGAGTGATGTGACGAACGTCTTGTCTGTTTTCTACCTTTTTCTTCCTTATGGGCCGACGATCCCGCATACTGATACAGCCCCCCGTACGGAGCGTGGCTCGGCTAGGCTGCGGAGCATCATGCGTTTCGGGCTGCTTCTCCTTAGCTGCCGCGGCGAGGGTCTGTAGTCGAGGCCGACCCCCTCCCCGCGGAGTTCGGTGTTGCGCCGTCGGCCGTCCCTCCGGACATCTGAGGAGCCCACGCATCATGTCGAACTTCCAGCAGCCCACCGCCATGCCGGTCCACAAGTACGGCATGTACGAGCAGGTGGACATCCCGGACCGCACCTGGCCGGACCAGCGTGTCACCGTCGCCCCCCGCTGGCTGTCGACGGACCTGCGGGACGGCAACCAGGCGCTGATCGACCCGATGTCCCCGGCCCGCAAGCGCGAGATGTTCGACCTGCTGGTGCGGATGGGCTACAAGGAGATCGAGGTCGGCTTCCCGGCCTCCGGCCAGACGGACTTCGACTTCGTCCGCTCGATCGTCGAGGACGAGAGCGCCATCCCGGACGACGTCACGATCTCCGTACTGACCCAGGCCCGCGAGGACCTGATCGAGCGCACGGTGGAGTCCCTGGTGGGCGCCAGGCGCGCGACGGTCCACCTGTACAACGCGACGGCCCCCGTCTTCCGCCGGGTCGTCTTCCGCGGTTCCAAGGAAGAGATCAAGCAGATCGCCGTCGACGGCACCCGGCTGGTCATGGAGTACGCCGAGAAGCTGCTCGACGAGCGCACCGCCTTCGGCTACCAGTACAGCCCCGAGATCTTCACCGACACCGAGCTGGACTTCGCCCTGGAGGTCTGCGAGGCCGTCATGGACGTCTGGCAGCCCGGCCCCGGCCGGGAGATCATCCTGAACCTGCCGGCCACGGTGGAGCGCTCGACCCCCTCCACGCACGCGGACCGCTTCGAGTGGATGAGCCGCAACCTCTCCCGCCGCGAGCACGTCTGCCTGTCCGTCCACCCGCACAACGACCGCGGTACGGCCGTCGCCGCCGCCGAGCTGGCCCTGATGGCCGGCGCCGACCGTATCGAGGGCTGCCTGTTCGGCCAGGGCGAGCGCACCGGCAACGTCGACCTGGTCACCCTGGGCATGAACCTGTTCTCGCAGGGCGTCGACCCGCAGATCGACTTCTCGGACATCGACGAGGTCCGCCGCACCGCCGAGTACTGCAACCAGATGGAGGTCCACGCCCGGCACCCCTACGTCGGCGACCTCGTCTACACCTCCTTCTCCGGCTCCCACCAGGACGCCATCAAGAAGGGCTTCGACGCCATGGAGGCCGACGCGGCCGCGAAGGGCGTCACCGTCGACGACCTCGAGTGGGCCGTCCCGTACCTGCCGATCGACCCGAAGGACGTCGGCCGCAGCTACGAGGCCGTCATCCGCGTCAACTCGCAGTCCGGCAAGGGCGGCATCGCGTACGTCCTGAAGAACGACCACAAGCTGGACCTGCCGCGCCGGATGCAGATCGAGTTCTCGAAGATCATCCAGGCCAAGACGGACGCCGAGGGCGGCGAGGTCACCCCGAAGGACATCTGGGGCATCTTCCAGGACGAGTACCTGCCGAACCCCGAGAACGCGTGGGGCCGTATCCAGGTCAAGACCGGCCAGGCCACGACCGACCGCGACGGCATCGACTCGCTGACCGTCGAGGCCTCGGTGGACGGCACCGACACCGTCCTGACCGGTACCGGCAACGGTCCGATCTCCGCGTTCTTCGACGCCCTGCAGTCCATCGGCGTCGACGTACGCCTGCTGGACTACCAGGAGCACACGATGAGCGAGGGCGCGTCCGCGCAGGCCGCCTCCTACATCGAGTGCGCGATCGGTGACAAGGTCCTGTGGGGAATCGGGATCGACGCGAATACGACACGAGCCTCGCTGAAGGCCGTGGTCTCCGCCGTCAACCGCGCGGCCCGCTGACCACTCCGACCGGCGATTTTCCGGCTCCGTCCGCCTTTCGAGGCGGGCGGAGCCACGTCGTTTACCGGCCAATCCCCGTGAAGATCACGGAGAGGTCTCGTCCGGGGTACTGACTCCACCTCGACAATGTGGCTAACATCACGCCAGCGCGGCGATGTTGCCGCGGCGTTACGGAGGTGTGCGACGGTGCTGCCAGGGTGGGGACGAAACGGTCGTGCAGTTCAGGTTCCCCGCATCCTGGGCACCCGTACCGCGTGGACCACCATGGGGGACGGCGAGTTCTTCTGTCCGGGCTGTGGAGGCGACCGCAACTACCAACGCCTCACCGGCCGCCGCCGCTTCACCCTCCTCGGCGTACCGGTCCTGCCGCGCGGTGAGACGGGCCCCGTCGTCGAGTGCGCCGCCTGCCGCCGCCACTACGGCGCGGACGTCCTCGACCACCCCACCACCACCCGCTTCTCCGCGATGCTCCGCGACGCCGTCCACACCGTCGCGCTCGCCGTGCTCGCGGCCGGCGGCACCTGCTCCCGCACGTCCCTGGAGACCGCGGCCGTCGCGGTGCGCTCGGCCGGCTTCGACGACTGCACCGAGGACCAGCTCGCCGCGCTCGTCGAGGCCCTCGCCGCGGACACCGGCCGACTCTTCGGGGAACCCTGCGGGGCGGGCCTTGCGATAGAGCTCCACGAGGCCCTGGACCCGCTCGCTCCGCACCTCGCGTCGGCCGGCCGCGAATCGATCCTGCTCCAGGGGGCCCGGATCGCCCTGGCCGACGGGCCCTACACGCCCGCCGAACGGGACGTCCTGGCCACCGTCGGCGCGGCGCTGACGATCTGCGCGGACGAGGTGACACGGCTCCTGGTCGCGGCGCGCACACCGTCCTAGACCGCGGCACGGGAATACGGGATGGTCACTCGGGGTAACGTGATCGCTACGTGACGTAGCACGCCTCGTGGTGTGCGAGGCGAGAGCGAGGCCCCCGTGAGACGCACCCTCGTCGCCGCGCTGGCCGTGGGCCTCCTCGGCGCTCCCGCCGTCGTCGGGACCGCCTCCGCGGCCTCCCGGTCCGGGCCCCCCTGCGCGGCCTCCGTGCCGTACACCGCGGGCCGGAGCGGCTACGCCACCTACCGCATCCCGGCCGTCGTCCGGACCGGCGCGGGCACGGTGCTCGCCTTCGCCGAGGGACGGCACGACGGCGGGGGCGACACCGGGGACATCGACGTCGTCCTTCGACGGTCCTCGGACGGAGGCTGTACGTGGGGTCCGCTGCGGGTCGTCGCGGCCGGCGGCGGAGACACCCGGGGCAACCCGGCCCCCGTCGTGGACCCCCGCAGCGGCCACGTCGTCCTGCTCACCTGCTTCAACGGCGGTGGGGTGACCGAGGCGCAGATCATGCGGGGCGAGGCCGCACGGGGGCTCGGCCGCCGGGTCTTCGTCCAGACGAGCCGTGACGACGGCCGTCACTTCTCCGCTCCCCGGGAGATCACCGGCGCGGTGAAGCGGCCGGGGTGGCGGTGGTACGCCACGGGGCCCGGGCACGCCATCGCCCTGCGGCACGGTCCGCACGCCGGGCGGCTGGTGATTCCCGCCGACCACTCCTCCGCGCCGCGGCGGGGCTCCGCCGACACCGGCCGGGAGGCCCGGTACTACGGCGGCCACGCCCTCTACAGCGACGACGGCGGGCTGGACTGGCGGCTCGGGTTCGTCGACGACTCCTACGACGGACGGCTCAACGTCAACGAGAGCGGAGCGGCCGAACTTCCCGACGGACGGCTGTACTTCAGTGCGCGGGACGAGAACGGTACGGGGGGTTCGCGCGGGCATCGGCTGGACGCCTACTCGGCTGACGGCGGACAGACGCTGTCCCGGCCGTACGCCGTCCAGCGGACGCTGAACGACGTGCCGGTGGTCCAAGGGAGCGTCCTGCAACTGACCGGGCGGCACGCGCCCCTTCTCTTCTCCGGGCCGTCCGCGCCTCACGCGCGGCGGGGTATGGCGTTGTGGGGCAGTACGGACTCCGGCGTCACGTTCACCGAGGCGATGACCCTCTCCTCGCGGCCGGCCGCCTACTCGGACCTCGTGCCGCTCGGTTCCGGACGGGTCGGGATCCTCTACGAGACGGGGGAGACGGGCCCGTACGCCCGCATCGAGTTCCGCCGGCTCGTCCCGAAACCGTCGGGGTGACCGCCCCGGTCTCCTCGCCCCCCGCAGCCCCTGCCCGTCCCGCCCCCCGGGGCCCCGAGCCCGTCCGGCGTCCGAGGACAAGGCCCTGGGGGCCGGCGGGGGCGAAAGAACGCCTACAGAAGGCCCGCCGCCGCCAAGTACTTGCCCACCCGCTCCACCTCCCCCTCCGACAACGGCACCTGCGGCTCCGCCGTCGCCGGACACGAGATCACCCCCCGCAGATACAGCGCGGCCTTGAACGCCCCGAGCGCGGCCGACCCACTCCCCATCCGCCCGGGATCACCGACCCCCACCATCCCGAACAACGCGCACAACCGCTCCTGCTCGGCGCGGGCCCGCTCCCAGTCCCCCTCCCGGCAGAACCGGCCGATCCGCACGTACCCGTGCGGATCGACGTTGGCGAGACCGGGCACCGCGCCGTCCGCCCCCAGCGCGAGCGCCGAGTCGACGACGAGTTCGGAACCGGTGAGGACACTGAAACCGGTGACACCGGGACGCGCCCTCGCCCCCGTCACCACCGCGCGGAAGCCGCTCAGGTCACCGCTGGAGTCCTTGAGACCGGCCAGCACCCCGTCCGCGGCCAGTTCGAGCACCAGCTCCGTGCCCAGCTTGGTGTGGACGGACACCGGCAGGTCGTAGGCGAAGACGGGTACGGACGAGCGCGCGGCGATCAGACGGTAGTGCCGGGCGATCTCCGCCGGGTGGGTACGGGCGTAGAAGGGCGCCGTGGCCACCACCGCGTCCGCCCCCGCCGCGGTGACCGACGCGACATGGTCGAGCACCCTCGGGGTCGTCATGTCGATCACACCCGCCAGCAGGGGCAGCCGGCCGCCGAGGCGGGCCTTCACCGTCTCCACCACCAACCGGCGCTGCGCATCGGTCAGATACGCCGCCTCCGAGGACGAGCCGAGCACGAACAGGCCGTCGACCCCGGCGTCCACCAGATGGTCCACGAGCCCGATGAGGGAGGGAACGTCCACCTCGCGGTCCGGTGTCAGGGGCGTGCAGACGGGCGGTACGACACCGGTCAGCGGGGCGGGGATCGGCATGGAGGCTCCCTAGGGCTGATGCTGGTGATGCTGGGCGGGGATGTCGGCCACGGGGGGAGAGACCGCCACGGCCTGTGCCACCAGGTCGCGTGTCGACTCGCCCTCCTCCACAGGATGGTGGCACCGGAATCGGTGTCCGGGGTTCGACGCGGCCGTGAAGTCCGGCATGGCGGACGCGCACGTGTCGTCCGCCTTCCAGCAGCGGGTGCGGAAGGGGCAGCCGGTGGGCGGGCGGGTGGCCGAGGGCACCGGGCCCGCCAGGGGGATGGGGTCGATCGGTGCCAGCAGACCCGGCGTGGCCGAGAAGAGCGCCCGGGTGTACGGGTGCCGCGCCCGGTCGGTGACGTCGGCGGCCGGGGACTCCTCCACGATCCGGCCGAGGTACATCGTGACCACCCGGTCGCTCATCCTGCGGACCGTCTGGATGTCGTGCGAGACGAACACGAGCGCGAGCCCGAGCCGCTCCTTGAGGTCCAGCAGGAGGTTGAGGATCTGGGCGCGGACCGACACGTCCAGCGCGCTCGTCGGCTCGTCGGCCACCACCAGGTCCGGGTCCAGGGCGAGGGCGCGCGCGATGGCCACCCGCTGGCGCTGGCCGCCGGAGAGCTGCCCCGGCAGGGCCTCCGTCAGGGCCCGGGGCAGACCCACCAGGGACATCAACTCCCGCACCCGCAGCTCGCGTCCGGCCGGCGTTCCGCGCCGGTGCACGTCCAGCGGGTCGCGCAGGATCCGTCGTACGGACAGCCGGCGGTTCAGCGCCGTCGACGGATCCTGGAAGATCATGCCCGTGCTGCCGCCGACGGCCGCGCGCCGCTCGGCGGGTTTCATCGACCAGAGGTCGCGGCCGCCGAACGTCACCGTGCCGGACGTCGGCCGCTGGACGCCCACCAGCACCTTCGCGAGCGTCGACTTCCCGCAGCCGGACTCGCCGACGACCCCGACCGTCTCGCCGGGCGCGACGGTGAGATCGACGCCGGTCAGGGCGTACACCCGGTCGCGGGTGAACGGGCCGCCGCTGCGGGCGCGGTGGACGACGTGGGTGTCCGCGAGCCGGACGAGTGCGGTCATGAGACGGTCTCGCTCTCCGTGGTCGTCAGTACCACCGCCGGGTGATGGCAGGCCGCCGTGTGCGCCGGGGTGCCCAGCAGCACGGGTCTCGTCGTCCGGCACACCTCCGTCGCCGACGGACAGCGGTCGGCGAACCGGCAGCCCGCCGGGAAGTCGGCGGGAGAGGGCACGACTCCCCTGATCTGTGTCATGCGGGTGGCCGCCGACTCCAGGGACAGGACACTGCCCAGCAGGCCCCGCGTGTAGGGGTGGGCGGGCGACTGGACCAGGTCCGCCGTCACGCCCGTCTCCACGATCCGGCCGCCGTACATCACCACCACCCGGTCCGTGACGTCCGCGACGAGTGCCAGGTCGTGCGAGACCAGGACCAGGGCGAAGCCCAGCTCCTCGCGCAGCCGCAGGAGCAGCGTGATGATCTGCGCCTGGACGGTCACGTCGAGGGCCGTCGTCGGTTCGTCGGCGACGATCAGCCGGGGGTCCCGGGAGAGGGCCATCGCGATCAGGACGCGCTGGCGCTGGCCGCCGGAGAGCTCGTGGGGGTAACTGCGCAGGGTGCGGCCGGGGTCGAGGCCGACCAGCGACAGCAGTTCGGCGGGGGAGCGCCTGCCGCCCCTGCGCACCACCTGTTTCAGCTGGGCCCGGATCGTCATGGCCGGGTTCAGCGACGACAGCGCGTCCTGGTAGACCATCGCCATCTCGTGGCCGAGCAGCCGCCGCCGCACCCGCACCGGCGCGCCCACCAACTGCGTCCCGTCGAAGAGGACTCGGCCGCGCACCCGGGCCCCCGGCGGTTCCAGACCCATCACCGCGAGCGCCGTCAGCGACTTGCCGCAGCCCGACTCGCCGACCAGGCCCAGGACTTCACCCGGGCGAACCTCGAATCCGATCCCGTCGACGATGTCCACGCCCCGGTGCCGGGCGTCGAAGCCGATGGCGAGGTTCTCGACACGGAGCACCGGCGGGCCGGTGGGCAGCGGGCGGGCCCGGGAACGCAGCCGGGCCGCCGCCTGCGCGAGATCCGGCAGTTCGAGGACCGTTCCGCCGCCCGGTTCCGGCGTCTCCAGCCGGTCCCCGCCGGTCTCCACCTCCCGTGCGGGCGGCGCGGCCCAGGCGTCGGAGACCCCCTCGGAGAGGACGTTCAGCGACAGCACGGTGACGAGCATCAGCAGGCCGGGGAAGACCGTCGCCCACCAGCCGCCGGTGAGCACCATGTTCTTGCCGTCCGCGATGACACTGCCCCAGGAGGGGTCCGGCGGCCGGACGCCCGCGCCGATGAAGGACAGCGACGCCTCGAAGACGATCGCCTCCGCGACCTGGACGGTGCAGAACACGAGGACGGGGGCGGCGCAGTTGACGGCCACGTGTCGCAGCACGATGTGCGGTGTCCGGGCACCGATGACCCGCTCGGCCGTCACATAGTCCTCGCCGTACTGGTCGAGCACGTTCGCCCGCACGACCCTGGCCACCGGCGGGGTGAACAGGAACGCGATGGCGCAGATCAGGACCGTGATGCCGCCGCCGAAGACCGCGACCAGGACGGCGGCCAGCGCGATACCGGGGAACGCCATCACCACGTCCAGGCAGCGCATCAGCGTCTCGTCGACCGCCTTGCGGGAGGTCGCCGCGGCCGCGCCGAGGAGCGCGCCCACGACCAGGGCCAGCGCGGTGGCGCCGAGGCCGATCGCGAGGGACCAGCGGGCGCCGTACATCAGCCGGCTGAGGATGTCCCGGCCGAGACTGTCCTGGCCCATCCAGTGGCCGGCGGAGGGGTGCCCGCTGCCGTCGGCCCGCGGCTGCTGGTCGAGCGGGTCGTGCGGGGCGAGGAGGGGGGCGAACAGGGCCAGCAGGACGACGACGGCCAGGAAGCAGACGGCGATCCGGGACAGGACGGGAAGCCTGCGCAGCCGGATCCCGGGCCGGGAGAGGGCCGCCGCGAGGCTCTTGCGCGTGGTGATCATCGAGCGGCGTCCCTCAGGCGTGGATTGACCAGCAGATACAGGATGTCGATGACGAGGTTCACGACCACGAAGCCGGTGGCCGTCGTCAGGACGACCCCCTGGACGACGGCCGGGTCGCCGTTCTGCACGGCGTCGATCATCAGCTTGCCCATCCCGGGCAGTGAGAAGATCGTCTCGATGACGACCGCGCCGCCCAGCAGATAGCCGACCCGCAGCCCCAGCACGGTGAGGGGGTTGATCAGGGCGTTGCGGAGCACGTTCCGCCCGACCACGACCAGCGGCGGCAGGCCGCTCCCGACCGCCGTCCGTACGTAGTCCTTGTCCAGTTCCTCGACCACGGACGTACGGACGATCCGGGTGAGCTGCGCGGCGACCGGCAGGGAGAGCGCGAAGGCCGGCAGCGTCATCGTTCTCAGCCAGCCGCTCAGCGAGTCACCGGGGTTGACGTATCCGCCGGTCGGGAACCAGCCCAGGTCCACGGCCAGGTACTGGATCATCAGCAGCGCCAGCCAGAAGCCCGGCGCCGCGACCCCGGTCAGTGACACGACCCGGATGACCTGGTCGGGCAGCCGGTCACGGTGGAGCGCGGCGGTGACCCCGCCGAGCAGCGCCAGCACCACCGCGATGCCCAGGCCCAGGAAGGTCAGCTGGAGGGTGAGCGGCAGTGCGGTGGTGACCTGGTCGACGACCGGCGCCCGGGTCAGGGCGCTGGTGCCCAGGTCGCCGTGGAGCAGAGCGCCGACGAAGTGGACGTAGCGGACGGGGAAGGGGTCGAGCAGGCCGTTGCGTTCCCGGAAGTCGTGCAGCTGCCCCGGTGTGGGGTTGGCGCCCTGGAAGAACGCGGACGCCGGGTCGACGTCCGAGAAACGCATCACCAGGAAGACGAACAGCACGATGCCGAGCAACAGCGGGACGAGCAGGGCGATACGGCGGGTCAGGATGCGGACGACGGCCGTCATCGGCGAACTCCCTTTTGCCTCATGCCCACTTGGCCTGGAGGAGGTTGATGCCCGGGTAGGGCTGGGCCCGGATCCCCGAGAGTCTCCCGGGATCCCATGCCGTCATCAGCTCGTTGTGCACCACCGGGTAGAGCACGGCCTGTTCGGCGACGACGTCGACGTAGTCCTGGATCATCGCCTTCTTCCGGTCGGGGTCCGGCTCCCGCGTCGCCAGGTCCATGTCCTTGAAGAGCCGGCGGGCGACCGGGTCGTCGGCCCAGCGGGCGTACCGCATCCACAGGTTCTGCGGGCCGTAGTTGTAGTGCATGATCAGGTCGGCGTCGAGACCGAACTGGTTGGGGTTCGAGGCGGCGGCGACGACCTGGTAGTCCTGCTTCTGGTCCATCTTGGTGAAGACGGCCGTCGTCTCCTGAGGCGAGAGCGTGGTCTCGACGCCGATCGCGTCCCACGACGCCTTGATCGTCGGCAGACAGTCCACGATCCAGCTGACGTTCACCGCCAGGATGTCGACCTTGAGCCCCGACACCCCGGCGGCCTTCAGGAGCTTCTTCGCCTTCTCGGGGTCGTACCCGTACACGGTCTTCGCGGGCCGGTGGGCCGGGTTGCCCTCGTTGAGGAACGAACTCGACGGTCTGCCGTGCCCCCTGAGGGCCACCTCGACCATCTTGCCGGTGTCGACGGCGTAGCGCAGCGCCTGGCGCACCCGTACGTCGTCGAAGGGCTTGTGCCGGGTGTTGAACATCAGGAAGAGGTTGTTCATCCCCGCGCCGCCCTGGACGCTCATGCCGCCCTTCTTGAGCTGCTCGATGTTCGCGTACGGGATGTTGTCGGCGATCTGCGCGCCGGCGCTGGCGCCCGAGATCTTCGCGACACGCGGGGCCGCGTCCACGATCGTCAGCCAGTTCATCCGCTTGAAGGCGGGCGGACGCGGGCCGTTGTAGCCGGCGAAGGCCTCGAAGGTGGTGTTCGACTTGGGGTGGTGGGCGGTCTGCCGGTACGGCCCGGAGCCGACCGCCTTCCCCTTGATCGCGTCGTCCCAGGCGCCCGGCCGGGAGAAGACGTGCCGCGGCATGACCTTCGCCAGGGTGAGCCGGGAAAGGCCGTCGGGAAAGGGGAACTTGAGGATCAGCTCGACCGTCGAGGCGTCGACCCTGCGGACCTCCTTCAGCCAGCTCTCGAAGAACCCCTTGGCGAGGGTCTGGGTGTTCGGGTCGAGAATCCGGTCGAAGACGAAGACCACGTCGTCGGCGGTGACGGGTCTGCCGTCGTGGAAGGTGGCCCCGGGCCGCAGCGTGAACGTCCACGAGGTGCCGGTGAGGTCGGAGGGGACCTCGGTGGCCAGGGCCGCGTAGGGCTCCCGCGAGATCGGGTCGGTGTCGAGCAGACCCTCGTAGATGTGGTGGTTGGCGGCCATGGAGAAGGCGGACGCGGTCTGGGTGGGGTCCCAGCTTCCGTCGTTCCCGTAGCCGATGACCGCGGTGAGCGTGGCGTCCTTGCCGCCCTTCCCGCCGCCGGTGTCGTTGGTGGACTGCGGGCCGGACGAACAGGCGGCCAGCGACGAGGAGAGTGCGGCGGCCGCGCCGAGCGCGCCCGTGTACTTCAGGAACGACCGGCGGTGCGGCGCCGGGAGGTCGGTCACGTCGCGCACGGTTCCTCCAGTGGGGAGAGGTGGTCCGAGAGGCAGAGATACGACGTCCTACGTCATAGGGGCAGCGTGACCATAGGGAGGAGCTGTGAGAGCGGTCAAGGGCTCGCACACGAATGGCGTATCTTCCAGAGGTGCGACCAATGAAGCCTTGACATACGGGTAGTTGGTGCTGAATCCGCCCGGAGGTGGGACGTCGGATGTCCAGTGAGCGTACGATGCGGCGCATGGCCGAGGAGACCGGGAGCCGGCGCAGGCCCGAGCGCCGGGTGAGCAGCCAGATCCAGCGCGAGGTCATGCAGTTGATCCTCGACCGCAAGCTCCGGGCGGGCGCCCCGCTGCCCACCGAGACGGAGCTGATGAGCGGCCTCGGCGTCAGCCGCAACTCCGTCCGCGAGGCCCTGAAGGCCCTGCAGGCGCTCGACATAGTCGATATCCGGCACGGTTACGGCACCTATGTCGGCCAGGCTTCCCTGACCCCCTTCGCCGACGGCCTCACCTTCCGCACACTCGCCCGGCAGGACGACACGAGCGAGACCGGGGCGCTGGCCGAGATCCTCCAGGTCCGCGAGGTCCTGGAGGAGGGGCTGATACACCGGGTCGCGGCGGTGCTCACCGAGACGGAACTCGACCGGCTCGAAGCGGTCGTGGCCGAGATGGAGGAGGCGGGCCGCGCGGATCGCCCCTTCCCCGAACTCGACCGGGAATTCCACGAACTGCTGTACGCCCCGCTGGGCAACGCGCTGGTGCCGCAACTGCTCGGCGCCTTCTGGACGGTTTTCAGCCGGGTCGCCGGTGTCCGCGGCTGGACGGACGACCCGGCACCCGAGGTGACCGTCCGCCGCCACCGGGACATCGTCACGGCGCTGCGTGCCCGCGATGTCGAGGCCGCGCAGCGCGCGATGGCCGACCACTTCCGGGGGATCGAGGCGAGGGCGGCGCAGGAGTCACGCGGGGTGAGCTGACCCCGGCCGTGGGGCGAGGCGGGGCACGGGGCGGGACCCCGGGTCCCGCCGAGGCCCCGGAGCCGCCCCGGACCCCGGCTCAGATGTCGAGCCGCCACACCTGGAGTTCGTTCGTGTCCTCGTCGACCGTGCACCAGCTGCCGTCGCCCAGGGCCAGGGGAACGCCGGATACCGGGAACGGATAGCCGACCTCGCCGAGCAGGCGCATGTCACGCACGTCGACCAGCCAGTGCCGCCCCGCCCCGAACTCCTCGTCGGCCTCGACCGTGCCCGTGATGACGGTGTGCTCGTCGAGGAAACCGGCGTAGTAGTCCCAGTGCACCTCGGGTTCGTCGTTCTCCGGGGGGAGCGCGGGATGGGGCCCGACGGCCTCCTCGGCGTCCAGTTCGGAGACGACCGAGCCGTCCGCGGCCCGGTGCAGGGCGAGGAGTTCCTGATAGTGCGTGACCGTCAGGAAGCTCTCGCCGGACGGACTCACCGCGAGCAGGATCCGGTCGTCGTCACCGATCCGGTCGACGGAGAGCCGCTCGCCGTCCCAGCGGCCCCACAGCAGCGGCACCCCGTCCTGGCCCTCGCCGACACTCAGCCCCATCTGCCCCGGGTCCGGATGCGACACGTGGTCCGAACCGGCGGCCACCGTCTGCGCGTCGGCCTCCCCGAGCACCGTCCCGTCGGCCGCGTCGAGCACCAGCCACTCGTCGAGCACCTCAGGGTCCTCGCCGTCCTCGGCCAGCGGTCCGCGGACATGGGCCCACACGAGCTTGCCGTCCGCCGAGAAGACCGCCGAGCCGCTGTCGGCGTACAAGTGGTCGCGGCTGTCGGCGTATTCGTCGACGGAGGTGTGCGACTCCCGGCAGCCGCCCTCCCAGCAGCCGTGCCGTACCTCCCACAGGGTCACGCCGTGTCCGTCCACCGCCCGTATCGCGTGGACGCCGGCGAAGACGGCGACATCCAGGCCCGGCGCGACCGTGCGCGTACCGAAGCGGCGTCGCCACGGCGCCGGGAAGCGTGCCACCGCGGCCTCGCCCGCGAGCGCCTCGGCCAGGTCGTACGCGGCGAGTTGAGCGTCGTCGCTCTGCAGGACGAGTGTCCGGTCCGGCAGGCACAGCACGTCCGGAGCGCCGGCCGTGGCCGAGTCCAGCGGGCCGGCGAGCGTGGTGACGAGACGGGCGCTCGCGGACATGGTTCCTCCAGTGCGGGTGATGCGAGACGGCGTTGGGTGCACAGTACGGCCGCCGGCCGACATCGCCGCACGCGCCTGCCCGTACGGCCTCTCACGCGGCGCGGTGGTCCACCGCGACCACCGCGACGAGCACCGACACCACCGCCCGCACCGCCGAGCGGCTGTTCACCGGCGTCGCCACGGCGAAGACCTGTCCGACCCGGCTCCTGTCCGAACCGGACGCCCGCGGCCGGGTCCATTCGGTGATCATCGCCTATGAGGCGGGACCGGTGCCGGCCACCGGCCGCCGAAGGGCGCCGGAACGGGCGAGAGCGTCGCCGCCGTAGGCCGCCGGCGGATCGTCGCGGCACGGGGAACGGGGGAACGCCATGAAATACCCCGCACGGTCACTAAGCCGCCGCCCACCGTCGGATTCAGCACGCCGCACTCGAAAGGACCATCGGGTTCCAGGTTTTTTCGATTCGCGATGACGCATCCGAACGTGTTTTGCGAATGGGCCGTTCGAGCTGTTCGGCGCGGTTCAGGAAGGAAATCGCACACCGTCTGTCGTGCACCCTTGGCCACAGGTCAAACGTCCTATGACGTGCAGCACTTGTGGAGGACAGACTCCTGCCGAGTGTAGGTGCACAGTGGCACTACGGAGACGCGAAGCGTGAAACTCCGAAAGTCCGGGGAACAGGGTGAGGGCACAGCACTCGGCGCCCCGCGCCGAAGAGGCGGAGGTAACGGTGAAGGAATTGAGGGCACCGCGGGCAACACGGAAGAAGGCCGGAATTACGTTGCCGCCGCACCGGACCGACCGGGCGGCGCTGCGGTGAAGCCGTCGCCGGGGCCGCCGGTCGGCTCGTACGCCGTGGACGTGGGCAGCGGAAGGGTGGGGATGGTCATGGGACACGTGGGGCCGTATGTACAGCTGAGACCGCTGGGCGGCGGCCGGGAGTGGGACTGCGATCCGGGGGCGGTGCGCCGGGCCACCCCGGCGGAACGGCTCAGCGCGGCCACCGCGTACGCCAACGCGCGCAGCCGCGGTGAGGTCCCCTGAAGGGGGCGACGGGAGCGGGCGGAACGAAAGGGGGCCGCCCGGGCCGGGTCGCGGGAGCCGTAAGCGAGAATGGACCCCATGAGCCTGTTCCGCGACGACGGCATCGTGCTGCGCACCCAGAAGCTGGGTGAGGCGGACCGGATCATCACGTTGCTCACGCGCGGTCACGGACGGGTACGGGCCGTGGCGCGCGGCGTGCGGCGCACCAAGTCGAAGTTCGGGGCGCGCCTCGAACCCTTCTCCCACGTGGACGTGCAGTTCTTCGCACGGGGCAGCGACCTGATCGGGCGTGGCCTGCCGCTGTGCACACAGAGCGAGACGATCGCCCCGTACGGCGGCGGGATCGTGACGGACTACGCGCGGTACACGGCCGGGACGGCCATGCTGGAGACCGCCGAGCGGTTCACGGACCACGAGGGGGAGCCCGCGGTGCAGCAGTACCTGCTGCTCGTCGGGGGGCTGCGCACCCTCGCCCGCGGCGAGCACGAACCCCACCTCGTCCTCGACGCCTTCCTGCTGCGCTCTCTCGCCGTGAACGGTTACGCGCCCAGTTTCAGTGCCTGCGCCAAGTGCGGGATGCCGGGACCGAATCGGTTCTTCTCGGTCGCCGCGGGAGGTTCCGTCTGCGTCGACTGCCGGGTGCCCGGCAGCGTCGTACCCTCGGCGGGGGCCCTCGAACTCCTGGGCGCACTGCTCACGGGAGACTGGGAGACCGCGGACGCGTGCGAGCCGCGGTTCGTCCGGGAGGGCAGCGGGCTGGTTTCGGCCTATCTGCACTGGCACCTGGAGCGCGGGCTGCGCTCACTGCGGTACGTCGAGAAGTGATGCAGGGCAACGGACGCAAGACCTAGGGAGACGAGAAGCACATGGTGGTACGCGGGTTCCTGGGGCGTCAGCGCCGCGAGTACGAGACGCCGGAGCCGCACCCGTCGGGTGCCCGCGCGCCCAAGCTCCCCGGCGAGCTGGTCCCCAACCACGTCGCGATCGTCATGGACGGGAACGGCCGGTGGGCCAAGGAGCGCGGGCTGCCCCGCACCGAGGGGCACAAGATCGGCGCCGAGCGGGTGCTGGACGTGCTGCAGGGTGCGATCGAGGCCGGGGTCGGGGCCATCTCCCTGTACGCGTTCTCCACCGAGAACTGGAAGCGGTCGCCCGACGAGGTGCGCTTCCTGATGAACTTCAACCGTGACTTCATCCGCAAGACGCGTGACCAGCTCGACGCCCTCGGCATCCGGGTGCGCTGGGTGGGCCGGATGCCCAAGCTGTGGAAGTCGGTCGCCAAGGAGCTCCAGGTCGCCCAGGAGCAGACCAAGGACAACGACCGGCTCACTCTGTACTTCTGCATGAACTACGGCGGCCGCGCGGAGATCGCGGACGCGGCGCAGGCTCTGGCGGAGGATGTGCGGGCCGGCCGGCTCGACCCGGACAAGGTCACGGAGAAGACCTTCGCGAAGTACCTGTACTACCCGGACATGCCGGACGTGGACCTGTTCCTGCGTCCCAGCGGCGAGCAGCGCACGTCCAACTACCTGCTCTGGCAGAGCGCCTACGCCGAGATGGTCTTCCAGGACGTCCTGTGGCCGGACTTCGACCGCCGTGACCTGTGGCGCGCCTGTGTGGAGTTCGCCCAGCGCGACCGCCGCTTCGGTGGGGCCGTCCCGAACGAGGATCTGCTCGCGATGGAGCGGGACATGCGGGGCGACGGGTCGTAATACCCGCCCCCCGCGGCGTTGCCGGAGTCCGGCGCTACGATCACGGCTCATCACCACCGAACTGGGGAGGGGCCGTGGTCGAGGACCAGGGCATCGCGCGGCAGCGGGAGTCGCCGGAGCAGTCGCCGGAGTACGGGGTCGACGCCGTCGAGCTGGAGTACCGGCCGACCGTCGGGGACCTGTCGTCGGCGCTGAGGGCGCGCAGAGGTGTCAGCAGGGCGGGCCGGCGGCAGTACTGGGTGCTGGGCGGCGCGGCCGTCGTGGTCGCGCTGGACGCCGCGCTCGCGGTGGCCGGACAGGACGCGTCCGTGTATCCCGTGATCTGGCTTGTCGCCTTCGCGCCGTTGACGCTGCTGTCGCCCTGGCTCATGGCCCGCCAGTTCCACCGGCTCGCGGAGCGCCAGGGCACGTTCCGTGTGACCGTCACGGACGCCGGGGTGACGGTGCGCACGGACAACTCCACCACGGCGCTCAACTGGGTCGCGCAGCCCCGCTACCGGGAGGCGGCGGACATCTTCGTCATGATCAGCCCCGACAAGAACGCCGTCGGCTTCACGATGCTGCCCAAGCGCGCCGTGCGCGCTCCCGAGGACGTCGACCGGTTGCGGGCGATCCTCGACCGCAACCTGACGCGCGTCTGATCCCCTCCGGGGTTCAGGCGTTCGCGGCGGCGCACTCCGCACAGGTGCCGAAGATCTCCACGGTGTGCGCGACGTTCACATAGCCGTGCTCCGCCGCGATCGCCTCGGCCCACTTCTCGACGGCCGGGCCCTCCACCTCGACCGCCTTGCCGCAGACCCGGCAGACGAGGTGGTGGTGGTGCTCGCCGCTGGAGCAACGGCGGTAGACGGACTCGCCGTCGGAGGTGCGCAGCACGTCCACCTCGCCCGCGTCGGCGAGGTTCTGCAGCGTGCGGTACACGGTGGTGAGCCCGACGGAGTCACCCTTGTGCTTGAGCATGTCGTGGAGCTCCTGCGCACTGCGGAACTCGTCCACCTCGTCGAGCGCCGCCGCCACGGCGGCGCGCTGCCGGGTGGAGCGGCCCCGAACGGGCGATCCAGCGGTAGTCACCGTTGCCTCCTCACGTCTGCCCTTGCCCGGCCATTGTGCCAGCCCGGACTGTGCGTGGTCAGACGCCGACCTTGCGTTCCGGGGTGCGGCCGGCCGGAATCACGCACTCCGCCGGGTCCCCCGGCACCTGCCCGGCCGCCGCGGCCCGCGCCCGGCGCCGGGCGATCGGCGTCGCCAGCGCGGTGAGCGCGATGAACCCCCCGATGGTCAGCAGCACGATCGTCGCGCCGGGCGGCACGTCCTGGTAGAACGAGGTCACCGTCCCGCCGATCGTCACGCTCACCCCGATCGCCACGGCGATCGCGAAGGTGGCGGCGAAGCTGCGGCTGAGCTGCTGGGCGGCCGCGACCGGGACCACCATCAGCGCGCTCACCAGCAGCAGGCCGACGACGCGCATGGCGACGGTCACCGTGACCGCCGCCGTGACAGCGGTGAGCAGGTTCAGCGCGCGCACCGGCAGCCCCGTCACCCGCGCGAACTCCTCGTCCTGGCTGACCGCGAACAACTGGCGGCGCAGGCCGAGAGTGACCAGGACGACGAAGCCGGCGAGCAGGCAGATCGCCGTCACGTCGGACTCGCTCACCGTCGAGAGGGAGCCGAAGAGGTACGAGGTCAGGTTGGCGGTGGTCCCTCCCGCCAGGCTGGTGAGCATCACGCCGCCCGCCATACCGCCGTAGAAGAGCATCGCCAGCGCGATGTCGCCGCGCGTCCTGCCGTACCAGCGGATCAGCTCCATGAGGACGGCGCCGAGGACCGAGACGGCCGTCGCCATCCACACGGGGTTGGTCGAGAGCAGGAAGCCGAGGCCGATACCGGTCATCGCGACATGACCGATACCGTCGCCCAGCAGGGCCTGGCGGCGCTGCACGAGGTAGATGCCGATGGCGGGCGCGGTGATGCCCACCAGGACCGCGGAGAGCAGCGCCCGCTGCATGAAGTCGTAGTTCAGGAAGTCCATCAGCTCAGCAGTCCCGTCCGGATGGGTTCGGCGTCGTGAGCCGCGTGCGGGTGTACGTGGTCGTGGCCGGGCAGCGCGTGCTGGCCGACCGCCCGCGGGGGCGGGCCGTCGTGCAGGACGCAGCCGTCACGCAGGACGACGGCGCGGTCGATCAGCGGCTCCAGGGGGCCCAGTTCGTGCAGGACCAGGAGGACGGTGGTGCCCGCCGCCACCTGCTCCCTGAGCGTCTGCGCCAGCACCTCCTGGCTCGCGAGGTCGACACCCGCCATCGGCTCGTCCATGATCAGCAGTTCGGGTTCGGAAGCGAGGGCGCGGGCGATCAGGACGCGCTGGTGCTGGCCGCCCGACAGGGCGTTCACCGAGTCCTTGGCGCGGTCCGCCATGCCGACGAGCTCCAAGGCATGGCGTACGGCCTGGTGGTCGGCCTTGCGCAGCACGCCGAAGCGGGCACGGGAGAGCCGGCCGGAGGCGACGATCTCGGTCACCGTGGCGGGCACGCCGCCCGCGGCGGTCGTGCGCTGCGGGACGTACCCCACCCGCTTCCAGTCGCGGAAGCGGCGGCGCGGGGTGCCGAAGATCTCGATCTCTCCACCGCTGAGCGGGACCTGGCCGATGACGCTGCGGATGGCCGTCGACTTGCCGGAGCCGTTCGCTCCGAGCAGTGCGACGACCTCGCCGCGGCGCACGGTCAGGTCGATGCCACGCAGGACGGGGCGCGAGCCCAGTTCGGCGGTCACGCCGCGCAGGGATATGACGGACTCGCTCACGCTGTCCTCCTGGAACCGGGGATCACGGGGGTCATGGGGATCACTTGGCGCCCAGCGCCGTCCGCAGCGCCTTCAGATTCGCGTCCATGACCCGCAGGTAGTCGCTGCCCTTGGATTTGTCGGTGATGCCCTCGATCGGGTCGAGGACGTCCGTCTTCAGCTTCGCGTCGCCGGCGATGGTCCTGGCGGTCCTGTCGCTGACGAGCGTCTCGTAGAAGACCGTCGAGACGCCGTCGGCCTTCGCCATCCTCTCAAGGTCCTTCACACGGTTCGCGCTGGGCTCCGACTCCGGGTCGAGGCCGTTGATGGCCTCCTCGGTGAGGCCGTAGCGCTCGGCGAGGTAGCCGAAGGCGGCGTGCGTGGTGATGAAGACCTTGGTCCTGGTGTTCGCCAGCCCGGTCCGGTAACGGGTGTCGAGAGCGGAGAGCTTCTTCAGCAGGGCCGCGGTGTTCTTCCCGTAGTCCGCGGCGTGCTTCGGGTCGGCCTTCTCCAGGGCCTTGCCGACGCCGCTCGCGACCTCGGCGTATCTCACCGGATCGAGCCAGATGTGCGGGTCGGCGGAGCCCGCCTCCTCGCCCGTGGAGCTGTCGTGCGTGGCCGCGTGCCCGCCGACCTCGTTGCCGTGCTTCTCCAGCGTGGTCAGCGACGCGGCGTCGACCTTGGTCCTGACCGAGGACTGCGCCACGGCGTCGTCGACGGCCGGCTGCAGGTTCTTGAGGTAGACGACGGCGTCCGCCGACTCGAGCTGGACGATCTGCCGGACGCTGATCTCCAGGTCGTGCGGCTCCTGGCCGGGCCGGGTCAGACTCGTCACGTGCACGTGCGTCCCGCCGATCTGCTCGGCGAGGTACTGCAGGGGGTAGAACGACGCCACGACGTCGAGTTTCCCGCCGTTCCCGCCGTCGGCCGCGGCGGAGCCGGAGCAGGCGGAGAGGGTGCAGAGACCGAGGGTGGTGGCCGCCAGCGCCGCGGACCCGGATATGAGGCGTCGTCGTACGTTCATGACAGTCATTTTCAACAAAACTGGAAACGATTGTCAACAAGCCCTCGGTAAGTCCTCGGTGAACGGCGGGCCGAGCGGGGTGGTCACCGAACCGATTTGATACGAGGGTGGGCGGCGCCGGTAACCTGAGTCATTCGCGCCGTCCGTCGTACTGAAGAGAGCATCGTGGCCGCCGACAAGATCGACACCATCGTCAGCCTGAGCAAGCGCCGTGGCTTCGTTTTCCCGTGCAGTGAGATCTACGGGGGACAGAAGGCCGCCTGGGACTACGGCCCGCTCGGCGTCGAGCTCAAGGAGAACATCAAGCGCCAGTGGTGGCGCTACATGGTCACCTCCCGTGAGGACGTCGTCGGCCTCGACTCGTCGGTGATCCTGGCCACCGACGTCTGGGTCGCGTCGGGTCACGTCGCCACCTTCACCGACCCGCTCACCGAGTGCACCTCCTGTCACAAGCGCTACCGCGCCGACCACCTGGAGGAGGCGTACGAGGCGAAGCACGGCCGCCTCCCGGAGAACGGCCTCACCGACCTGAACTGCCCGAACTGCGGCAACAAGGGCACCTTCACCGAGCCCAAGCAGTTCTCGGGCCTGCTCTCCACCCACCTCGGCCCCACGCAGGACAGCGGCTCCGTCGCCTACCTGCGCCCCGAGACCGCGCAGGGCATCTTCACCAACTTCGCCTCCGTGCAGCAGACTTCCCGCCGCAAGCCGCCGTTCGGCATCGGGCAGATGGGCAAGTCCTTCCGCAACGAGATCACGCCCGGCAACTTCATCTTCCGCACCCGCGAGTTCGAGCAGATGGAGATGGAGTTCTTCGTCAAGCCGGGCGAGGACGAGAAGTGGCAGGAGTACTGGATGCAGGAGCGCTGGAACTGGTACACCGGCCTCGGCATGCGCGAGGAGAACATGCGCTGGTTCGAGCACCCGGCCGAGAAGCTCTCGCACTACTCCAAGCGCACCGCCGACATCGAGTACCGCTTCCAGTTCGGCGGCAACGAGTGGGGTGAGCTGGAGGGCGTCGCCAACCGCACGGACTACGACCTGAAGGCGCACTCCAAGGCGTCGGGCCAGGACCTGTCCTACTTCGACCAGGAGGCCGGCGAGCACTGGACCCCCTACGTCATCGAGCCCGCCGCCGGTGTCGGCCGCGCGATGCTGGCCTTCCTCCTCGACGCCTACGTCGAGGACGAGGCCCCCAACGCCAAGGGCAAGATGGAGAAGCGCACGGTGCTGCGCCTCGACCCGCGCCTCGCGCCGGTCAAGGCCGCCGTCCTCCCGCTGTCCCGCAACCCGGAGCTGTCGCCCAAGGCCAAGGGCCTGGCCACCGCGCTGCGCCAGCACTGGAACATCGACTTCGACGACGCCGGTGCCATCGGCCGCCGCTACCGCCGCCAGGACGAGATCGGCACGCCGTTCTGCGTCACCGTCGACTTCGACACCCTCGAGGACAACGCGGTGACGGTGCGCGAGCGCGACTCGATGAAGCAGGAGCGCGTGTCGCTGGACCAGATCGAGGGCTACCTCGCGTCCCGTCTGATCGGCTGCTGACCGGCCGCCGACCGACTGGCGACCGGCGGCCGGCCGACCGGCCGCCGTCCGGCGGATGACGAAGCCCCCGCCTCCCGTGACCACGGGAGGCGGGGGCTTCGTGGCGTCTCAACGGCCTTGCAACGCCTTCACGTTGTCCCCGAACGTCCAGTTCTTCGAGCCGTCCCAGTTGACCGACCACGTCATCAGGCCCTTGAGCGCGGTCCCGTAGTGGTGCCAGGCCTGGGAGACGAGGCTCGGTGACATGTAGCCACCGCCCGCCCCGGACTGGGCCGGCAGGCCGGGGACCTGCTTGTCGTAGGGCACCTTGACGGTGGTGCCCTGGACGACGAGCCCCTTGTTCAGGCAGTCCGTCTGCGCGACGAAGCCCTGTACGGTGCCCGCGGAGTACGAGTCGCCGGAGCAGCCGTACATGCTGCCGTTGTAGTACTGCATGTTCAGCCACCACAGGCGGCCGTTGTCCGCGTACTTCTTGACGATCGGCAGGTACGCGCCCCAGATCGAGCCGTACGTGATGCTGCCGCCGGTGACATAGGCCGTCTCCGGCGCCATGGTCAGCCCGAAGTTCGCCGGCATACGGGCCAGCACGCCGTCGATGATGCGGATCAGGTTGGCCTGGGAGGTGGAGAGTCGGCCGATGTTCCCGCTGCCGACCAGGCCGGTCTCGATGTCGATGTCGATCCCGTCGAAGTTGTACTTCTGCAGGATGGGCACGATCGTCGACACGAACCTGTCCGCGACGGCGGAGGAGCTGAGGTCGATCCCGGCGGCGGCCCCGCCGATGGACAGCAGGAGCGTCTGCCCGGCCGCCTTGGCCGCGCACATCTCCGCGGGCGTCGCGACCTTCACGCCCGCGTCCATCCCGTTCTCCCACAGCGCGGTGCCGTCGGACCGGATGACGGGGAAGGCCGCGTCGAGCACGTTGTAGCCGTGCGCGGCGATACGGGAGTCGGTGATCGGGGTCCAGCCGAAGGGCGGGTGGACGCCGTTGGACGAGCCGTCCCAGTTCTCCCAGTAGCCCTGGAGGACCTTGCCGGCGGGGCGGGACTTCACGGCGCAGGTGTCGGCCGCGGACGCGGTGGGGGCGGCGGCGACCGACAGGGGGGCGAGGACGGCGGCCGCCAGCGCGACGGCGAGCAGGCGCAACTTCCGGCGGATCATGCGGGGCCTCCTGGAGTGGGGGACGCGGAGGGGGCGTGTCGCATGCATGACAGTGCGCGCGGTCCAGACCTGTCGTCAATAGGTCTGGACCAAATGGGGATGGCGGTGGTGGTGATGGTGTCGGGCGCGACGGTCGCGGTGATGGTGGCGGTCGCGGTGGTGATGGCGATGGCGGCGATGGCGGGCGAGGGGTCGGCGCCACGGCTGACATGTGACAGCTGACAGATATTGAAATCTGTCAGCTGTCATGTCATGGTGGGTACGGGTCACCTGTACGGCACCCACCCACCCCCGAACCCAAGGAACCTTCATGCGCACCCGCCCCCTCGGAACGACCGGCCCCCAGGTCTCCGCCCTCGGCCTCGGCTGCATGGGCATGTCCGCGCTGTACGGCGACGCGGACCGGGCCGAGTCCATCGCGACCGTCCACGCCGCACTCGAAGCCGGCGTGACTCTGCTGGACACCGGCGACTTCTACGCCATGGGCCACAACGAGATGCTCATCGGCGAGGCCCTGCGCACCGCCCCCGCCTCTCTGCGCGAACAGGCCCTGACCAGCGTCAAGTTCGGCGCGCTGCGCGACCCGGACGGCGGCTGGAGCGGCTACGACGGCCGCCCCGCCGCGGTGAGGAACTTCGCCGCGTACTCCCTCCAGCGCCTCGGCGTGGACCACATCGACGTCTACCGGATCGCGCGGGCCGACCCCGGCGTGCCGATCGAGGAGACGGTCGGCGCGATCGCCGAACTGGTCGAGAAGGGCCACGTCCGGCACATCGGCCTCAGCGAGGTCGGCGCCGACACCATCCGCCGGGCCGCCGCCACCGCTCCCATCAGCGACCTGCAGATCGAGTACTCGCTCATCTCCCGGGGCGTCGAGGACGAGGTGCTGCCGACCACCCGCGAACTGGGCATCTCGGTCACCGCGTACGGCGTGCTCTCCCGCGGCCTGATCTCCGGCCACTTCACCGCGGAGCGACAGCTGGGCGCGAACGACTTCCGCTCGATGAGCCCCCGGTTCCAGGGCGAGAACCTGCGGCACAACCTGACCCTCGTCGAGGCGCTGCGCAAGGTCGCCGAGCAGAAGGGCGTCTCCGTCGCCCAGATCGCCATCGCCTGGGTGCTCTCGCGCGGCGAGGACATCGTGCCGCTGGTCGGCGCCCGCACCCGGCAGCGGCTGTCGGAGGCGCTGGGCGCCCTGGACGTCACCCTCGACGCTGCCGACCTCACCGCCATCGAGGAGGCCGTGCCGGACGGCGCCGCCGCGGGCGACCGCTACCCGCGGGCGCAGATGGGCCACCTCGGCACGGAGCGCTGACGGTACCGCCGGGTACGGTCGTCGTCATGGCACCACCGACCAGCGAGACCCTGACCGCCGAGCGCATCCTCGAAGTGACCGAGGAGGTGCTGCGCCGCCACGGCCCGGCGAAGGCCACCGTGGTGGACGTGGCCCGCGCGCTCGGTGTCAGCCACGGCAGCGTCTACCGCCACTTCCGTACCAAGGCGGCGCTGCGGGAGGCGGTCACCAAGCGCTGGCTGGACCGCACCTCGCAGACGCTGGCCCGGATCGCCGGGACGACGGAGGAGACTCCTTCCGAGGCCCTCAGGCAGTGGTTCGGCGCGCTGTTCGCCGCCAAGCGGCACAAGGCGGGCGACGACCCCGAGCTGTTCGCCACGTACACGGTGCTGCTCGCCGACACCAGCAGCGTGGTCGAGGAACACGTCCTGGAGCTCGTCGGCCAGCTCACGGACATCGTCGGCCGGGGTGTGCGCGAGGGGGACTTCGCGGCCGTGGACGGCGGCGCCGCCGCGACGGCCCGCGCGCTCTTCGACGCCACGAACCGCTTCCACGACCCCGCCTACGCCCGAGAATGGGAACAGCCGGGCATCGAGGCGGAGTTCACGGCGGTCGTCGACCTCGTCCTGCGCGGCCTGCGCCCCTGACAGACGGACCCGGCGGCCCCGACGGACCCGGCGGAGAGTGCTCAGCCCTCCGTCGGGTCCACCGTCGCCTGGTGGGCCTCGGTGAGATGCTCCTCCGCCTTCAGCCACGGCAGGAACTGCGCGCTCTTGCGCCAGCCGCAGGTACCGCACCTGATCGTGCGCTGCATCCCCGTCCGCTGGACGTGGACGACGTGCTCGCGGCCGTGCTGGTCCCAGCGGCTCACCTTGCTCGTGTTGATCTGCAGCATGACACCTCCTGGTGTTTCCGCTTCCCTTGCCCGGCAAGGCATGTGCAGCAAGGAGTGTGCAGCATGGCGAAGATCAACGGGGGCTCTTGGGGCACCTGTTGACCGGCGGGGGCGCGAAGCCGTCGGCCTACACTCCGCGGTATGACGACCGAAGCCGCCGCCGTCGCGCGGGATCTCGCACCGCACGGCACCCTGCGGGCCTCGATCAACCTGGGCAATCCGGTGCTGGCCGGGGGCACACCACGGTCGCCGGCCGGCGTCACCGTGGATCTCGCGCGCGAGATCGGTCTGCGGCTGGGACTTCCGGTGGAACTCCTCTGCTTCGAGGCGGCCCGCACGTCCTACGAGGCGATGACGGAGGGCCGGGCCGACCTCTGCTTCCTGGCCGTCGAGCCCGCCCGCGAGGCCGCGGTCGCCTTCACGGAGCCGTACGTGGTGATCGAGGGCGTGTACGCCGTGCCCCGCGACGCGGACCACGCGCACGCCGCCGACGTCGACCGTCCCGGCGTACGGATCGGGGTGAAACGCGGATCCGCCTACGACCTGTTCCTCACCCGCACACTGCGGCACGCGAGCGTCGTACGCGGGGAGGAAGGCGTCGACGTGTTCCGTGCCGGGGGGCTGGAGGCGGCGGCCGGCATCCGGCAGCCGATGACCGCGTACGTCGCGAGCCATCCCGAACTCCGGCTGATCGAGGACCGGTTCATGCAGATCCGGCAGGCGGTCGGCACGACCAGGGACCGCCGTCCGGAGACCGTCCGCTTCCTCCGCGATCTCGTCGAGGAGCTGAAGGCCGGCGGCTTCGTCGCGGACGCACTGCGGCGCTCGGGGCAGTCGCCCGCCCTGGTCGCCCCTCCGTCCGGACCGGGGTCCGCCCCCGTCACATCAGGGCCGTAGTGCGTCGTGCTGGACTGCCCGCTCCCGCACCGACGCGCCCCCGCCCCCCGCCGATCAGCCCGCGCGGCGACACCGTCAGCCGACCGTGCGCGGCAGCCGCAGGCTCAGTGCCGTCGTCAGGACCACGCCCGCCAGTTGCACCAGGAGCGTCGTCACCAGGGCGTCCCGCATGCCGTGGGCGGGGACGAGGGACAGGAACAGGGTGCCCAGGGTCGCGACGCCGACGGCGAGCGCCGACTGCTGGGTGGTCGCCATCACGCCGCTGCCGACACCGGCCCGCGCGGCCGGCACCTCGGAGAGGATGATCCGGATGAGCACCGGCAACTGGAGCGCCTGCCCCGCACCGGCGACCGCCGCGCCCGGGAGCAGCTCCCACACCCCGAGGTCCGGCCAGGACCGCCACGCGGTCAGCGTGATGAGGGTCACGCCCACCATCTGGATCAGGCCGCCCGCGGTGACGACCCGGGTGCCGTAGCGGGCGATCAGCCGCGGCCCGCAGAGGGAGGTGAAGAAGAAGACGACGGCCATCGGGGCGAGTGCCAGCCCGGCCGCGACCGGACCGAGGCCCGCGCCCCGCTGCAGCGCCACCGCGATCACGAACATGAAGCCGCTGAAGCCGATCGAGAACGGCACGATCATGATCAGACCGCGGCGCAGCGAGGTCAGCGCGAAGAGGCTGGGCGGCACCAGGGGAGTGCGGCCGGCGCGGTCCTCCCGGCGCTCGACGAGGTAGAACGCCGCGGCCACCAGGGGGAACAGGGCCAGCGACAGCCAGGTCCACAGTGGCCAGCCCGCCGCGCGGCCCTCGGTCAGCGGGGCCAGGAGCGTCAGCAGCGACAGCGCGAGCAGGACGGTGCCGGGGGTGTCGATCGGCTCCGGGTGCTGCGAGCGGGTCTCCGGGACCGCCCGTGCGGCCAGGACCAGGCCGAGGATGACGACGGGCACGTTCACGAGGAACACCGCGCGCCAGCCGGTGCCCGCGATGTCCGCGGCGACCAGGATGCCGCCGAGTATCTGCCCGGCCACCATGGAGAGCCCGGCCGTCGCGCCGTACAGGCCCATGGCCTTGGCGCGGCGGCCTCCCGCGGTCGCCGACTGGATGGTGGCGAGCACCTGCGGCAGCATCGCGGCGGACGCCGCGCCCTGCGCGACACGGGCCGCGACCAGCGTCCAGGCGCTGGGCGCGAGCCCGCACGCCAGCGAGGTCAGGCCGAAGGCCGCCATGCCCCCGAGGAAGAGCTGCCGCCGCCCGAAGAGGTCGCCGAGCCGGCCGCCCAGGACGAGCAGGACGGCGTACGAGACCCCGTACCCGGCGACGACGAGTTCGAGGACGGCCTCGCCCGCGTTCAGGTCCCGGCCGATGGTCGGGAGGGCCACGTTGACGATGAAGAAGTCGATGAGCGGGAGTGCCGCGCCGAGCAGCACGGTGAAGAGTCCGAGGCCACTGAGCAGGGGTGGCGCGGACGGTGATCGGACTGGTGTGGTCAGGGTTCCGGTTTCGGTCACGTAAAGAGCTTCGTCCCACCCTCAGGCTGGTACCAGAGTCTGCTTATCCTGGTAGAGGCAGTACCTGGCAACAGGTTCCGGTGGACGGCACTCTGGAGACATGACGACGATGGCGCGGGAGACGATCACCAGCCTGGAGCCGGCCGCCGGCGCCGCCCCGCGCGGAAGCGCGATCCGGCGGCACGAACTCGCCGCCTTCCTGCGCAACCGGCGCGAACGCATCCCGCCCGAGCAGGTCGGACTGCCCCGCGGCCACCGCAGGCGCACCCCGGGACTGCGCCGCGAGGAGGTCGCCCAGCTCTCGGCCGTCGGCGTCACCTGGTACACCTGGCTCGAACAGGCCCGCGACATCCAGGTCTCCGAACAGGTTCTCGACGCGCTGGCCCGCACCCTGCTGCTGGACTTCAGCGAGCGCGCCCACCTCTTCCAGCTGGCCGGCGCCGTCGACCCCACGCCCGCCGCGCGGTGCCCGACCCTCACCCCGGCGCTGCGCCACATGCTCACCCAGCTGGAGCCGGTCCCGGCCTGCATCCAGAACAGCCGGTACGACATCCTGGCGTACAACCGCACCTACGCCCGGCTGATGATGAGCGACCTGGACGCCGTGGCACCCGAGGACCGCAACTGCATGGTCCTCGTCTACACCCACGAGGAGTGGCGCAGGTCGATCGTGCTCCTCGACGAGACCATGCGCATGATGGCGGCCAAGCTGCGCGCCTCGATGGCCGGACACCTCGGCGAGCCCGCCTGGAAGATGCTGGTCAAACGGCTGCGGACGGAGTCGGCCGAGTTCCGGGAGATCTGGGAGCGGTACGAGGTGTTCGGCGGTTCCCGCAGCAAGACCAAGCAGTTCCTCAACCCGTACGTCGGGCTCCTCACCCTCGACCACACCGACCTGTGGCTCGCCCCCGACATGGGCGCCCGGATGGTGACGTACGCCCCCACCGACGAGGCGAGCCGTGCGGGGCTGGAGAAGCTGTACGAGATCGCGCGGGCGGCGGAGAGCGAGGCGGCCCGGGGGGCCGGGGCCACCCGGGCCTTCTGAAGCCCTCAGGCCGCCGGCGCGTCCTGGGAGCGGGCGCCCACCGGTTCGCGCGTCTCCGTCTCCGCGGGTGCCAGCTGCCTCGCCGTGCGTTCGGCGGTGCCGCGTGCCCAGCGTCCGCTGGTCAGGGCGCCGAGGACGAGGACGGCGAGACCACAGCCGGTGAGGATCCACCAGCCGGGGCGGGCGGCCGAGACGAACGTCTCCCGGTACGCGGAGGCGTGGATGCCGGAGGCGAGGACCGCGCCGATCACGGCGACGCCCAGGGTGCCGCCGATCTGGCGGCTGGTCGAGGCGACGGCCGCGGCGACACCGGCCTGGGTGCGGGGCATCCCGGACACGGCGGTGTTGGTGATGGGGGCGTTGACGAAGCCGAAGCCCAGACCGAACAGGAGGTAGCCGATGACGAGCGTGACGTTCGACGTCTCGGCCTCGAAGGCGGCGAACAGCAGCCCGCTCGCGGTGGTCGCGACCCCCGCGATCAGCAGGGACGGACGCGGCCCCCGACTGCCGACCAGCCGTCCGGACAGCGGCGCGCACACGAAGCACATCGCCGCCATGGGCAGCATCCACAGGCCCGCGTGCAGCGCGTCCAGGCCGCGGACGTTCTGCAGATAGAGCGTCGACAGGAACAGGAAGCCGCTGAGCGCGGCGAACGCGCTGACGGCGACGACCGTGGCCCCGCTGAACGGCGCCGAGCGGAAGAAGCGCAGATCGATGAGGGGTTCGGCGCGCCGGGGTTCATACCACAGGATGCCGAGCAGGGCGGCGACGGCGATCGCGCCGAAGGCGGCGGTCCTGGCGACGCCGGAACTGGGCGCCTCGATGATCGCGTACGTCAGCGAGCCCAGCAGCGCGACGACGAGGAGCTGGCCGACCGGGTCGGGACGGCGGGCCTTGGGGGCGCGGGACTCCGGGACGTACCGCCAGGTGAGCAGGAGGGCGGCGAGGCCCACCGGGAGATTGATCCAGAAGATCGAGCGCCAGCCGACCGAGTCCACCAGCAGTCCGCCGACCAGCGGGCCCGCGGCCAGCGATATGCCCACCACGGCGCCCCAGGCCCCGATCGCGCGGGCGCGCTCACGCGGGTCCGTGAAGGTGTTGGTGATGATCGACATCGCCACCGGGTTCAGCATCGAACCGCCGACCGCCTGCACCATGCGGAAGGCGACCAGCGATTCGAGGTTCGGGGCGAGGGAGCACAGCACCGAGCCGACGGTGAAGATCACCAGGCCCGCCTTGAAGATCCGGCGGCGGCCGATGCGGTCGGCCGTCGAACCCGCGAGCATCAGGAGCGACGCGAGGACCAGCGTGTACGCGTCGATCGTCCACTGGAGGCCGGCGACGCTCGCGTGCAGTTCCTTCTGCATCGAGGGCAGGGCGACGTTCAGCACCGTGTTGTCCAGGCTCACGATCAGCAGACTCATGCAGCAGATCGCGAGCACCAGGAGGCGGTGGCGTGGGGTGAGCTCGGGCATTCCACAAGCCTACGCCCACTTCGATAGTGCGTCTAACTAATTACCCTCGCCGATTTCCGTGACGGCGGTCACGGCGCGCCCCGACGTCCACCGCACGTCCCGGGGAGGCGGCAGGCCACTGTCACGGCACGCGCTCCCGTGCGCGACAATGGGGGAATGCCCACGACCGTCCTCGCCCCCGCCGCCCCGCTGGCGATCGGCCCCCACGCCGTCCAGCCGCCCGTCGTCCTGGCCCCCATGGCCGGGATCACGAACGCGCCCTTCCGCACCCTGTGCAGGGAGTTCAGCGGCGGCAAGGGTCTGTTCGTCAGCGAGATGATCACCACGCGGGCGCTGGTCGAGCGCAACGAGAAGACCATGCAGCTGATCCGCTTCGACGCGACCGAGCAGCCGCGCTCGATCCAGCTGTACGGCGTGGACCCGGCGACCGTCGGCAAGGCCGTCCGCATGATCGCGGAGGAAGACCTCGCCGACCACATCGACCTGAACTTCGGCTGCCCGGTGCCGAAGGTGACGCGCAAGGGCGGCGGCTCCGCCCTCCCCTACAAGCGCAACCTGCTGCGGGCGATCCTGCGGGAGGCCGTGAGCGGCGCCGGGGACCTGCCCGTCACGATGAAGATGCGCAAGGGCATCGACGACGACCACATCACCTTCCTGGACGCCGGCCGGATCGCCGTCGAGGAGGGTGTCACGGCCATCGCGCTGCACGGCCGCACCGCCGCGGAGCACTACGGCGGCACGGCGGACTGGGACGCCATCGCCCGCCTCAAGGAGCATGTGCCGGAGATCCCCGTCCTCGGCAACGGCGACATCTGGTCCGCCGAGGACGCGCTGCGGATGGTGCGCGAGACCGGCTGCGACGGCGTCGTGGTCGGGCGCGGCTGCCTCGGGCGGCCGTGGCTGTTCGCCGACCTGGTGGCGGCCTTCGAGGGTCGTACGGACGGCAGCCCCGACGGACACGGCGTTCGCCCGCCCCTCCGCGAGGTCGCGGCCGTCATGGTCCGGCACGCCACCCTGCTCGGCGAGTGGATGGGCGACGAGGCCCGCGGTGTCATCGACTTCCGCAAGCACGTGGCCTGGTACCTGAAGGGTTTCGCGGTCGGTTCCGACATGCGAAGGCGCCTCGCGATCACCTCGTCCCTGGCCGAACTCGCCGACGGGCTCGCCGAGTTGGACCTCGACCAGTCGTGGCCGACCGGCGCCGACGGCCCCCGTGGCCGCACCTCCGGCAACAACCGGGTCGTCCTGCCGGACGGCTGGCTCAAGGACCCGTACGACTGCGCGGGCATCAGCGAGGACGCCGAACTGGACACGTCCGGGGGCTGACCGGGCCGGCCCCCCGTCGGGCCCCCCGTCGGCCGGCCGTACTGGCGGGTCGGTGACGCCTACGCGCAACCCGGCGGCCCCGATGACCCGGATCACCCCGACGATCGTCTGACGCCTGTTCGACGAGGCCCATGAACCGTTCCGCCTCCGGCTGGAACAGTTCGTCGTGACGGCCCGGGACGCCACGAGTACCTCCTGAGTCCCGTCAGGCTCCGCCCACCGCCGTCAGCAGCGCCAGCGGCGCCGCCGCCGACCTCGACTCCCGTACGCACGCGTGCGGGTAGGGCACCGGCTCCGCGTGCGTGGCGCGGCCGTAGCCCGCGAGGACCTCGGGAAGCCGGTGGCCGGCCGCCGTGGCCGCGTCGACCAGGGCGTGGGCGACCGCGCGGGCCTCGTCGTGCAGGCCGTAGCGGGCCAGCCCCAGCGTGATCAGCGCGTTGTCGTGCGGCCAGACCGAACCGCGGTGGTACGACAGCGGGTGGTACGCGAGCTGGCCGGCGGCCAGCGTGCGGACGCCCCAGCCCGAGAAGAAGTCCGGCTCCAGCAGACGCCGGCCGACCAGTTCGCCGTACTCCTTGTCCAGGAGACCGGACCACAGCAGATGGCCCGCGTCCGAGGCGAGCGCGTCGACCTGACGGCCGTCGCCGTCCAACGCCAGCGCGGGGAAGGCCTGTTCGCCCATCCAGAAGTCTCGCTGGAAACGGTCGCGGAGATCCCCGGCGGCCTGTTCCAGAAGGGCCGCGTAGACCTCGTCGCCCCAGACCGTCCGGGACAGATGGGCGGTACGGCGCAGCGCGTCGTACGCGTATCCCTGCGCGCCGGCCGCCATCACCGGGCCACTGGGACGGCTGCCGTCCGCCGAGCAGATCGCGCCCGGGGAGTCCTTCCAGTTCTGGTTGGCGAGACCGCCGCCGTCCGCGCGGTAGACGAGATAGCCGCACGAGGTCAGGCCGCCGTGGTCCAGCATCCAGCCGATCGCCGCGCGGGCGTGCGACTCCAGCCGCCGGGCCAGGGTCACGTCACCGGTCTGCTCGGTGTACGCGCCGAGCAGCACCAGGAACAGCGGCGTGGCGTCCACCGACCCGTAGTACCGGCCGTACGGCACCTGCCCGAAGTGCGCCAGCTCGCCGTGCCGCACCTCGTGCACGATCTTGCCGGGCTGGGCCACCGCGGACGCCCCCACCTCGACCGCCTGGGTCGCGGCGAGCGCGGGCAGCGTGGCGGCGGCCAGCCGGGGACGGTAGGGAAGCGCGAACAGCGAGGTCAGCAGGGCGTCACGGCCCAGCAGGGTGAGGAACCAGGGAACCCCGGCGGCCGGCACCCGCAGCTCCTCGCCGTCCGGGCCGGTCGCCGGTACCTGGAGCACCGCCAGGTCCGACAGCCCGCGCGCGCAGGCCGCGGCCAGCTCCGGCCAGCCGGTCGGGAAGGGCACGCCCTCCGCGAACTCGTCCTCCAGCGCGAGCAGCCGCTCGTTGGCCGCGGCGGGGGAGAGAGGCACCTCCGGCTCCTTCAGCGCGCCGTGCGGACGCGCCGCGACGCGCAGCGACAGCTCCGCCGATTCGTGCGGCGGGAGGTCCAGGGTCCACACGAGGCGCCGGGCGCCCGTGCCCGTCTCCTCGACACCGTCCGGCGGCGGCTCGGAGGTGACCGTCGTGGCGGACCGCCACTCCCGGCGCCGGTAGCTGAACTCCACCCCGTCGTCCAGGACGCGGCGCCCCCGTACGGCGCCGGTCTTGGCGTACGTGCGGTGGTCGGAGCGCAGCTCGAACTGGTCCGTGAAGTCGGCGTCCACGGTGAGCGCGATACGCACGGTCGTGGGCGTCGGACGGTTGCTGGTGACGCGCAGCGACTCCACGAACGCGCCCTCGGTGACCGCCTGTTCACGGAAGAGCGTGTACGCGGGCGGTTCGTTGCGGCCGCCGCGCGGGACGAGCACACAGCGCGCCGTGTCCCCGTCCGAGACCGGCGTCAGCGCCTCGGGCACCGCGCCGTCGACGGTCAGCTGCCAGCGGCTGAGGTGCCGGGCGTCCCGTACGAACAGCCCGTCCGGGGAACTGCCGCCCCGTACCCCGCTGATGTCCCCGCCGTCACCCACGGCGGCGAACGTCCCACCGTGCACGAGCAGATGCTGCCGGTCCGTCATCCCCGGTCCCCTCCCTTGGCGCCCGTCCCGAATGAGCTGTGCCGTGCCGTGCTGTCCGGCGGCGTGCCGTGCGGGGCCGCGCCCTGTGCCGTGTCGAACGCGTCGCGCCCCGGACGGGACACGACCTGGTCCGCCCCTGGGGGCTCGTGCAGCAGGTCCAGCGTCAGCGCCGCCGTCCAGCTGAAGCCGAGTGCTCCGCAGGCCTCGCCGGTGTACGGATCCACGTACTCCGCGAACCCGGACGTGTCCGCCGTCTCCAGCAGTGCCGCGCGCAGCTCCCGCGCGCGGCCGTCCTCCCCGTGCAGCCGCAGCCCGCGCTCCAGCAGCCAGTTGGTGTTGAACCAGGCCGGGCCACGCCAGTAGCGGCGCGGGTCGAAGGCGTGCCCGGTCAGGTCGTAGCTGGGCACCAGCCGGGCGGCCCCGCCGAGCCCGAAGTGCGGGCCGCCCGCGGTGCGGACGAGGGTGGTGGCGATGTCGCGAGGCAGCGCGGGGAGGATGAGCGGCAGCAGTCCGGCGACACTGCGCTCGGGGATCAGCGAGCCACCTGGAGAGCGCCGCTCCGCACGGTGAGCACCGCTCCGCGAGCGCTGCTCTCGTGCGCGAGCATCGCTCTGCGACCGGTGCTCCGCTTCGAGAGCACCGCTCTGTAAGCGCGGCTCCGAAGCGCGATCGCCACTCGGAGAGCGCCGCTCCGTTCCGTGAGCACCGCTCAGGCCCTCGCCCTCGCGCGTACCCTCACCCTCACCCCCGCCGTACACGTCCCGGCAGAAGAACATCCCCTCGGCCGGGTCCCACAGCCGCTCCACCAGCGCCGCCGTCAGGCGCTCCGCGCGTGCGTGCCGTGCGGTCCCCGCCGCGCCCAGTTCCCGGGCGATGGCCGCGAGCGCGTGCTCGGAGGCGATCAGCAGCGCGTTGAACGCCGGGTCCTCGACGGCGAATCGGCCCGCCCCGGCCCCCGCGCCCGCCCCGGCGCCGGCGGCGTCGGCGTACCCGCTGTCCCGGTAGTCCGTCGCGAGCCGCACGTACCGCCCGTAGTCGAGATCCGTCGGGCGGTCCTCGGCGGACCCGTGGTCGAGGTCGGCGCGCCGGAAGGTGCGCGGCGGAGCCGGGGTGATCCGGCCGAGCGGGGCGTCCCAGCAGGGGCTGTTGTCCATGCCCTGCTCCCAGGGGTGGACCACGGAGGCGAGCCCGCCGCCGCCCAGGTCCCGGCGGTGCAGCAGATAGCGGTGCCACGCCGCGAGGCGGGGATACACCCGGGGAAGGAAGGACCGCGCCCGGGACAGGCCGGGGTCGGCCCGGTGGACCAGCCAGGCCGCGAGCGCGTGCACCGGTGGCTGCACGATGCCCGACGTCTGTACGGCGCGCGGGGCACCCGCGGCGCGCCCCGCGGTCGAGGAGCGCCAGAAGTCGGGGCTCGGGAAGTACGCGTCGAGCGGGACGGAGGGGTTGAACACGATGTGCGGAATCCGGCCGTCACCCCACTGGGCGCCGAGCAGGGTCTCCAGTTCCGTCTGCGCGCGCAGGGGGGACACATGGCGCAGCCCGATCGCGATGAAGGCCGAGTCCCAGGACCACTGGTGCGGATACAGGCCGCGCGAGGGGACGGTGGACGTTCCCGTCCAGTTGCCTTCGAGCACGTGGGCGGCCCTGAGGCGTAGCGACCCGGCGGACCGTACGGGATCGGACACGTCGGCGGCGGCGTGGGTGATCTCGCGCGAGCCGGGCGGAGCGGGGGAGCCCGAGGTGCGCACGGGGGTGGTGATTCCCGTGCGGCGGATGGTGAGTTGGGTTGTGCTGTCCACTCAGGTCTCCCCGAAGACGTCCGGCCGACCGGTTCGGCACTGGGTACCGTAGAGTTACGTCTATTTAACACGCAAAACCCAATATGTAATGCAGAGTTGGGGAACGCAAGGGGTGGGGCATGACCGGCACGACGGGAAGGGCGGCGGAGGCCATGAGGGCCGGGAACCAGGCAAGCGCCGGAGATCTGCTCGAACTGGTGCGCAGCGGCCGTGCCACGACGCGCGGAGCGCTCCAGCGGGCCACCGGTCTGTCCCGGGCCACGGTCGGCCAGCGCCTCGACCGGCTCTTCCGCGCGGGCTGGCTGCGCGAGGGCGCGGGCGGCCCGGTGGACTCACCGCTGGGCGGCCGCCCCTCCATCACCCTGGAGTTCGACGACGCGCACGCCGTCGTCCTCGCCGCCGACCTCGACACCCGGCACGGCCGGGCCGCCGTGGTCTCGCTGACCGGGGAGATCCAGGCCGAGCACCACGGCACGCTGCGTATCGAGGACGGCCCGGACGCGGTCCTCGGCGAACTGGGCGGCTGGTTCGCCGAACTGCTGGAGAAGGCCGGGCGGTCCGTGGGTTCGGTGTGCGGGATCGGGCTGGCGGTGCCGGGCCCGGTCGACAGCGAGACCGGCCGGGTCGTGCAGCCGCCGATCATGCCGGGCTGGGACGGCTACGACATCCGGGGGCGCCTGGGGCGCGCCTTCGCGGAACACGCGGGCGGCGGCACCGGCGTCCCCGTCCTCGTCGACAACGACGCCAACCTGATGGCGTACGGCGAACAGCGCGCCGGGTACCCGGACTGCTCGGCGTTCGCCCTGGTCAAGGTCTCCACCGGGATCGGCGCGGGCATGGTCGTCGGCGGCTCCGTCTACCGGGGTGTCGACGGGGGCGCCGGCGACATAGGCCACATCCGGGTCGGCGCCGACGCGCTGTGCCGGTGCGGGTCGTACGGGTGTCTGGCGGCCGTGGCGAGCGGTGGCGCGGTGGCGCGGCGGCTCGTGGAGTCCGGAGTGCCGGCCGCCTCCGGCTCGGACGTGCGCGACCTGCTGGCGGCCGGGCACCCGGAGGCGATGGCGCTCGCGCGGGAGGCGGGGCGGCAGGTCGGGGACGTCCTCGCGACCGTCGTGACCCTGCTGAACCCAGGGGTTCTGATGATCGCCGGAGACCTGGCCGGAACCCCGTTCCTCACGGGCGTGCGGGAGCTGCTGTACCAGCGGGCGCTGCCTCGCTCCACCGCTCATCTGGACGTGGTGACGTCGAGGCTCGGCGAGCGGGCCGGACTGGTCGGCGCCGGGGCGCTGGTCGTCGAGTACCTCTACGCGCCGGAACGGGCCGAGGAGCGGCTGGCGGCGCTGGGCGTCTGAACCTGCGGGGTGTCTGCGCGGGAGCCTGAGCCCGCGGGATGCCCGAGCCTCCCGTGGCTGGTGTCTGGTGCCGGTTCCCGGTGCCATGTGACAGCCGTGTTTCGCGTCCGCGTCGTGGTCCGCATGATGAAATTCCGGCCGTCCTTCCGGCGTGATTCTCGCCACCTTTGATCGGGGTAATGCTCAGATGAGCGGATCTTGGGCGGCTGCACTTCCCTAAGGAGTGGCACTCAGTGCCACCCCTTGATCGTTCATCGATTAAACTCAGACGTGTCGGAGAGTGCTCACATGAGCGTTTTGACCGGTGGGTGCGTGCTCGCTCGTTCGAGAAGTGAAAACATCCCGCTCCGGGCGCTTGCCAAGCCTTGACTTTCGATCGCGTGGCGGACGGGTGGTTACAGGCGCATGACGTGCAAGTGGACGTACCCAGGTGCCTTCGATCTGGGTATGTTCCTCGCCGTCAGGGCAGCCACCGCGTCGTCGAGGAGTCGAGACTCGTGTCGGAAAACAGAGATCCCCACGTAGCCGAGAGCGGCGACAGCGGCGTCGGGGACGTGAAGTTCGTCTACGACTTCACCGAGGGCAACAAAGACCTCAAGGACCTCTTGGGCGGCAAGGGTGCGAACCTCGCCGAGATGACCAACCTGGGCCTTCCCGTCCCTCCGGGCTTCACGATCACCACCGAGGCGTGCAAGACCTACCTCGACAGCGGCGACGAGCCCGCGGCACTGCGTGACGAGGTCAGCACGCACCTCAAGGCGCTCGAGGCGAGCATGGGCAAGAAGCTCGGCCAGGCCGACGACCCTCTGCTCGTGTCGGTCCGTTCCGGTGCGAAGTTCTCGATGCCCGGCATGATGGACACGGTCCTGAACATCGGGCTCTCCGACAAGTCGGTCCAGGGGCTCGCCCAGCAGGCCGGCGACGACCGCTTCGCGTGGGACTCCTACCGCCGCCTCATCCAGATGTTCGGCAAGACGGTCCTCGGCGTCGACGGAGAGCTCTTCGAGGACGCGCTGGAGGCCGCGAAGGTGGCCAAGAAGGTCACCGTCGACACGGAGCTGGAGGCCGGCGACCTCAAGAAGCTGGTCACGAAGTTCAAGAGGATCGTCAAGACCGAGGCCGGCCGGGACTTCCCACAGGACCCGCGCGAGCAGATGGACCTCGCCATCCACGCGGTCTTCGACTCCTGGAACACCGACCGCGCCAAGCTCTACCGCCGCCAGGAGCGCATCCCGCACGACCTCGGCACGGCCGTCAACATCTGTTCGATGGTCTTCGGCAACCTGGGCCCCGACTCCGGCACCGGGGTCGCCTTCACCCGTGACCCGGCCTCCGGCCATCAGGGCGTGTACGGCGACTACCTGCAGAACGCCCAGGGCGAGGACGTCGTCGCCGGCATCCGCAACACCGTCGCGCTCGCCGAGCTGGAGTCGATCGACAAGAAGTCGTACGACCAGCTGATGCAGATCATGGAGACCCTGGAGAACCACTACAAGGACCTCTGCGACATCGAGTTCACCATCGAGCGCGGTCAGTTGTGGATGCTCCAGACCCGCGTCGGCAAGCGCACCGCGGGCGCGGCCTTCCGGATCGCCACCCAGCTGGTGGACCAGGGCCTGATCGACGAGGCCGAGGCGCTCCAGCGGGTGACCGGCGCCCAGCTCGCCCAGCTGATGTTCCCGCGCTTCGACGACCAGGCGAAGGTCGACCAGATCGGCCGCGGCATCGCCGCCTCGCCGGGCGCGGCCGTCGGCAAGGCCGTCTTCGACTCGTACACCGCGATCAAGTGGTCGCGCTCCGGCGAGAAGGTCATCCTGATCCGCCGCGAGACCAACCCCGACGACCTCGACGGCATGATCGCGGCGGAGGGCATCCTCACCTCCCGCGGCGGCAAGACCTCGCACGCGGCGGTCGTCGCCCGCGGCATGGGCAAGACATGCGTGTGCGGCGCGGAGGAACTGGAGGTCGACACCAAGCGGCGCCGGATGACGGCCCCCGGCGGCGTGGTGATCGAGGAGGGCGACGTCGTCTCCATCGACGGCTCGACCGGCAAGGTCTACCTCGGCGAGGTCCCCGTCGTGCCCTCCCCGGTCGTCGAGTACTTCGAGGGCCGGATGCACGCCGGCGCGGACGACGCCGACGAACTGGTCGCCGCCGTGCACCGGATCATGGCGTACGCGGACCGGGTCCGCCGGCTGCGGGTGCGGGCCAACGCCGACAACGCGGAGGACGCCCTGCGGGCTCGGCGCTTCGGAGCGCAGGGCATCGGCCTGTGCCGCACCGAGCACATGTTCCTCGGCGACCGGCGCGAGCTGGTGGAGCGGCTGATCCTGGCCGACACGGACGCGGAGCGCGAGGACTCCCTGAAGGAGCTGCTCCCGCTCCAGAAGCGGGACTTCATCGAACTCTTCGAGGCGATGGACGGCCTTCCGGTGACGATCCGTCTCCTCGACCCGCCGCTGCACGAGTTCCTGCCCGACGTGACCGAACTGTCGGTACGGGTGGCGCTCGCGGAGTCGCGCGGCGACGCCAACGAGAACGACCTGCGCCTGCTCCAGGCGGTGCACCGGCTGCACGAGCAGAACCCGATGCTGGGTCTGCGCGGTGTGCGCCTCGGCCTGGTCATCCCCGGCCTGTTCACGATGCAGGTACGGGCGATCGCGGAGGCGGCGGCCGAGCGCAGGAACGCCAAGGGCGACCCGCGCGCCGAGGTCATGATCCCGCTGGTCGGAACGGTCCAGGAACTGGAGATCGTCCGCGAGGAGGCCGACCGGGTCATCGCGGAGGTGCAGGAGACGACGGGCATCGAGCTGAAGCTCGCCATCGGCACGATGATCGAGCTCCCGCGGGCGGCTCTCACGGCGGGGCAGATCGCCGAGGCCGCCGAGTTCTTCTCCTTCGGCACGAACGACCTCACGCAGACCGTCTGGGGCTTCTCCCGGGACGACGTGGAGGCGAGCTTCTTCACGGCGTACCTGGAGAAGGGCATCTTCGGGGTGTCGCCCTTCGAGACCATCGACAGGGACGGCGTGGGCTCTCTGGTCCGCTCCGCCGTCCAGGCCGGCCGGGCGACGCGTCCCGGCCTGAAGCTCGGCGTCTGCGGCGAACACGGTGGCGACCCCGAGTCGGTCCACTTCTTCCACGAGGTGGGCCTCGACTACGTCTCCTGCTCGCCGTTCCGGATTCCGGTGGCGCGCCTGGAGGCGGGCCGGGCGGCGTCGACGGCGAAGGGCAGCGACCACCGGTAGCCCCGGGACACCGGGAACTCTGGAACTCCGGGCTCGTCGACCACCATCCGACCCTCACCGGCGGTCGACGGTTCCGGCGTACGAAAGAAGCGGGGCGGCACCTTGTGCGAGGTGCCGCCCCGTCGTGCGTGGCCCCCGCGGCGGCCCGAGCCGTGCAAGTCACCGCGCCCCAGTGGTGGTTGAGAGCCCACCCCGATCCCCGCCCGCGCCTCCCGTGCTTCCCGTGCCTCCGGATCACCTGATGGGATGGCGATCCGGAGGCCAAAGGTTTCAGCGCGTTACTGATCCAATACCGTCTGTCATCGCTGGTGGTCGTGGGGCTGCCGGGAACGGAGAAGGTGACAGATGAAGACGGCGATGGTGAGCGCGGTGGCGGCTGGGATGTTCCTTTTGGGGGTGGGGGCCGCGACGGCGCAGTCGTGGCACGAGATCCCCTTGATGGAGCCGACCGGCGTGGCCTTCGTCCAAGGGCGCTACCAGTTCAACCCGGCGGGCCGGAATCACGGAGCCTTCGAGTGGACCGGCAAACTCCGGGACACCTCGGCCAACGACCGACACAACGTCTACATGCGGGTCCGTGTCGAGGGGCACGGCTGGGTCCGCTACTACGGGAAGCAGCGGCAGACCGTGCGCATGCACCACTTCAACTGGGACGGCGCCCAGCAGTACACGGATGACGCGGAGGTGCAGGCCTGCCGCGACCTGGGCACCGCCCGGCTGGACAACTGCTCCGTGCCGATCCACTTCAAGCCGTAGCCGATCCCCGCAGCGGGCAGGACCCGGGCGCGAGCCCGGGTCCGTCCCCTGCTGTTTGCCTGGAGACTCACATCAATACGTCAGAGATCTTGTCGGCGACGGGGATCGACCTCTTCTACGGGCGGTCGCATGCCGTCAGGGGCGCGACCATCGCCCTGAGGCGGGGAGAGGCCGTGGCGATCACGGGGCAGAGCGGATCGGGAAAGTCGTCCCTCCTGTACTGCCTGGCAGGGGTGCTGCCTGTCGCGTCGGGACAAGTCCGTTTCGAGGGAAGTGTGTTGGGCGCACTTGACGATGACAGGCTCAGCGCCCTACGCCGTGATCGGTTCGGATTCGTCTTCCAGTACGGGGAGTTGCTGCCCGAACTGACCGTGGAGGAGAACACGGCGCTTCCGCTACGGCTGGCCGGGCAGCGCAAGAGCAAGGCGCTCGCCGCGGCCGGCGAGGTGCTGGAGCGACTTGGGCTCGGCGACCTGCGGGGGCGGCGCCCCTCGCAGGTCTCGGGCGGCCAGAGCCAGCGCGTCGCTGTGGCGCGTGCCCTTGTGCACAGGCCCGCCGTGGTCTTCGCCGACGAGCCGACCGGCTCGTTGGACAGCGTCAACGCTGCCACCGTGCTTGAGGAGTTCCTTGCTCTCGCCCGCTCGCAGGGCACAGCGGTCGTCCTGGTCACCCACGATTCGAAGGTCGCGGCCCGGGCGGACCGTCACTACGCGATGTGCGACGGCTCGCTCCACGTCCGAGAACAGGAAGCGTCGTGAGGGAACTTCTTCTGGGGATCAGGCTGCTGCTCGGCAGCGGGCGCGGGAATCGCGCA
This sequence comes from Streptomyces sp. NPDC005195, assembly GCF_040608315.1. Taxonomy (NCBI): domain Bacteria; kingdom Bacillati; phylum Actinomycetota; class Actinomycetes; order Kitasatosporales; family Streptomycetaceae; genus Streptomyces; species Streptomyces sp. NPDC005195. The sequence continues at coordinate 279,039 of NZ_JBEXHZ010000002.1, forward strand.
CGATTTGCCCTCATGGTGGCGGGCGGCTCGCTCGGTGTGTGCTGTCTGGCCATGGTGCTCACCATTCCCGGGATCCTTGAATCCCAGGACGCGCGTATCGCGGCCCGGCAGTCGGTTGTCCCGAGAGACTTCTCCGGCCGTGCGATCCGTGACGGCTTTCCGCTGACGACCGACCGCACCGACCCCTACGGCGCCGCGCCCCTGACCCGGGTCTTCATCGCGCGAGGCACGAGGGAGATCGAGCCGCCGCCCGGGCTGGTCGCGCTCCCCCGGGACGGCCAGGTGTTCGCCTCTCCCGCTCTGCACCGGCTACTCAGGGCCGAGCCGGCGTTGGCACAGAGGTTTCCGGGCAAGGAGGCAGGGCTGATCGGAGCCGAGGGGCTGGCGCGCCCCGATGAGCTCGTCGCCTACGTGGGTGTGAGCCGCAGCGTGCTGTCCGACGGATATCCCGTGAAGCAGTGGGGCACCGGCTACGCGCCGAATCCCACGGTGCAGCCTGCCACGCTCGACATCCTCCGCTTCACCATGGCAGGTGTCGTGCTACTGCCGCTCACCGTGTTCCTCTCCGTGTGCGCGCGCCTGTCCGCCGCTGAGCGCACTCGCCGCCTGGCCGCCCTCCGGCTGCTGGGGCTGAGCAGGAAGGGCACGCAGCGGGTGAACGCCGCCGAGACGGTCGCGGCGGCCTGTTTGGGCGCTGTCCTCGGCTTGGTCGAGTACGAGGCCGTGAACCGGCTCGTGTCCTGGATCGGTCTGCCCGGGCTCAGGATGTATCCGTCCGACGGGAGGCTCTCGGCCACGACGGTCGTGGTGTGCCTGGTGGGCTGCCCCGCGCTCGCGTGGTTCGTGGGCCGTGCCAGCGCGCGCAAGGCTGCCGCCAGTCCACTGGCCGTTCGGCGTGGTGCGGTGGAGAAGCCGCCGTCGAAGTGGGGATTCGTACCTCTGGCGGCAGGTGTGGGCGTGATGGCGGGCTACTGCGTCGCCGGAGCCAGGGGCTATGTGCCCACCAGCACGGCCCTGTCGTCGACGCTCGTCCTCTCGGCGATCGGTCTCGTCGGCGTGGGACTTGTACTGTCCCTTCCCGCACTGTCCGGGTTTCTGGCGCGCCGGGTGGCCCGCACCGCGGAATCGCTGCCGCTGGGACTCGCGATGCGGCGCAGCGAGACAGAGCCCGGTGGTGTTCTCCGAGTGGCCACCGGCCTTGTTCTGCTGGTTTTCGTCGCGCCCCTGGCGCAGGGCGTGCTCATCGAGCTGAACCAGGCTTCCAGGAACACCTCGTCGGTGCAGCGGTACGACATCATGCTCGAGAAGACCGGCCGGTCTCAGCAGCGGGCGCTCGAAAGCCTGCCCGCTCTGCGGACGTACTTCGCCTTGCTGACGTCGGCCTATGACGCCGACGAGTCGATGCCAGGCACCGCCGCCACCGCGGTGGTGGCCACATGCGCCCAGTTGCGCAGAATGGTGCGGTCGGTCGATGGGTGCGTCGACGGACGGCCTCTGTGGCTCCGGGATCCCGCGCAGATGGGGGAGGGTCTCGAGGCGGGGGACAGCTTCCACTTCCTGCTGGGGGACGAGCACCACACCCGCGATCTGAAGCTCACGGTGCCGGACCAGAAGGTGCGGTTCCACAACCCGGTGGGCAGCCAGATGCTCGGCGGCGAGGCGATTCTCCTCCCCCCGTCCATGCTGCCGCGAGACGTTCGCTTGGCGAAGGCGACCCTCGTGCTCGTCAGCGACTCCGACGACGCCACGGTGCGGCGCGTTCTCGACGGAATCGGTGCAGCCGCACCCACCGCGCAAGTCGTCCCGCAGGCGATTGACGTCACCGCCCTCCAGCAGGGCGCGGTCGTCAAAACCCTCCTCACCGTAGGCATGATCCTAGGCCTCGTCATCGGTGTCGCCGCCTACCTCGTGGCCGCCACCGACCGTGCCGTGGAGCGGCGGCCGCAGGTCACCGCGCTGACTCTGCTCGGTGCGCGGACGCGGACCCTGCGGGCGGCGCAGGTGGCGCAGGTGGTGCTGCCGTTGGTGGTGGGGCTGGTGCCGGCGCTGGTGGTGGGGAAGATGGCCGAGTCGAGCTACCTGGTCATCGGTGGCGGGCCGGTCCTCTGGGACGGGGCCGGGGTCCCGGTCCTGCTCGTCTGTGCGCTGGGCGTCGTGGTCGTCGCCGCCGTCGGTGCGCTGCCACTGGTCGGGCGGCGGATCGATCCCGAGCTGATCCGGCGTCACTGACGGCTCCGGAGGACGCGACCGGGTCTCACGGTCCGAGGCGGGGGAAGGCGGTGCGGCGTACGGTGAGGGACAGACACCGGTGGAGAGAGGTCCGGCATGACCGCGTGGAACGTGAACGACATCCCCGACCAGAGCGGTCGTACGGCCGTCGTCACCGGCGCCAACAGCGGGATCGGCCATGTGACGGCGCGTGAACTGGCCCGGCGTGGAGCGCGGGTCGTGCTGGCCTGCCGCAGCGAGGCGCGGGCGAGCGAGGCCGGCGACCGGATCGTCTCCGAAGTGCCGGGCGCCGACGTGGAGTTCGTACGGCTGGACCTGGGCGACCTCGACTCCGTCGCGGAGTTCGCGTCGACCTACGACCGTCTGTACGGCGAGCGGCTCGATCTGCTCGTCAACAACGCCGGGGTGATGGCCCTGCCGCAGGGACGGACCACCGACGGGTTCGAGACACAGTTCGGGGTCAACCACCTGGGGCACTTCGCGCTCACCGGGCTGCTGCTCCCCGCGCTGCTGAACAGCCCCCGGGCGCGGATCGTGACCGTGTCGAGCATGGTGCACGCGCTCTCCAACCTCGACATCGACGACCTCGGCAGCGAGCGGCCCTCCTACCGGCGCTGGACCGCCTACGCCCGCTCCAAGACCGCCAACCTGCTCTTCACCCACGAACTGGCACGCAGGCTGGCGGCCGTCGGGTCCGACGTGGTGGCGGCCGCGGCCCACCCCGGGTACGCCAGGACGAACCTGCAGACCGCCGGGCCCAGGATGGCCGGACGCAAAGGGGCCGAGCGGTTCATGGAGATCGGCAACCTGCTCTTCGGGCAGAGCCCGCGGGCGGGGGCCCTGCCCACGCTGTACGCGGCCACCGCGCCCGGCGTGCTCCCCGACTCCTTCACCGGACCCTCGTTCGCGATGTGGCGTGGCGCGCCGGCGGAGTCCTGGCGGACCGGCTGGACCCGCGACGACACGGCGGGTGAGCGGCTCTGGGACGTTTCCGAGCAGCTCACCGGAGTGTCGTACGACGCCCTGAAGGCCTGACCGGTCCACCGGTGCTCAGAGCGCGCCGCCGCCGTCGACCACCAGATCCGTGCCGACGACCGACGCCGCGTCCTCGGACGCCAGATACAGGACGGCCGCGGCCACCTCCTCCGTCCTCGACACCCGGCCCAGTGGCAGTTCGTGCCGCACCCGTTCGATCCGCTCGGCCTCCGACTCGCCGGGGCGCAGCGACATCGTGGTGGCGGCGGCGCCGGGGCTGACGACGTTGATCCGGACGCCGTCGGCGATGTGGTCGAGGGCCGCGGCGCGGGTCAGCGCGGTGACGGCCGCCTTGGACGCGGCGTAGGCGGCGACGCCCGGACGCCGGGTGTGCACGCCGATGGTGGAGGCGATGTTGACGATCGCACCGCCGGTCGGCTGGGTCCGCATCTGCCGGATCTGGGCCTGGAGAGCCAGGAACACGCCGGTCGTGTTGATGTCGAACTGCGCGTGCCAGTCCGCCTCCGCGAGGTCGGCGAGCGGGGTCCCCCCGTGGAAGACGGCCGCGTTGTTGACCGCCACGTCGAGTGAGCCGAAGCGGTCCACGGCCGCCCCGACGAGATCCCGCCAGTCGGCGGCGCGCGACACGTCGGCGGGCACGGCCAGCGCCTTGCCGCCGCGCGCCTCGATCAACGCGACCGTCTCGTCCAGCGGGGCGGCGGTGCGCCCGGCGACGACGACGTGCGCGCCCTCGGCGGCGAACGCCAGAGCGGTGGTGCGGCCGATGCCGGATCCGGCACCCGTGACGAGGGCGGTCCTGCCGGAGAAGCGGACGCTCACGAGTCCTCCATTCGTCTGCGGTGTCGTACGGGACGCGTACGCGAGAGCATGGCGTTTTTACAGACTGATCGGTTCAATATGAGGGGACGCCGAGACGCGCCGAGCGGAGGCGCGTTCAGTCGAGCAGTGTCAGCGCCTGCTCCGCGGCGTCCTGTACGCGGGCCGGATCCGTGGACGCCTTGCCCACCACCCGCAGTCCCTGCATCAGGACCAGCAGCATGCGGGCGAGGGCCAGCGGGTCGCGGCCGGCGGGCAGTTCGCCCTGGGCCTCGGCGCGGACCAGGGCCGCGTGCAGCAGGGTCTCGAGGTGGTCCCAGTTGTGCTCGACCCGGCGGGCCGCGTCCGTGTCGTGGGGGGCCAGTTCGGTGGCCGTGTTGGTGACGAAGCAGCCGCTCAGGCGCCGTTCGCCGGTCGACGCCTCGGTCGCGAAACGGCGGACCACCGCACGGACGGCCGGCAGGGCCGGACCCGGCTGGGACAACTCCCGCAGCAGGTGCGGATTGCGCGCCTGCTGATAACGGTCCAGCGCCTTCAGGTACAGGTCGTGCTTGTTGCCGAAGGTCGCGTAGATGCTGGCGCGCCCCACGCCGAGGTGCTCGACGAGATCCGCCATCGACGTCGCCTCGTAACCGCGGTGCCAGAACAGCTCCAGGGCCGACTGCAGCGCGGCGTCCGGATCGAACTCCTTGGTCCTGGCCATGCGGGGGAGCCTAGACTTTTCCAGAACGAACGGTCAAGTCAGAGGATGCGCGCGCCATGGCGGTGGGCCCCTGCCTCGTACGTCTCCACCCCGTACGTCTCCACCTCGTACGTCCTCACCTCGTACGTCGTGACCGTCACCGTTTCGTCGTCCAGGCACCGTCCCGACTCCAGGTCGAACCGCTGCTTGAGGAGCGGCGAGGCGACGAAGGGCCGGCCCTGGTGGGAGCCGGTCAGGCCGCGGGAGAGGACCGCCGCGCCGCTGAACGGGTCGCGGTTGTCGATGGCGTACGTCCGGCCGGTCCGGTCGCGGAAGACGGCGGCCTGACGGCCGTCCGGCAGCAGGGCGGCCACCCCCCGGCCGGGTGTCAGGGCGGAGAGGTCACAGAGGGTCAACCATGTCGCATTCAGGCGTAGTTGGACCTTCGGGTGAGGGGTGTCGTGGGGTCGGGTCATCGCTGGGCGCTTCCTTCCAGAGGGCGTCGGCCGATGGTCAGCAGCGGCAGGTCCGGTTTGATCTGGTCGCGCTCGGGGACGAAGCCGACCACCGGGTCGGGGGTGCCGGGGGCGTTCACGAACGACACGAACCGGGCCAGTCTCACCGGGTCGCGAAGGGTCTCCGCCCACTCGTCGCGGTAGGCGCGGACATGAGCGGCCATCAGGGAGTCCAGCTCCTCGCAGATGCCGAGCGAGTCGTGCACGACGACGTCCCGGACATGGCCGAGGCCGCCCGTGATCCGCTCAAGCCAGGCCGAGGTGCGTTCCAGCCGGTCGGCGGTACGGATGTAGAACATCAGGAACCGGTCGATCAGACGGATCAGCCCGGCATCGTCCAGGTCCTGGGCGAGCAGGTCCGCGTGGCGCGGCGTGGCGCCGCCGTTGCCGCCGACCCAGAGGTTCCAGCCGGTGGCCGTGGCGATGACGCCGAAGTCCTTGGACCGGGCCTCGGCGCACTCCCGGGCGCATCCGGAGACCGCCGACTTGAGCTTGTGGGGTGAGCGCAGTCCCCGGTAGCGCAGCTCCAGGTCGATCGCCATCCGGACCGAGTCCTGGACCCCGTAGCGGCACCAGGTGCGCCCGACGCAGGACTTCACGGTCCGCAGTGCCTTTCCGTACGCGTGCCCGGACTCGAAGCCCGCGTCCACCAGCCTGGCCCAGATCAGGGGGAGTTGCTCGACCCGCGCGCCGAACAGGTCGATGCGCTGACCGCCCGTGATCTTGGTGTAGAGGCCGAAGTCCCGGGCGACCTCACCGATCACGATGAGCTTCTCGGGGGTGATCTCGCCGCCGGGGACGCGCGGCACGATCGAGTACGAGCCGTTCCTCTGCAGGTTGGCGAGGAAGTGGTCGTTGGTGTCCTGGAGGGCCGCCTCCTCGCCGTCCAGGACATGGCCGCTCGTGCCGAGGACCGGGGCGAGCGAGGCGAGGACCGAGGCGACGGCCGGTTTGCAGATCTCGCAGCCGTCGCCGCCCCGGGCCCCGGGCCGTCCGCAGCGGTCCAGCAACGCCCGGTACGAGGAGATCCGCAGCGCGAGGACGATCTCGTACAGCTCCTCGCGGGTCTGCGGGAAGCAGCCGCACAGGCCGTGGTCGGCCTCGACGCCGTGCGCCGCCAGCTCCTCGTCCACGAGCTGACCGAGGACTCTGATGCAACTCCCGCAGCCGGTACCGGCCTTGGTGCACTCCTTCACCTCCGGCACGGTGGTGCGGGAGTGTTCGGTGACCGCGTCGCGGACCGTGCCCTTGGTGACGTTGTGGCAGGAGCAGACGACGGCCGAGTCGGGGAGCGCGGAGGGGCCGAGAGCGGCCGGGGCACCCGCGGACGCCGGGAGCACCAGCTGCCCGGGGGCGATCGGCGGCACCGATCCGGTGAGGGCGCGCAGGGTGCCGTACGCGTCGGCGTCGCCGACCAGGATGCCGCCGAGCAGTTCGCCGTCGCGGCCGATGACGAGCTTGCGGTACGTGCCCGAGCGCGCGTCGGCGTAGACGACGTCGAGGCAGTCGGCGGTGGTGCCGTGCGCGTCGCCGAAGGAGGCGACGTCCACGCCGAGCAGTTTGAGCTTGGTGGAGAGGTCGGCACCGGTGAAACCGGCGGCCGCGTCCGCGCCGGCGATCGTCGCGGCGGCCGTCTCGGCCATCGCGTAGCCGGGCGCGACCAGCCCGTACACCCGGCCGTCGGACGCGAGGGCGCACTCGCCGATCGCGAACACGCGCGGGTCGGAGGTGCGGCACCGCTCGTCGACCGAGATGCCGCCGCGCTCGCCGACGGTGAGTCCGCTGTCGCGGGCGAGCCGGTCGCGCGGACGCACGCCCGCCGAGAACACCACCAGGTCCGTGGCGAGTTCGGAGCCGTCGGAGAGTCCCATGCCGGTCACGGCGCCGTCGGCGCCGGTGACGATCTCCCGTGTGCCCGTACCGGTGTGGACGGTCAGGCCGAGGTCCCTGACGGTGCGCAGCAGCGCCGCGCCGCCGCCCTCGTCGACCTGCACGGGCATCAGGCGCGGCGCGAACTCCACGATGTGCGTGGCCAGTCCGAGGCTCTGGAGCGCGCCCGCCGCTTCCAGCCCCAGCAGGCCACCGCCGACCACCGCGCCGGTCGTGGCCCGCGCCTTCGCGTACTCCTCGATGGCGAGCAGGTCCTCGATGGTCCGGTAGACGAAGCAGCCCTCGGCCTCCCTGCCCGGCACGGGCGGCACGAAGGGGGAGGAGCCGGTGGCGAGGACCAGGGTGTCGTAGGCGACGGTCAGGCCGGAGCGGGCCGTCACCGTCCGCGCCGCCCGGTCGATCGTCCCGGCCGGGTCGCCGAGGTGCAGTTCGATGCCGTGCTCGGCGATGAAGCCGGCGTCGGTCAGCGTGAGTTCGTCCGGGGTGCGGCCCGAGAAGTACGAGGTGAGCCGGACCCGGTCGTAGGCCGGACGGGGCTCCTCACCCAGCACGACCACCCGGTGCGTCGCGGTCAGTCCGCGCTCGGCCAGCGCCTCCAGGAAACGCTGGCCGACCATGCCGTGACCGACGAGCACGATCGTGGGGGTGTCCGTGGCCATCGGGAGCCTCCGTCGTCGGGGTGCGGTGGGGCGGCCCGCGGCCGGGACCCCGGTGGGCGGCAAGCGGTGGCGCGGGCGCTGCTCCTCGGCGTCCGCGGGTACGGCGTCGGCGGGTACGGCGGACGCCACCGGGGCGCCGGCTCTTCGTGGCGCCGGGTCGGTCGAGTCGCCGGGTGCTCGGCGCCCCGGGCGGGACGGGGTCCCCGCGGATCCGGCGCCGGTCATCACCGGCCGCGCGTTCGAGGTCATGCCCGCAGCGTGCGATGCCGGTGTTACCCGGTCGCATCACCGCTGTTTCCCGGGCGGAACGCTGATCTCAGCGGGGGCGGGGACCGGTTGTGAGGGTCCCGCCCGGTGGCCGCCCGGAGACGTCACCGGCGGGTGCCGGGCGGTCGCGCGGCCCTGGATGGTGGGAGCCGAACCTCAGAAGACGCCCAATTCCATGGACGGCACATCCATCCCCTCCATAGGGTCGCGATCATGCCCGACATATCGCTGACCATGGTCGTTGTGCTGTGCCTCGCCTCCCTCGCGGCGGGATGGATCGACGCCGTGGTGGGCGGCGGCGGACTGCTCCTGCTGCCCGCGCTCCTGCTCGGACTGCCGGGCGGCACCTCGGCGGCGTACGCGCTCGGTACCAACAAGGCGGTCGCGATCGTCGGGACGAGCGGCGCGGCGGTGACGTACGCGCGCAAGGCGACCGTCGACGTGCGGCTGGCCGTCCGGATCGGTCTCGCGGCGCTCGTCGGTTCCACGGCCGGTGCCTTCGTGGCCGCCGGGATGAGCACGGACGTCCTGAAGCCCGTCGTGATGGTGGTCCTGGTCGACGTCGGGACGTTCGTCATCCTGCGTCCCGCCTTCGGCACCGCGCCCTCCGCCGAACCCGTCCCGCCGCGCCGCGTGCTCGCCGCGATCGGACTCGCGGGCCTCGGCATCGGCTTCTACGACGGGCTCGTCGGCCCCGGCACGGGCACCTTCCTCGTCCTCGCCCTCACCGCGCTGCTCCACCTCGACCTGGTGACCGCCTCCGCGACCGCGAAGATCGTCAACTGCTGCACCAACGCGGGCGCCCTCGCGACCTTCGCGTGGAAGGGCACGGTGTACTGGCAACTGGCCGCCCTGATGGCGGTCTTCAACCTCGTCGGCGGCACCGTCGGGGCGCACACCGCGCTGAAGCGGGGCAGCGGGTTCGTCCGGGTGGTCCTGCTCACCGTGGTGTTCGCGCTGGTCGCGAACCTGGCGTACCAGCAGTGGGTGGCCTGAGGCCGCCGCTCCGGCCGGACCTGTGTCGGCCACCCGGCCGGATTCGTGTCGGCCGCCTCCGGCCGGACCCGCGTCCGCCACCCGCGGGCGGGTCCGGGTCAGCCGCCGCCGGTCAGGTGGGCGAAGACGACCACGTTGCCCTGGTAGCCCGTCGTCCTCGAATAGCCGCCGCCACAGGTGATGACGCGCAGTTCGGGGCGGGGCGCGGCCCCGTACACCTTGTCGTCGGGGAAGTCGCGGGCGTCGTACACCTCGACGGCGTCGACGGTGAAGTGCGCGGTGCCGCCGTCGCGGCGCGCCACCTCGATGGCGCTGCCCTTGCGCAGGGCGCCGAGGTCGTAGAAGACGGCCGGTCCCTCGGTGTTGTCGACATGGCCGGCGACGATGGCGGTGCCGCGCTCGCCGGGCGTGGTGCCGGCCTCGTACCAGCCCGCGAGGTTCTTCCGCGCGGCGGGCGGGACGTCCAGACTGCCCTGGGGGGTGAGTCCGAGTCCCATCAGCGGGGCGTCCACGCCTATCGCGGGTATGCGGATCCGCTCGGGCGGGGAGTGGCGGAGGGCGGGGACGGACCGCCGGGCGGCGCTGCCGGAGCCGGACTGGGCGGCGGAGGGCTGGGGCGGCGGATGGGTCTCGGTGCCGCTGCGTATCAGCCAGACGCCCGAGCAGAGGGCGACCACGGTGACGGACGCTATGACGGTGTTGCCGACGCTGCCGGGGCGACCGGCTTTGGATATCCGTGGCACAGGAGCCTCCTCTCGCGGTTCTTCAACGGTTCTTCAGGGGTTCTTCAGGGTCCTTTCGGGGCCGGCGCGGGAGTTCGCTGGGGGTGGGTCCCCGTCCCCCTCCGGGCCGCGAGGGGCGTCGGGCCACGGAGGGGGAGGGGACGGCGGTACCGGCGGACGGACAGCGGAGGGTGTCCGTCAGATCCCGTCGCCTCTCGCCCGGCGATGCAGGAGCCAGGTACCGCCCGCGGCGGCGACGGCCAGGGCCGCCACTCCCGCCGCGGTCTTGGTGGGATCGGTGCCGAGTGCGCCACCGACGCCCGTGTTCACATGTCCGCGCGGCTGGAGCTGGTCGCGCGCCGAGGTCGCCGAGGTCGTCGAGGTCATGGTGACCGTCAGATCGCCGGTGACCTGTGTGCCGCGGGAGCACTTCGCGACGATCTCGTACGTCCCCGGCTGCGCGCTCGGCGGCACCCGGAACCGGCCGACCGCGTCGTTCTCGCGCGGGCCGGCGGCGAGCGGGAAGGTACCGGCGCCGACCGCGCTGGCGTCACCCGTCGCGGCGCCGTTCGTGCCGCACGCCGCCGTGCTGACGGCGATGTCGCCACCCGGGAGCGCGGTGGAGGGGGACACCTCCAGACTCGCGGTGCTCTCGCCGTACGCGGGCGCGACGGTGAGACCCGCGGCGGCGACGGCGAGCGCGGTACCTGTCAGCAGACGGGCTGTGCGTCGCATGGTTGCTGCTCCTCCGAGGGGGCGCGGCCCGCGGCACCCCCAAGTGCCGCTGCGTCGGTCGTGCCCCTGCCCTTCCGAGGTAAGTGGCATCGGTGCGCGCCCGCTTGCCGGGGGAAGGCCGGAAGTGTGGTGAACGGGTGGTGTACGAGAGGGCCGTACGGGGGGATCGGAGAGTGTTTCGGCAGGTCAGCGCTGTGTGTCGAACGCGAGGGGAGAGCGGGGGCCCGAAGGGGGGAGGGTGTGGGTGAACGAGTGAAGGGCGTCCGGGCCCGGCGACACGGGCGTCCGGCCCCGGCGACAGGACGCGGCGCCCGCGCGACCTCGACGGGACCGGACGGTATCTGGACGGTCCGGCGCGTCAGCCCACGGAGACGGCGGACCAGGCGGACGCCACCGCGCCGTACTCCGTGCTCCCCGCGCCGTACAGATCCTTCGCCGCGTTCAGGGTCGCCGTCCGCGCTCCCGCGTACGTGGTCGAGGACGTCATGTAGACCGTCAGCGCCCGGTACCAGATCGCGCCGAGCTTGTCCCGGCCGATGCCGGTGACCGTGGCGCCGTTGCAGGTCGGGCTGTCGTAGGAGACGCCGCCCACGGTCGCCGCGCCGCTGCCCTCGGCGAGCAGGTACGCGAAGTGGTTCGCCACGCCGGACGAGTAGTGGACGTCGAGGTTCCCCACCGACGAGCTCCAGCAGTCCGCCGAGCTGCCGTCCTTGGAGGGCCGGTCCATGAAGCGCAGGGCCGGCTTGCCGAAACCGGAACGCACGACCTTCTCGCCGATCAGGTAGTCACCGGGGTCGGTGGCGTTGTGCGCGTGGAACTCCACCAGCGTGCCGAAGATGTCGGAGGTCGCCTCGTTGAGGCCGCCGGACTCGCCCGAGTACGTCAGCGCCGCCGTCTTCGAGGTCACGCCGTGGGACATCTCGTGACCGGCCACGTCGAGTGCGACCAGCGGGCCGAGGGTGGTCCCGTCACCGTCCCCGTACGTCATGCAGAAGCAGTTGTCGTCCCAGAAGGCGTTGTTGTACTTGCTTCCGTAGTGCACGCGGTTGTACGAGCCCTTCCCGTCGCCCGCGATGCCGTTCCGCCCGTGCACGTCCTTGTAGTAGTCCCAGGTCGCGTCGGTGCCGTACTGGGCGTCGACCGCGGCCGAGGCGCGGTCCGGGGCCGCCCCGCTGCCCCAGTGGTCGTCGGCGTCCGTGAAGAGGGTCGCCGGGGCCCGGCTGACGCAGATCCCGAGGACGCACAGGTCCGTCTTGTTCGCCGCGTCGCCCGTGTAGGTGTTCCCCCGGGTCGGGTCCTTGAGCTGGTACGCCGATCCGGACACCGTGGTCTCCAGCGGGACCGTGCCGCTGTAGAGCGAACGGCCGTCGCCGGCCGCCGTCTCGATGCTGTCCCAGGCGTCGACCTGCCGGCCGGTGCGCGCGTCGGTCAGCACCACGCGGGCGACCGGGTTGCCCAGGGAGTCCTGGCCCACGACGTCGGTACGCCAGGCCAGTCGGGGCGCGCCGTGCAGGGCGTCGACCACCAGCTTCGGCCTGGCCGTCAGCTTCCTCAGGGTCTGGCCGACGTGTGCGGCGCGCAGCGCGGTGGCGGCCAGGGAGGCGGCCTTCGGGGCGGAGAGGGCGGGCGTGGTGGTGGGGACGGCGAGGTCGCGGGAGGTGGCCAGGTCCGCGCCGCGGTAGGAGCCGTTCGGGGTGAGATGGACCACGAAGTCACCGCCGAGCACGGGCAGTCGGCGGTACGTGCGGTCGTAGCGCACATGCCGGCCGCCGTCCGCGTCGATGACGACGTCGCGCACGCTGGTGCCCTCGGCGGAGGTCAGGCCCAGGCGCGCGGCCTCACGCACGAGGGCCGTCGCCGCGTCGGCGATCGCGGTGGCCCGGCTCGGCCGGTCCGCCGCGCCGGCGGTGGGGGTGACGGCGCCGGCGGTGGGGGTGAGGGCGGTCGCCAGCAGGGCGGTGGTGGCCGCGGCCACGCCGGCGGCGGTCAGCCGGGAACCTCGGGTGGGGCGTATCCGGTTCCGACTCATCGGTCTCCTCGGGGAGGCACGCTCAGGCGCGTGTGGGGGGCGCTGATGTCGGTTCAGGTTTAAAGGTCCATGACATGTCATGTCCATAGTGAATACGTGGTTGCGGCGGGTGTGGAGGGAATCGTTTCCGCGCCCTCACGAATGAGAGGCGATCATGGAGACGGCAGCCGGAACGCCCCCGGAACGTGCCCAGAACGACCACAGGAACGACCACAGGAACGACGGCCGTGGCACCATCCGCAGCGTTCACCGGGACACCCCCGGCGCCGAAAGAGGGGACTGGCCCTTGAGCGACCTGAACGGGGGACGGCTGCCCTTCTTCGTCTACGGCACCCTGCGCCCCGGCGAACACCACCACGACGCCTTCCTGCGCGGACGGACGCGGTCCGAACAGCCCGCGGGGATGCGGGGGATCGTGCTGTACGACGGACCCGGGTACCCGTACGCCGTCGAGGAACCCGCGGGTGTCGTGCGCGGGGAGCTGGTCATGGCGCTGCCCGAGGCGTACGGGGAACTGCTCGGCGCGCTCGACCGGCTGGAGGAGTACGTGCCGGGCGACCCCCGCAACCTGTACGAGCGAGTGGTCCGGGAGGCGACCCGCGCGGACGGCACCGGCGCGCGGGCCTGGGTGTACCTGGCCGCGCCCGCCGTCGCCGCCCGGCTGCGGACCCGCGGCCGGCTCGTCCCGGGCGGGGACTGGCGGGGGCGTCCGCGTACGCCCTGACGGGATCCGTCGCCTGCGCCCGGCGGGCGCGGTGCGCCGGGCGCGGCCGGAGTCCGCCGGTGGGCTACTGCCGGTTGAGGGAGCGGGTGACGCCCGCCGCGATCGTCGTCGCCAGGATCCAGCCGGTGGCGATCAGCAGATACGAGAGCCATTGGTAGCCGTCGCGCGGCGCGAAGGCCGTCTCCTGCCCGAAGTCGACCAGGGGCAGCAGCAGGTCGAGGGTGTAGACGAGGGGATTGAAACCGGGCGCCTCGGCCGGCTTCAGGGCCTGCGGGTGGTGCAGCGCGAAGGCGACCGCACCCGCGCACAGCAGCAACAGCAGCCAGCCGGCGGCACGCATCGGCCGGAAGCCGTACCCGACGGTCGCGTCCTGCAGATGACCCCAGAACCGGGCGGGGCGTGACAGCGTCCCTCGATGCCGCCGGAGCTTGGCCAGCTGCACCGTACGCGCGGCGGCGTCGTCGCCCGCGGTCCGGTAGGCGGCCGCCAACTGCTCGTAGGCGTGCGGAAGATAGCCGGACTCCTCGCGCTCCAGCAGCGGCAGCCGCAGCTCGGCGGGCAGGTGCGGGGCGAGGGTGCGGTAGCCGAGGCCGTCGAGGCGCACCCGGCCGGGCCACGCCTCCGGGGGGACGTGCAGCAGGTCCAGCTGGGAGCGGCGCAGATTCACCGTGCCCACGATCGGCGCGGCCTCGCGCAGCCACAGCTCCCCGATGACACAGCTGCTGGCCCGCAGGGCGGGTCCCCCGGGGTTCGACAGCCGGGCGTAGGCCAGATTCAGCTGGTGGGGAATCCTCGCGCCGCTCAGGTTGACCCGCCCGTGCGCGCGCAGCCGCATGGCCCGCAGATCGGTGCCGACCGACAGCGTCTCGGCGTGCAGCGCGGTGCCGCCCGGCGCGTGCAGTTCGGCGTCGTCGAGGTTCAGCTGCCCGCCGAGGGTGGCGCCGTTCAGCCGGACCTGGCCGTGGGCGACGAGACCGACGGCCCACACATCGGTGCCGACCTCGGCGTGGTTGAGCTGGAGGGCCGGTTCCGCGGAAGTCTCCGGCGCCCCGGGATCGCGGTCCGGGGCGTCCGGGTCCGCGGGCGTGCCGAGCCGCGCCCCGTTCAGGAAGACGGCGCCCGAGATCTTGGCGCCCTGGAGCCGCACCTGCCCGCTGACACGGCAGCAGCTGAGCCGCAGCACGCCCTCCACCCGCAGGGTGCCCGCGGTGAGTCCGGGCAGCACCGAGTCGCTCAGCACCAGGTTGCGCAGCCGCGCCCCGTACAGGTTCGGGTCCTGCTCGAAGTGGCAGAACCGCAGCCGTACGGGATGGTCGACCGTCCCGTAGGTGAGGTCCAGCCGCCCGGTGACGCGCGCCCCGCTCAGCCTCAGGCCGGCTATCTCACCGTCCCGGGCGGCTCCGCCGATCAGCAGCGCCCGCAGCACCTCGGCGCGCACGGTCCGCTCCGGTCCCCAGGAGGCCCCGTCCGCGGGGTCGTCGTCGGGGCCCTCGCGGAAGTCGACGCCCTCGCCGAGCGGGAAGGCGTCCCGAACCCGGCGTTCCGCGGGTGTCAGGTCGGCGGGGATCACCGCTCGCCCGCCGCCGTCAGCGCCCGCGCCACCCCGGGTTCCTTCCGGCCGAGGAACTGCGGATCGGGCTCGAACACCACGTCCAGCAGGGCCTTGCCCGCCGCGAGCACCTCGCGGGCACCCCCGTAGTACCAGGTGGCATTGTGCTCGTCGTCGACCCCGACGCCGTACGAACGCACCCCCGCCGCCCGGCACAGCGCGACGGCCCGCCGGATGTGGAAGCCCTGACTGATCAGCACCGCCTCGTGGACCCCGAAGATCTTCCGGGCCCGTACGCACGAGTCCCAGGTGTCGAACCCGGCGTAGTCGCTGACGATCCGGCTGTCCGGCACCCCGTGCTTCGTCAGATACGCGCGCATGGCGTCCGGTTCGTCGTAGTCCTCGCGGCTGTTGTCCCCGGTGACGAGGACCACCTCGATCCGCCCCGCCCGGTACAGCCGCGCCGCCGCGTCCAGCCGGTGCGCCAGGTACGGCGACGGCTCGCCCTCCCACAGCCCCGCCCCGAACACCACCGCGACGCCGGTCCTCGGGACGTCCGCGGTGGTCCGCAGCCGGTCGCCCGTCACCACGTACAGCCAGGTCGCGGGAAGCAGCGCCAGAACGCACAGCGCCATCACCACCTGCACCGCCCGGCGCTGCCCGGCACGGGTGCGGGGGAGCCGCGGGAACCGTCCGAGCCGTGGCGGGAGCCGGGGGAAGAACGGTCTACGGATGCTCGGGCGCGGCAGGCGCAGCATGATTCGGTGTCCCCCAGATGGCGTCGGCTCGCGGCGGCGTTCGACAGATGGGGACGCAGCGTAAGCCCGTTCGGTTCGGTGTGGTGCGGTGACCGGGGTCACCCGGCGCCCCCGACCGCGCGCTGGAGCCTCACAGACCGGCGGAACGCCACCGTGAACCCCCGGAAAACACCCGTCATGCCGGTGCAACGGCGCGGCAACCTCCTCCCGGCACGATCGGTCCATGACGGCGTCGCAACCCCTTCACGACGAGTCCCCGACCGGCACCGGGGGCCGGCCGCTCCCGGGCGCCCCCCTCGACAGTACGGCGCAACTCATGGACGCGATCACCAGCCGGCTCGGCCATCAGCTCAGCCTCGTCGCCCTCGACGGCACGCGGCGCCCGCCGCCCCCGCCGCTCGTCCTCGTCGCGCACGGCAGCCGCGACCCGCGCGCGCTCGACACCGTGAGCACCCTCGTCGAACGGGTCCGCGAGCTGCGCCCGCACCTGTCCGTGCGGCTCGGTCACCTCGAGCTCGACGAACCGCTGCTGCCCGCCACCCTCGCCTCGATCGACACGGCCCGCGACCCCCGGGCCGTCCTCGTGCCGCTGCTGCTCGGCCGCGGCCACCACGTCAAGCGGGACGTCCCCGACGCGGCGGCCGCCGTCCCGGGCCTGCGCGCCCGCGTCGCCGCCCCGCTCGGCCCGCACCCACTGCTCGTCGAGACGCTGTACGCACGGCTGGCAGAGGCCGGCTGGCGCACCCGGATGAGTGACGCGGCCCGCCGGGCGAGCGGTGTCGTGCTGGCCGCCGCCGGCTCCCGCGACCCCGAAGCGGCCGTCGACACCCGCCACACCGCCCGCTTGCTGGCCGAACGCCTCGGCGTGCCCGTCGCGGCGGCGTACGCCTCCGCCGCCGCGCCCACCGTCCCGGCCGCCGTGCGGGCCATGGCCGCCCGCGGCCGCCACCGCATCGCCGTCGCCTCCTACTTCACCGCGCCCGGCCGCTTCGCCACCGCGTGCGCCGAGGCCGCCCCCTGGATCGCCGCCGCACCCCTGGGCACCCACCCGGCGATGGCCCGCCTCGTCCTGCACCGCTACGACCAGGCCCTCGCGGCCCCCGAGCCGGCCTCCGAACGCGAGTTCGCCACCACCTGAGACCGGGGCGCGCGGCGGTCCTCCGCGTCCCGGTCGTCAGCGCCTGCGTCTACTGTCGGGTGCATGGAAGGCACCGCACCGAAGGCGTACGAGCAACACACCGGCCACGAGGAGTACGACGAGACCGCCGTCGAGCGCTGGGCGGTCGAACCCGACAAACGCCCCGGACGCACCGCCTTCCAGCGCGACCGCGCGCGTGTGCTGCACTCCTCCGCGCTGCGCCGGCTCGCCGGCAAGACCCAGGTCGTCACGCCCGGCACCCATCCCCAGGGCGACCCCGCCCGCGCGGGCGGCACCCCCCACCGGGCCTGGGACGCCAGCCCCCGCACCCGGCTGACGCACTCTCTGGAGTGCGCCCAGGTCGGCCGCGAGCTGGGCGCGGCCCTCGGCTGCGACCCCGACCTCGTCGAGGCGGCCTGCCTCTCCCACGACCTCGGCCACCCGCCCTTCGGACACAACGGCGAACAGGCGCTGAACGAGTTCGCGCGGGACTGCGGAGGCTTCGAGGGCAACGCGCAGTCGCTGCGGCTGCTCGCCCGCATCGAGCCCAAGCGGTTCGTAGGGTCCGAGGAGACCGGCGACCTGGCCAGCGTCGGCCTCAACCTCACCCGCGCCACCCTCGACGCCGCCACCAAGTACCCCTGGCCGCGCGGCGCCCACCCCACCGACCCCGCGTCACCGAAGTTCGGGGTCTACGAGGACGACCGGCCGGTCTTCGACTGGATCCGCGAGAACGCCCCCGCCACCCGTACCTGCTTCGAGGCCCAGGTCATGGACTGGGCGGACGACGTGGCCTACTCGGTGCACGACGTCGAGGACGGGCTGCACGCGGGCCACATCGACCCCGGCGCTCTGCACGCCGAGCCGGAGCGGCAGGAGATCCTCGCGGTGGCCATCGGGCGGTACGTGTCCGCGGAGACCGACCCCGCCGAGCTCGCCGAGGCCCTCGACCGGCTCCTCGACCAGGAGTGGTGGCCGCACGGCTACGACGGGTCGGCCATCGCGCAGGCCCGGCTCAAGGACGCCACCAGCCAGCTCATCGGCCGCTTCTGCCTGGCCGCCGAGGGCGCCACACGGGCCACGTACGGCCTCGGCCGACTCACCCGCTACGGTGCGGAACTGGTCGTTCCGCGCGCCGCGCGCCTGGAGTGCGCGGTCCTCAAGGCGGTCGCCGACCGCTACGTCATGCAGCGCGCCGAACAGGAACTGCTCCGCGCCGATCAGCGGGTCGTCGTCGCCGAACTCGCCGAGGCGCTCACCGCCCGCGCCCCGGACGGCCTGGACCCGCAGTTCAGCGCACTGTTCGACGAGGCACCCGACGACCGCGCACGCAAACGGGTGATCGTCGACCAGATCGCCTCGCTGACGGACGCCTCGGCGCGCTCACTGCACCTCAGGCTCACCACCCGCCCCACCACAGGCGGCGGAGTGTGACCCTGCGTGGCCTGATCGGGCCACTCCCTCTTCCCGCATCACGCTGCGTGCGGGACGCTCGCATGGGGCGACATCCTTACGAGGAGGCATCAAGTGGTCGACGCGGATCAGACATTCGTCATCGTCGGAGGAGGCCTGGCCGGCGCCAAGGCGGCCGAGACACTCCGAGCGGAGGGATTCACCGGGCGGGTGATACTGATCTGCGACGAACGCGACCACCCCTACGAGCGCCCGCCGCTCTCCAAGGGCTACCTCCTCGGCAAGGAGGAACGCGACAGCGTCTTCGTGCACGAACCCGCCTGGTACGCCCAGAACGACGTGGAGCTGCACCTCGGCCAGACCGTCGACTCGATCGACCGGACCGCGAAGACGGTCCGCTTCGGCGACGACGGCACCCTCGTCCACTACGACAAGCTGCTCCTCGCGACCGGTGCCGAGCCGCGCCGCCTCGACATCCCGGGCACCGGCCTCGCCGGAGTCCACCACCTGCGCCGCCTCGCCCACGCCGAACGGCTGAAGGGCGTGCTCGCCGCGCTCGGCCGGGACAACGGACACATCGTGATCGCGGGCGCCGGCTGGATCGGCCTGGAGGTCGCGGCCGCGGCCCGCGAGTACGGCGCCGAGGTCACCGTCGTCGAGCCGGAGGCGACCCCGCTGCACTCGGTCCTCGGCCCCGAGCTCGGCCAGCTCTTCACCGACCTGCACCGCGAGCACGGCGTCCGCTTCCACTTCGGGGCCCGCCTCACCGAGATCGTCGGCCAGGACGGCATGGTGCTCGCCGCCCGCACCGACGACGGAGAGGAGCACCCGGCCCACGACGTACTGGCGGCCATCGGGGCGGCGCCGCGCACCGGGCTCGCCGAGGCCGCGGGCCTGGAGCTCGCCCCCCGGGCGCACGGCGGCGGCATCGCCGTCGACGAGCGGCTGCGCACCTCCGACCCCGACATCCACGCCGTCGGCGACGTCGCCGCCTTCCCCCACCCCCTCTTCGGCACCCGGCTGCGCGTCGAGCACTGGGCCAACGCCCTCAACGGCGGACCGGCGGCCGCCCGCGCGATGCTGGGCCGCGAGACGACGTACGACCGGGTGCCCTATTTCTTCTCCGACCAGTACGACGTCGGACTCGAGTACTCCGGCTGGGCGCCCCCGGGCACCTACGACCAGGTGGTGGTCCGGGGAGACGCGGGCAAACGGCAGTTCATCGCCTTCTGGCTGAAGGACGGCAGGGTGCTGGCCGGGATGAACGTGAATGTGTGGGACGTCACGGAACCGATCCAGCAGCTGATCCGATCCCGGGCCCGGGTGGACGCCGAGGCACTGGCCGACCCGCACGTCCCGCTGGACAGTCTGCTCCCGTGACCCACGGCGGCACTCGGCTGTCACCGCGCCCCCGTAGAATTCACCCGTGGCTGGAAGGATCAACGACGAGGACGTGAAGGCTGTTCGGGACGCGGTCCCGATCGACGCCGTCGTCTCGGAGTACCTCCAGCTGCGCAACGCGGGCGGCGGCAACCTCAAGGGCCTCTGCCCCTTCCACGACGAGAAGTCACCGTCCTTCCAGGTCAGCCCGAGCAAGGGTCTCTTCCACTGCTTCGGCTGCCAGGAGGGCGGCGACACCCTCACGTTCGTGATGAAGGTCGACCACCTCTCCTTCTCGGAGGCGGTCGAGCGCCTCGCCGGTCAGGCGGGCATCACACTCCGTTACGAGGAGGGCGGGTACAACCCGTCCAACCAGCGCGGCGAACGCATCCGCCTGGTCGAGGCCCACAAGAGCGCCGCGCAGTTCTACATCGAGCAGCTCGACACCAGCCCCGAGGCCGACGCGGGCCGCAAGTTCCTCGCCGAGCGCGGCTTCGACCAGGCCGCCGCCGCGCACTTCGGAGTCGGCTACAGCCCGCAGGGCTGGGACCACCTCACCCGCTACCTCCGGGGCAAGGGCTTCTCCGACAAGGAGCTGCTCCTGTCCGGCCTCTCCCAGGAGGGCCGCCGCGGCCCCATCGACCGTTTCCGCGGACGCCTGATGTGGCCGATCCGCGACATCGGCGGCGAGGTCGTCGGCTTCGGCGCGCGCAAGCTGTACGAGTCGGACAACGGCCCGAAGTACCTCAACACGCCGGACACGGCGATCTACCGGAAGTCCCAGGTCCTGTACGGCATCGACCTCGCCAAGAAGGAGATCGCCAAGACCAGCCGCGCGGTCGTCGTCGAGGGCTACACCGACGTCATGGCCTGCCACCTGGCCGGCATCACGACCGCCATCGCGACCTGCGGCACGGCCTTCGGCGGTGACCACATCAAGATCCTCCGCCGGCTGCTGATGGACAACGGCTCGGCGCGGGTCATCTTCACCTTCGACGGCGACTCGGCCGGCCAGAAAGCGGCCCTGCGCGCCTTCGAGGACGACCAGAAGTTCGCCGCCGAGACCTACATCGCGGTCGCCCCGGACGGCATGGACCCCTGCGACCTGCGGCTCGCCAAGGGCGACGAGGCGGTCGCCGACCTCGTCGAACCCCGCACCCCGCTCTTCGAGTTCGCGCTGCGCCACATCGTCGCCCGCTACGACCTGGAGACCCCGGCCGGACGGGCGGCCGCGCTCGACGAGGCGGCCCCGGTCGTCGCCCGCATCAAGAACACCGGCGCCCAGCACGAGGTGGCCGTACAGCTCGCGGGCATGCTCGGCATCCTCGACACTCAGTTCGTGGTCAAGCGGGTCGCCCAGCTGGCCCGTTGGGCCCGCGACCGCGGCGGCAAGGGCCCGGCAGGCCCGGCCCCCGCCGGACAGCGGCCCCAGCAGCCGCACGCCGCCGTCCAGAGACCGCGCGGCGGCCCCGCGCTCAACCTCCGCAACCCCGTCTTCGCCACCGAGCGCGAGCTGCTCAAGCTCGCCCTCCAGCGCCCCGAGCTGGTCTCCCCGGCCTTCGACGCCTACGGGATCGACGAGTTCACCGCCCCGCCGTACGCCGCCGTACGCCAGGCGATCATGGAGGCGGGCGGCGCGGAGTACGGGGCCCAGGACCCCCAGGAGTACCTCGTCCTGGTCCGTGAGGCCGCCCCGGACAACACGGTTCGCGCCATGGTCACCGAACTGGCCGTCGAGGCCATCATGCGCAAGACCGTCGACGAGACCTACGCCGGCGACCAGCTCGTCATGGTCCGCCGCCGTGCCGTCGAGCGCCGCGTCGTGGACGTCCAGGGCGCCCTGGCCCGCGCCAGCGCCCACGGCGACCCGGCCCAGCTGACCGCCGTGCAGAACGAGTTGTGGGTCCTCCAGCAGTACGGGCAGGCGCTGCGCGAGCGGGGCGCGGAGGCGCTCTGAGACCCGGCCCGGTCCGGTCCGCCGCCGCGCCACGGGCCCGGCGCCCGGAGCCCGCACACCGCTGAAGCGGCCCCGGCGCCCACACCGTGCCCGGGGTGCCCGCCCCCACATGCGTCTTTCCGCAGGTTTCACCCGCCCGGTCCTGCGCACTCGTGCACGAGGGTAATCGCGCGGTCACGGACCGGACGCAAAAAGTCACCGCACGCCCCTCGTGGCGGCGATGTGTCGTACTCCACACTGGGTTCCGGTGCCTGAGTCCTCGGAGCGCGGCCGACCCGCACGCGGCGGGTTCCCGATACCCGCCGTTCCGCCAAACGACTACGGGATGGACAGCGGCGAGGCCGCCGACCCCATCCCCGACGTACCGCTGCCGCACGTCTCAGCAGCGACATTCCTGGAGGTCGCCCCCGTGCAGACCCAGACCCTGACACAGACCGACAATTCCACGGACACGGACGCGGAGCCCGGCGTCGTCGCGGCGCTTCCCCCGCAGAGCCGTGCCGCGCACCACCCCGAGGCGGAGCCGGAAGTCCCGCCCGAGGCGGAAGTCCCGCCCGAGCCGGACGGGCCGCCCGCGGACGCCGTCGACGTCGAGACCGAGGCGCCCGAGCCCGTGGAGCCGCTGCGCACCCGCACCGCGGACACCGGCGGCCCCTCCTCCGACCTGTTCCGTCAGTACCTGCGCGAGATCGGCCGCATCCCGCTGCTCACCGCGGTCGAGGAGGTCGAACTCGCCCGCCGGGTGGAAGCCGGTCTCTTCGCCGAGGAGAGGCTGCGGCTCGCCTGCGACCTGGACAGCCAACTCGCCCTCGACCTCGACAAACTGGTCGTCATGGGCCGCATGGCCAAGCGCCGGCTCATCGAGGCGAACCTGCGGCTCGTGGTCTCGGTCGCGAAGCGCTACGTGGGCCGCGGCCTGACCATGCTCGACCTCGTCCAGGAAGGAAACCTGGGCCTGATCCGGGCCGTCGAGAAGTTCGACTACGCCCGCGGGTACAAGTTCTCCACGTACGCGACCTGGTGGATCCGGCAGGCCATGTCCCGGGCGCTGGCCGACCAGGCCAGGACCATCCGGGTCCCCGTCCACGTCGTCGAGCTGATCAACCGGGTGGTCCGCGTGCAGCGCCGCATGCTGCAGGAACGCGGCTACGAACCCACCCCCGAAGAGGTCGGGGCCCACCTCGACCTCCCCAGCGAGCGGGTCAGCGAAGTCCTGCGCCTGGCCCAGGAGCCGGTGTCCCTGCACGCCCCCGTGGGCGAGGAGGACGACGTGGCGCTGGGCGACCTGATCGAGGACGGCGACGCGGCGTCCCCCGTCGAGTCCGCCGCGTTCCTCCTCCTGCGCGAGCACCTGGAGGCGGTCCTTTCCACACTCGGCGAGCGGGAACGCAAGGTGGTGCAGCTCCGCTACGGTCTGGCGGACGGCCGCCCCCGCACCCTGGAGGAGATAGGCCGCATCTTCGGCGTGACCCGCGAACGCATCCGCCAGATCGAGTCCAAGACCCTCAACAAACTGCGGGACCACGCCTTCGCCGACCAACTGCGCGGCTACCTGGACTGAGGCGTCCGCTCCGCCGGTTCCGGCCGAAAGAGCGAGGGAGGGGCGGTCGCCCCGGCGAACACCCCTCCCCCCACTCCTCCCGGTGCCGCGGCACTAGTCGACCTCGGCCACCGCCTGGGCGAACTGCGCCTGGTACAGCCGCGCGTACGCCCCGCCCGCCGCGAGCAGCTCCGCGTGCGCCCCCTGCTCCACGATCGACCCGTCCTCCATCACGAGAATGGTGTCCGCGTCCCGGATCGTGGAGAGCCGGTGCGCGATCACGAACGACGTCCGCCCGTGCGCCAGCTTCGCCATCGCCTTCTGGATCAGCACCTCGGTGCGGGTGTCGACGGAGCTGGTGGCCTCGTCGAGCACCAGGATCACCGGATCGGACAGGAACGCGCGCGCGATGGTGATCAGCTGCTTCTCACCCGCGCTGACCCCGCTTCCCTCGTCGTCGATCACGGTGTCGTAGCCGTCCGGCAGCGTCCGGATGAACCGGTCCGCGTGAGCGGCCCGCGCCGCCTCCTCGACCTCCCCGCGGGTCACGTCGCGCGAGGCCCCGTACGCGATGTTCTCCGCGATCGTGCCGCCGAACAGCCAGGTGTCCTGGAGCACCATGCCGATCGCGGACCGCAGTTCGTCCCGGGACATCGACGCGATGTCGACACCGTCGAGGGTGACCCGGCCGCCCGTGACGTCGTAGAAGCGCATCAGCAGGTTCACCAGCGTCGTCTTGCCCGCACCCGTCGGGCCGACGATCGCCACCGTGTGTCCGGGCTCCACCTTCAGGGACAGGTCCTCGATGAGCGGCTTCTCGGGGTCGTAGCGGAAGGACACGTTGTGCAGCGCCACCCGCCCGCGCAGCTCGTCCGGACGCGCGGCCGGCACGGGATCCGCCGCCTGCTCCTCCGCGTCGAGCAGCTCGAAGACGCGCTCCGCCGAGGCGACCCCGGACTGCACCATGTTCGCCATCGACGCGACCTGCGTCAGCGGCATCGAGAACTGCCGGGAGTACTGGATGAAGGCCTGCACATCGCCGATCGACAGCGTGCCGGACGCGACCCGCAGGCCGCCGACCACCGCCACCAGCACGTAGTTCAGGTTCGACACGAACATCATCAGCGGCTGCATCACCCCGCTGTTGAACTGCGCCTTGAACCCGGCCTCGTAGAGCTTCTCGTTCTGCTCCGCGAACTGCGCGGCCGACTGCTCCTGGCGTCCGAACACCTTCACCAGCGTGTGCCCGGTGTACATCTCCTCGACGTGCGCGTTGAGTATGCCGGTGGTGCGCCACTGCTGCACGAAGTGCGGCTGCGAGCGCTTGCCGATGCGGGTGGCGACGAAGAACGAGATCGGGACGGTGACCAGCGCGACGAGCGCCAGCAGCCACGACACCCAGAACATCATCGCGAGCACACCCACGATGGTCAGCAGCGAGTTCACCAGCTGGCCCATCGACTGCTGGAGCGTCTGCTGGAGGTTGTCGAGGTCGTTCGTGGCGCGCGAGAGCACCTCGCCGCGCTGCCGCTTGTCGAAGTACGAGAGGGGCAGGCGCGACAGCTTCGCCTGGAGGTCCTCACGCATGTGGAAGACGGTCTTGTTGACGGCCCGGTTCACCAGGCGGGTCGCCACCGCCATCAGCAGACCGGCCACCAGGAACGTACAGAGCGCGACCAGCAGTACGTCACCGACGGCGCCGAAGTCGATGCCCTTGCCCGGGGTGAAGTCCGTCCCCGAGAGCATGTCGGCCATGCCGCCGTCGCCCCGCTTGCGCATGCCCGCGAGGACTTCGGCCTTGGTGGCCCCGGCCGGCATCTGCCGCCCGATGATCCCCGCGAAGACCAGGTCGGTGGCCTTGCCGAGGATCTTCGGACCGACGACCGAGAGCCCCACGCTGAGCACGACCGCGCACAGCATGATGTACAGGGTGACGCGCTCGGGTTTGAACTGCGCCAGGAGCCGTTTCCCGGATCCCTTGAAGTCCAGCGAGCGCTGATCGGGGCCGCCCCCGGCCATCATGCGTCCCATGGGCCCGGCCATCAGGCGGCCTCCGCTTCCGTCAGCTGGGAGAGCACGATCTCCCGGTAGGTCTCGTTGTCCGCCATCAGTTCGTGGTGGCGTCCGGTGCCGACGACCCGGCCCTCGTCGAGGACCACGATGCGGTCGGCGTCACGGATGGTCGACACCCGCTGGGCGACGATCACCACGGTCGCCTCGGAGGTCTCCTCGGCGAGCGCGGCCCGCAGCGCCGCGTCCGTCGCGTAGTCGAGGGCCGAGAAGGAGTCGTCGAAGAGGTAGATCTCCGGGCGCTGCACGAGGGTGCGGGCGATCGCGAGGCGCTGGCGCTGACCGCCCGACACGTTCGTGCCGCCCTGCGCGATCGCCGACTGCAGGCCGTTGTCCAGCTGTTCCACGAAGCCCTTGGCCTGTGCCACCTCCAGCGCATGCCACAGTTCCTCGTCGGTCGCGTCCGGATTGCCGTAGCGCAGGTTGCTCGCCACGGTGCCCGCGAACAGGTACGGCTTCTGCGGGACGAGCCCGACCGTCCGTGCCAGCAACTGCGGCTCCACACGCGCCACGTCCTCGCCGTCCACCAGGACCTGGCCGTCGGTGGCGTCGAAGAGACGGGGGACCAGACCCAGCAGGGTCGACTTCCCGCTGCCCGTCGACCCGATCACGGCCGTCACCTCGCCCGGCCGTGCGACCAGGTCGATGGACCTCAGCACCGGCTCCTCGGCGCCCGGGTAGCGGAACCCGGCGCCGCGGACCTCGAGATGTCCGTGGCGACGCAGTTCCAGGACGGGCGCGGTGGGCGGCACGACGCTGGAGGAGGTGTCCAGGACCTCCTGGATGCGCTCGGCGCAGACCTCCGCGCGCGGCACCATCATGAACATGAAGGTGGCCATCATCACGGACATCACGATCTGCATCAGATAGGCGAGGAACGCGGTGAGATCGCCGATCTGCATGCCGCCACTGGCGATGCGGTGGGCACCGAACCAGACCACGGCGATCGACGAGAGGTTCACGACGGTCATGACCATCGGGAACATCAGTGCGAGCATCCGGCCGGTCGCCAGGGACATCCTGGTCAGCTCGGTGTTCGCGCCCCGGAAGCGGTCCTTCTCGTAGTCGTCCCGGACGAAGGCGCGGATGACCCGGTTGCCGGTGATCTGCTCGCGCAGCACCCGGTTCACGGTGTCCAGGCGCACCTGCATGGTCCGGAACAGCGGGCGCAGCCTGCGCACGATCAGCGTCACGCCGATGCCGAGGATGGGCACGACGGCGACCAGGATCGCGGACAGCGGCACGTCCAGGCCGAGGGCGAGCACGATGCCGCCCACACACATGATCGGGGCCGACACCAGCAGCGTGAACGTCATCAGCGCCAGCATCTGCACCTGCTGCACGTCGTTCGTGGTGCGGGTGATCAGCGACGGGGCGCCGAAATGACCGACCTCGCGCGCGGAGAACGACTGCACCCGGTCGAAGACGGCCGCGCGGATGTCCCGGCCCACGGCCGACGCCGTCCGGGCACCGTAGTAGACCGCTCCGATGTTGCAGAAGACCTGGACCAGCGAGATCCCGATCATCAGGGCACCGAAGGACAGGATGTATCCGGTGTCCCCCTTGACCACGCCGTTGTCGATGATGTGCGCGTTCAGGGTCGGCAGGTAGAGGGTGGCGCAGGTCTGCAGGAACTGCAGGAACACCAGGAGGGCGATGGGTTTCTTGTACGGACTGAGGTGGGTCCGAAGCAGTCGTATGAGCACGCGGCTTCTCTCGGAGTCGGCGACGGCGGTGCGGTCGGTGGTGCACCACCACCCCCTATCGTCGGGCACTCCACCCGTGTTACCTCAACCGATTAATCCAAGAGCGGACCAAGAGCCGACCGGAACCGGACCTTCGGACGTACGACCGCGGCCCTTAAGGGACTTCACCGCGCGTCCCGGCCTCCCCGCGTGCCCCCCTGTGTGCCCTTATGCGCGAAACGCCCCAGGATGCGTCTGCTCCCGTACGGAGACGTACTGCTGCCGTACGGCCTGGCCCACCGCCAGTTCCTCGCCGGGCTCCAGAACCTGGGCGACCGCACCCTGCCAGACGGGTGGCAGCCGGGGGTCGAGGGTGCCCTGCGACACGCCGAGTGCCCAGGCCGCCTGACGGGCCGCGCCGAGCGCCGCGTAGTCCGCGGGCTGCGGTACGACGACCTGCGCGCCGAACAGCGCGGGCGCCGCGGCCTGTACGGCCGACAGCTCCGCGGCCGCCCCGAGCAGGAAGACCCGCCGGACGTCCACGCCCCGCCCGCGCAGGACGTCGAGCGCGTCCGCGAGCCCGCACAGCATGCCCTCGAAGGCGGCCCGCGCGAGGTGCTCGGGCCGCATCGACTCGCGCCGCAGCCCGGCGAGTGTGCCCGCCGTATGGGGGAGGTTCGGGGTCCGCTCGCCCTCCAGATAGGGGAGCAGGACCAGTCCGTGCGAGCCCGGCGTGGACTTCATCGCCAGCTCGGACAGGCTCTCCAGGTCGGGCAGGCCGAGCAGTTCGGCGGCGCCCCGCAGGGTTCGTACGGCGTTCAGCGTCGTCACCACCGGCAGATGGAGCCCGGTCGCGTCCGCCAGAGAGGTGATCATGCCGGAGGGGTCGGCCAGCGCCTCGGTGTGTACGGCCATCACGGACCCGGACGCGCCGAGGGAGACGACCGCGTCCCCGAGCCCGATACCGAGCCCGAAGGCCGCCGCCATCGTCTCGCCGGTGCCCGCCGAGATCAACAGCCCCTCGGGGGTGGTGCCCGCGGCCTCGGACGGGCCGAGCACCTCGGGAAGCGTGGCCTGGTGGCCCAGCGCGAGTTCGACGAGATCCGGCCGGTAGGCGCCGGTCGCCGCCGACCAGTAGCCGGTACCGGAGGCCCCGCCGCGGTCGGTGGTCCGGCGCAGCGGGCGGCCGAGCAACTGCCACACCAGCCAGTCGTGCGCCTGGAGCAGTACGGCGGTGCGCTGGGCCGCGTCGGGTTCGGTCCGGTTCAGCCAGCGCAGTTTGGTCACCGGCTGCGCGGCCTGGGGGACGCAGCCCACGGCCTGGGCCCATGCCTCGCGCCCGCCGAGCGCGTCCACCAGGTCGGCGGCGGCGACCTGGGCCCGCTTGTCACCGCCGACCAGGGCGGGGCGCACGGTGTTGCCCTGCGCGTCCAGCGGGACGAGCCCGTTCTGCTGTGCCGACACGCCGATGGCCTGCACGCCCTCGAGCAGTCCGCCGCCGGCGGCCTCGCCCAGGGACAGCAGCCAGGCCTGCGGATCGACGTCGGAAGGGCGGCCGCCGCTCTCGGCGGTCTCCACCGGGTGCGGCGCGTACCCCTGCCTGAGCACGGCGCCCGTGTCCGTGTCGCAGACGACGATGCGAGTGAAATCGGGTGAACTGTCCAGCCCGGCGACTATGCCCATGGCGGAAATTCTGCCGTACCGCGGGAGGTGGGCGCGCCGGGCCGGGTGTCACCCCTGGTGAGCACGGGTGGCCGGGGGCTCCCGAGGCCCCGGCGCCAGGGGCCCGATGCCTCTCGCACCGGGCCTTTCGGGCGATACGGCCATCCGGATGTTCAGGTGTTCGTGGTGCCCCAGTCGTCCTCGCCGGTGCCGTTGGTGTTCCGCTCGCGCAGGGAGCGGACCCGCTGGGTCACCGAGTCGGGCACGTGGTCGCCCATTTTCTCGCTCACCACGTGGTAGGCCTTGCCCGCGACCTGGCGCCCCTGCTGGGCGGCGGTCTCGGCGGTGTTGCGCACGGCGGGGTTCTGCGCGACCTGCCGCGCGGACTTCTTCAGCTGTTCGTAGCGCTCGCGCCCGGCGCGTGTGCCCAGCACGTAACCCACGGCCAGTCCGGCGACGAATGTGAGCCGGTACCGCATGTCGGCCACCCTTCCCTTGCCTCGGCATCGGTGCGGGGGGAACCGATTGGCGGAGCACCCCCCTGCTTGCGCTAATGTATGTGTCGCAGCGAGCGCACGCCCCCTGGCGAATACCCAGGTAGGTGCGTTCGATGCAAAGAGTGCGATCCCCTGTAGCTCAATTGGCAGAGCAGCCGGCTGTTAACCGGCAGGTTACTGGTTCGAGTCCAGTCGGGGGAGCTCGATCTCCTGTAGCTCAATTGGCAGAGCAGCCGACTGTTAATCGGCAGGTTACTGGTTCGAGTCCAGTCGGGAGAGCAACGGAAGAGGACCCCTCAGGGGTCCTTTTTCATGTCCGGGGGAACCGCGTGACCGGCACCGAAGTCCTCATGGTCATGCGTTGCCGACCATCCGAAGCAGGAGATCGTATGAGCGGCTATGCTGCGGCAGACGGCGCGCACAAATGTGCGCGACGCGCCGTAAGGGGCGGTAGCTCAGCCGGTTAGAGCAGCGGACTCATAATCCGTCGGCCGTGGGTTCGAGTCCCACCCGCCCCACCCAGAGCCTGCGTAGCAGAACCGTTTCTATCTGTGGAAACGCGGTAACGGCGGTCGCAGCCCCGAGGCGGCGGTCCGCATTCATCCATCCGGACCAGGACCAGGTGGCCCCGCCGCACACGGACGGACGGCCGGTCGTCCGGAGATCTCCGTCGGCGGCCCCGCGGCCTTCGGTGACGGTGTGCGCGAGCCCGGTCGAGTGATCCGGATCGCCCGGCTCCGGGTGTGGCCGAGCGGCGCTGGGCACGTGTCCCGAGCGTGCGGCCCTGTGCCCGGCTCCATGGCCCCGCTGAATGTCCTCCGCGCGGGCGGGGCGGCCGTGGGCGTGCCGGTCGTGGACGGGGCGGCTGTGCGGGTCCACGGGCCGATACGGCCTGTCGCACCCCAACTGGCGAACTCCGCGCCCCGATTCCCGGACGTCGCGAGTTCGACGGAGTTCGAGGAAGTATGACGAGGTGTGAATCCGTGCCGTGCCGTGCCGCGGCGCGGATGGCGGGGGTCTTGGGGACCCGCGCGCTGGACTCCGGCCCGTCAGGACCTCGCCCCTGGCGCCCGCCCGGATACTCCCGCACGGTGTCGCGGTACGCGGCGGCCCCGTCGGGACCACCGCGCCCTGTACCGGTGCGGAGCGGGTCACGGGTCCGTCGCCGACGACGTTGCGACCCCGCCGGCCGACGCCTTGATCCAGTTGGTGGCCGTCCTGCGGGCGTGATCCCTGCCGCCGTCACCGGTGGCGAGGGCCGCGAGCCGGTCGGTGGAATCGAGAGGCCGGAAGCCACGGCGAAGCCGGTAGGGGCGCCGGCCACCCCGGGTGGTTCCGGGTCCACGCGGACCTGCTGATTCACCCCGGCCGCCGTTCGGGTGGTGACGGGGCGCCGTCCGTCCGGGAGCCACGGCAACGCCTGCCGCTGGTTCCGGGCGGGCGGGAAGGCCGTTTCGCATGCCGCGCACGGAGTTCTCGCCCGGCCGCCCGTCAGCCGTACGACTGGGCGACCGCCGGGTCACCTTCGGCCGGCCGCCGGAGCCGCTCGGTACGATCCGAGGCGCGGCGCTAGCGGCCCAGCGCCGCCCCGCCGTTGATGTGCAGGAGCTGTCCCGTCAGGTACGCCGCCTGGGGTGACGCGACGTACTTGACGGCCGCGGCGATCTCCGAGGGATGACCCGGCTGTCCCGTCAGGGACTGCGCGACCCTCGACGCCACGAACTCCGGGGTCGCGCGGTCGCCGAAGAACTCCGTGTCGCCGACGAAGCCGGGGGCGACCGCGTTCACGGTGATGCCCTCGTGGCCGACGCGCTGGGCGAGGTCGTAGGTGTACGTGTTGATCCAGCCCTTGGAGCCCCCGTACGACCCCGGGCCGCGCAGCGAGGCGATGGAGGAGAGCTGCACGATGCGGCCGCCGGGCCTGCGGATGTGGGGGAGCAGGGCCTCGGTGAGCAGCACGGCGGTCAGGACGTTGGCGTCGAAGTTGCGGCGGTAGCCGTCCGCGATGGAGGCGAGGGTGCCGTCGTGCGCGGCGGCCACGTTGCCGCCCGCGTTGGCCACCAGCACGTCCACCGGGGTCTCGTCCGCCGCTATGAACTCCCGTACTCCGTCCACCTGTCCGGGGTCGGAGAGGTCCGCCGCGCACCAGGTCGCCGCCGACTCCCCGAACCGGCTGTTCAGTGTGTCGGCCGCCTTGCGCAGCACCTCCTCGCGGCGGCCGAGGAGCACCAGCCGGTCCCCGTCCGCGGCGAACGCCTCCGCCGTCGCCAGGCCGATCCCGGTGCCTCCGCCGGACACCACCACACGCCGCTGGGCCATGGTCACCCCGTCCTCACGCTTGTCCTGTCCCCAACTCGCCCTGTCTCCCGCATGTCCGTGGATGTGAACAGAGGTCATATCCACGTATGCGAGAGGTGACGGTACGGAGACCGGGGGAGGGCGTCAAGTGGCCCCGGGAAAAGCACAGTTGACGGGACGGCCGACCGGAGCGGCGCTCACAGGGGCGACTGCCACACGATCGTCGTCCCCGCACGTCCGCGCCTGTCTCCGCCCTTCGTGTCTCCGCCCCTCGTGCCGCCCCCGCCCGTGTCGCCGTCGTCGAACACCGTCAGCCGCACCGCGGCCCGCCCGTCGGGAAGTCTCCTCGTCGCGTCCACGGCGACCTCGATGCGGGACACTCCCGGGCGGCGCGCGGTCGAGGCGAGGGCGCGGCGGAGGGCCACGAGCAGGTGGCCGGCGACGGGCTCCGGCACCAGTGCCTCCACCGCGCCGGTGAAACGCGTGGACGGCTGGAAACCCAGGGCCGCCGCGGCGCCCGCCGTCTCGCGCAGCACCTTGCCGCGCAGGGTGGTGGGGGCGTCGGCCGGCGGCTGCTGGAGGGCGAAGATCGCGGTGCGTACCTCCTGGACGGTGGACTGCAGTTCGTCGACGGCCCGGCCCAGGATCTCGTGCACCTCCGCGTCGGCCTCCCCGGCGCTGCGCCGCTGCGTGGACTCCAGCATCATGCCGGTGGCGAACAGCCGCTGGACGACCAGGTCGTGCAGGTCACGAGCGATCCGGTCGCGGTCCTCGTAGACCGCGAGCCGCTCCCGGCTGTGCTGGGCGTCCGCGAGGACCAGCGCCAGCGCGGCCTGTGAGGCGAACTGCGCGGCGAGCAGCCGTTCCGCCGCGCTGTACGGGCGGCCGCCGCGGTCGCGGGGCAGGGCGAGTGTGCCGATGAGACGGCCGCCCGACTGCAGCGGGAGCATCATGCTCGGCCCGAACCGGTGTCGTACGTGTGTGGTCAGTCGCGGGTCGGTCGCCGAGTCGTCGATGAACACCGGTTCGCCGGCCAGCAGTTGTTCCAGCAGGGGGCTGCCCGGCGTGATCGTGGTGCCGACGATGTCACCGGGGTCGGCGGAGCCGTCGGGGGTGGCGGCGGTCACGATCCTCATGCCGTTCTCCGCCGTGGGCTGCAGGATGAGGGCGGCCGAGGCGTCGGCGAGGATCCGGGCCCGTTCGGCGACGGTCGTCAGCGCGTCGGCGGCGTCCCCTCCGCTGAGCAGTGCGGTGGTCACGGCCGCCGCGCCCTCGATCCACCGCTCGCGCTGCCGGGCCGTCTCGTACAGCCGGGCGTTGCCGATCGCGACGCCGGCCTGGGTCGCGAGCACCCGCAGCAACTGCTCGTCCTCATCCGTGAACGGACCGCCGCGCTGTCCGGCGACGTACAGGTTCCCGAACACCGCGTCTCCGACGAGGATCGGGACGCCCAGGGAGCCGTCGGGCCGCTCGTGGGGGCACCGGTCCGGGCCGGCCGTCGGCGGCCTGTCCGTACGGATCTCCAGCGGTCCGGCGTCGCCGGGGTCGGCCATGTCCAGCGCCGCGCTCCGGGCCCCCGTCAGTTCGGCGGCGGCATCCACGATGTGCTGGAGCGTGGCCCGCAGTTCCAGGTCGGACCCGACGCACAGGACGGCTTCCACGAGGGCCGGGAGACGGGGGACGGGGTCGGTCATACGGGCCCCTCGGGGGTCGGAGGACGGGGATCGACCGGTCCCGGGCGGGCCGGCCGTCAGCCCGGCAGCGGCTCCAGCGTCAGCGGCTCGATCTTGCCCTCCAGCATGTAGCCCAGACCCTGCACCGCGCACACGTCCGGCCGCTCGGCGATGTGCACCGGCATGCCCGTCGCGTGCCGCAGCATCTGGTCGAGCCCCGGGAGCAGCGCGCTCCCGCCGACCATCATGATCCCGCGGTCGGCGAGGTCGGCCACCAGATCCGGCGGACAGGCCCGCAGCACCTTCCCGATCCCGTCGAGTACGGCCGTCAGCGGGGTCTGGATGGCATCGCGCACGGCGGCGGTGTCGACCTGCACCGAACGGGCGAGGCCGGTCGCCACGTCCCGCCCGTGGATCTCCGTGGACGTCGGGCCGTGCGGGGTGAGCCCGTTGCCGGACAGGGCGAGCTGCAGGGGCCGTACGGACTGCGACGGAAGCATCAGCTCGTGCTGGTGGCGCAGGTGCTGCACGATCGCGCGGTCGACGGCCTCGCCGCCCACCGGAATGCGTTCGGCGGTCACGATGGAGCCGAGGGACAGCACGGCGACCTGGGTGGCGGCGGCACCGCACACCATGATCATGGTGGCCTCCGGCCGCTCGACCGGCAGCCCGCAGCCCACCGCCGCGGCGATCAGCGTGTCGACCAGCTCCACCCGCCTCGCCCCGAGCCCGACGAGCGTCTCGATCGTCGCGCGCTGCGCCAGCGGGTCCGCGTCGTGCGGGGTGCAGGCGGCGGCGCGCAGCCTCGGCTTGCGGCGCAGGGTGCGGCGCACCTTGTCGCCGAGCAGCTGCCGCAGCATGCGCTGGGCCATCTCGATGTCGACGACCGTGCCGCCCGACACCGGCCGCATGACCCGGATGTAGTCGGGGGTGCGGCCCGTCATCTTCTCCGCGAACTCACCGACCGCGATCAGCGCGCCGTTCTTGGTGTTGATCGCGGCGACACTCGGCTGGTCCACGACCAGTCCCGCGCCCTTCACCCACACACGTGTCCTGGCCGCGCCCAGGTCGACGGCGAAGTGACAGCGGCGCAGCTGCTCCAGACTGGCGGTCATGGCGGGTCCTCCCGAGAGCAGACCGTCGGGCTCCGCCTCGTGGCGGTCCCTTCTCGCATCGTCCGCTCAAGAAGGCCGGGGCGCCTTCTGAAGGGGGCCGGGCGGGGTACCGCCGAACGGGTGACGGCGGGCGGTTCCCGGCGATCGTCCGGCGGGAGGATCGGCATACCGGAGGACCGGTCCGGAGAGGGCGACCGGCCGGGCCCGTTTCCCCGTGCGCGTACAGATTCCCCCCGACCCCGCAACCCGTGCCGCTTCCCGGGTCCCCACAAGTCGTGCCGATGTCCCGCTTTCCGCGGCCCGTCCCGACTCACGGCCCGTCCCGACTCACCGGCCCCCCGGCCTATCCCGACTCACCTGGCGCCTGTTCCCACCGCGCGGGTGGCGCCGGTTCCCCTCGGGAGGGGGCCGGCGCCGCCCGCGCGCTCACTCCCCCCGGTGCTCCGCGATGCCCCGCACGACCCCCAGGTCCAGCAGATCCTGCGGCCGGATGCGGAGCTGGTCCGCTGTGGCGCGCACCTCGCTCGCGGGACGCTTGAGGATCGCGGCCGCCAGCTCCGGCGCGATGACGGAGAAGTAACTGTCCGGCGTGGCCCAGGTGTTGTCCGGCGAGGCCAGTGCGAGGGCGCCGCCCGAGCCGCCCTCGCCGATCACCAGCGTGGTGACGGGAGTGCGGGCGGTGGCCACCGCGGCGAACAGGTCCGCGATCGCGGAGCCCGCGCCCTGCCGCTCGGCGTGCTCGTCGTTGGCGGCGCCCGGGGTGTCCACCAGCGTCAGCACCGGGATGCCGAGCCGGCCCGCGAGACGGATCAGCCGTGCCGCGGTGCGGTACCCGGCGGGACGGGTCGCGGTCCCGCACTGTGCCGCGTACGCGACCGTCCGCCCCTCGGGACCGGAGCCGAACCCGCACAGCAGACCGGCGTCGGTCCCGCCGCAGCGGTCGCCGCCGATTGCCGCGCGACGGCTGAAATAGTCGTCCAAGTAGGCCTCGGCGCGCGGGCGTTCGGGGGAGCGGGCCCGGTCGACGGCGTCCCGGCCGGTGGCGGGCAGACCGGGCGCGCCGAGAGCGGCCGGCACCGGTGCGGCCCCGGCGGAGGGAGCGCTGAGCAGGGCCAGCCACAGCGCCAGCGTCTCCCGCAGCTCCCCCTCCGGTACGACGGCGTCCACCGCGCCCGCCGCGACCTGGGCCTCGGCCGTGTACGCCGCCGGGTCCGCGCCGGGCGGACGGACCCGGGAACCGGCGAATCCCACCTGGGCGCCGGGCAGCGCCAGGATCACGTCGGAACCCGCGCCCAGCGTGGCCCAGCCGCCCCCCGTCGTCGGATCCCGGACCACCGCGATCTGCGGCAGCCCGGCCTCCCGGGTCAGCGCCGACTGCCGTGCCACCCGCTGGAGCTGGGTGAGCGCGAGCATGCCCTCCTGCATCCGGCTGCCGCCCGTCGCGACCAGCGAGACGACCGGCAGCCGGTGTTCGCGGGCATGGGCGTACGCGGCTTCCAGCCGGTCGCCGGTGCGTTCGCCGAGCGAGCCGCCGAGAAAGCCGAACTCGAAGGCGATCAGCGCGACCCGGGTGCCGCCGACGACCGCGCCGCCGCAGACGACGGACTCGTCCTCGCCGGTGCGGGCGGCGGCACGGGAGCGTGCCTCGTCGTACCCCTGCCAGGACAGCGGACCGTCCGGCTCGAATCGCCGTATCGGCACCCGGAGTTCGGTGAACTCGTCGGTGACGAGGGCGATGGCCGCACGGGCCGGGAAGCGGTCAGTCATGCGTGACGTCGTTCGGGTGGGCGCCCGCGCGGGAGTCCGCGAGGGCGTCCGGGAGCGCTCGCTTCAGGATCTTGCCCATGTCGTTGCGCGGCAGGGCGGACAGGAACCGCACGGTGCGCGGGCGCTTGTGCGGGGCGAGCCGGCGGGCCACGTGGTCGGCGAGTTCGCGGTCGAGGCCGGGGGCGGGGGCGTCGACCGGGACCACCCAGGCAACGATCCGTTCGCCCAGGTCGTCGTCGGGCTCCCCGGTGACGGCGGCCTCGCGCACGGCGGGGTGTTCGAGCAGCGCGTTCTCGATCTCGCCGGCGCCGATCTTGTAACCGCCGCTCTTGATCAGGTCGGTGGCCTTGCGGCCCACGATGCGCACGCAGCCGTCGGCGTTGCGCACCGCCATGTCACCGGTACGGAACCAGCCGTCCGCGGTGAACGCGGCGGCGGTGGCGTCGGGCCGGTTCAGGTACTCGGTGAACAGGTTCGGCCCGCGCACCTGGATCTCGCCCACGCTCTCGCCGTCGTAGGCGCCGGTGGGACTGCCCTCGGTGTCGTACGAGCCGGTCGGGGCGCCGTCCGCGTCGTACGAGGCGAGGATCGAACCGTCCTCCTCGACCAGCCGCAGCCCGACGCCCGGCAGCGGCACCCCGACGGTCCCGGGCCGTGCCGGACCGTCCACCCGGACGCTGGTGTTCATGAGGGTCTCGGTCATGCCGTACCGCTCGACGACCGGCCGCCCGGTCGCCGCCGTGATCCGCTCGTGGTCGTGCACCGGCAGCGCGGCGGAGCCGGAGACCAGCAGCCGCGCCCGGCCGAGCGCCTTGGCCAGCTCCGCGTCCTCGGCCAGCGCCTCGGCGAGCCGGTGGTACATGGTCGGCACCCCGAACAGCATGGTCGCCCCCGCGTTCAGCTCACGCGTCACGCCCTCCGTGCTGAACCGCCCCAGGTGCCGGACGGCCCCACCGCGCCGCAACGGCCCGAGGACGCCCAGGATCAGCCCGTGCACATGGAAGAGCGGCAGTCCGTGCACGAGCACGTCGTCGCCCGTCCACTGCCAGGCGTCGGCCAGCGCGTCCAGGGTCGAGGCGATCGCGCGGCGCGGGACGACGGCGCCCTTGGGCGGACCCGTGGTGCCGGACGTGTAGACGACGAGGGCGGGGGCGGCGGGATCGTCCGGCTCGGCCGGGGGTTCCGGCACGACACCGCCGGCGTGCCGCGTCACGACGTCGATGCGCTCCAACTCCCGTACGGGCGAGGGGAGGTCGTCCCCCTCCCCGGCGAGCACCAGTGAGGGCGTGCTGTCCGACACGATGTGCCCCAGCTCGCCCTCGCCGGACTTGGGGTTGAGGGGTACGACGGGCACCTGGGCGAGCAGCGCGGCCACCACCCCGACGGCCGTCTCCAGGGACGGCGTCGCCCATACGGCGATCCGTTCCCGGCCTTCGAGGCGCGCGGCCAGGGCGCCCGCCGAGGCGGCGAGTTCCGCGTACGTCAGGGACCGGTCGCCGAAGCGAAGGGCGGGCCGCCGTGCGGTCGAACCGCTGACCAGGGCCGGAAAGAGGGAGGACACGCGGGGTGCTCCTTGCCAGTAGGGACGTTCTGCCGGTGACAGTCAGAACCGTTCCTACACCAGGGCGCGGGAAACCTGCCGGAGCCCGCGACCGGCCGAGCGCGAGGCAGATCACACCGCACGGCACGGGGGAGGCCCCGCCCGGCCCCGCACGGCGCCCGCCTCCGGACGCCCTCCGCGACCCGAGTCGGGACCCGCACCGGGACCCGCACCGGGACCGCCCCAGGACGCGCTCGGCGGCCCGCACCGGGACCCGCGCCAGGACGCGTACGAAGGCCCGCGTGAGGGTCCGTGCCAGGACGCCCTCGGCGACCCGCGTGAGGGTCCGCGCCAGGACGCGTACAAGGACCGGCACCAAGACCCGCACCAAGACCCGCACGAGGACGCGCGTCGATGCTCACACGGGGGCGCGTGCCGGTGCGCGCACCGGGACGTCCGGACCGCGGGTCGCCGCGCCGTTCCCGAACCGGGAACGCCCGTGCGGAAAACCATGGCGTGGGACGATCCGGGCCCGTAGTCTCGCCCACGGCGCGACCATTTGACGGGTCAACAGCCACGACGCCATCACGGGTCGACTGCACGACGGAGCGAGGAGCGGGGCGGAGCGAGGAGTGACGCGGAGTGCGGCGAGCGGTGTGACGGGCAGGACGGCCGGACGGGCCGGCGGCGTCTGGAAACGCGCGGCGGCACTGTTCTCCCGAAGATCCGACTCCGAGATGCGCGCCCTCGCGGTCGAGCTCTCCCGGTCCCTGAGGAAGCGCCTCGACACGCCCGTCGACGTACGGGATCTGGCCGGTGCGCTCTGCGAGGAGATGAGCCGGCGCCGGGACGGCCGGCCCGTCCAGCTCCGCTTCGAACGCTTCCCCGACGAGATCGAGGTCACCGGTCTGTGGATGGAGTTCCACGACTTCGACCTCGTCATCGTCGAGGAGCGCGCCGAAACGGTCCAGCAACTCGTCATCCTCGGGCACGAGTTGTGGCACATGTCGGCCGGTCACGCGCACTCCCATCACCACTTCGCCGGCGCGGCCGCCGCCCGCGCCCTGTCGGACGACCCCCGCTGGCAGGAGATCGCGCTCACCGTCGCCGCCCGCAACGGCTCGCACGAGGCCGACGAGGCCGAGGCCGAGGACTTCGGCCTCCACCTCGCGAGCGTCTTCCGCTCCTGGGTGACCGGCTCCCGCCCGCAGGGCCCCGCCGATCCGGTCGGACGCGCCATCCAGGCCTCCCTGGGCTACCGCGGCTCCCAGGACTGACCGGCGATGGATCCCTCCCACTTCCTCGCCGGGATCTACATCTCCTTCTGGATACCGATCGCGGTCCTCACCGCCGCCCTCGCCATCAAGCTGCCCAGCATCGTCAAGCTCTGGCGGGACCCGCTCCTGAGAGCCGTCGGCGGTCTCCTCGTCCTCGCCTGCGCCGTCTTCGTCTGCGCGGCGCCGCCGATGATCGCCTGGACCAACCGCGTCACCGGCGTACCGAACATCTCGGCGCCCCTGCTCTACAGCCTCGTCACCGCCTTCGGCGGAGCCTGCCTGCTGATGATCACCACCTGGCGCAACGGCATCACCGACCGCGCGGCCACCCGCCGTGCCACCCGCTGGGTCGTCGCCGCCTACGCCGGCGTGATCGTCGCGCTGTGGGTGCTGTTCGCGCTCGCCGACACGCCCGTCGAGCGGATCCGGGATCTCGACACGTACTACTCCGGCACACCCTTCATGCGCGAGGAGATCGTCCTCTACCTGCTCGCGCACACCGCGGCCTGTCTGATCACGTCCAAGCTGGTCTGGAACTGGATCCGTACCGACGGACTCGACGTGTGGCTGCGCGGCGGGCTGAAGTTCCTGGGCGTCGGCTACACGATGAACCTGGTCTACGACGGCGCGAAACTCTCCGCGATCGGCGCCCGCTGGAGCGGCCACGACCTGGACCGGCTCAGCACCGACCTGGCCCCGCCGGTCGCCTCCCTCTCCGCCGTCCTGATCGCGGTCGGCTTCATCCTGCCGCACGTGGGCCAGTATCTGCAGCGGCGGGCGCGCACCCGGCTCGGCCTC
Source organism: Streptomyces sp. NPDC005195 (assembly GCF_040608315.1). Lineage (NCBI taxonomy): Bacteria > Bacillati > Actinomycetota > Actinomycetes > Kitasatosporales > Streptomycetaceae > Streptomyces > Streptomyces sp. NPDC005195. The sequence continues at coordinate 318,416 of NZ_JBEXHZ010000002.1, forward strand.
TGGCGGCTGCGGCCCCTGTACCGGCTGATGCGGACGGTGGTGGGCAGCCGGGTCCCCTTCAGGCTCCGGGTCACCCCGGAACTGCGTCTGATGCGCCGTGAGACGTACATCCGGGACGCGCTGCTCCACCTCGCCCGGTTCCTCGACGAGGACCTGCGGCGCACGGCGTACGAGGCGGCGGTCGGCCTGGGGTTCGAGACCGGCCGGGCGCGGGCGCTCGCCCACGCGGTGACGCTCCAGGACGCCGTCGAGACCGGGCGGCGAACACGTCGGGACGACGCCACCGCTCCTCACCTGGACCCGGACACCGAGAACCTGCTGGCGGAGATCGAGTCCGTGTCCCGGGCCCTGCGCCACCCCGAGGACATCCGGGTGGTGCGCGCCGTCGCGGCCGTCCCGGCCGAGCGCGTCCCGGCCCGGTGAGCGTCCGGCCCCCGTGCGGGCCCGGCCCGGATCGGCCCGCACGAGCCGGGGCCGGCACGGCCGGTTGTAGCCTCCCCGGGGATCAGACGTTACGAGGATGGAGTCCGCCGTGGCCCGCACCGCCGCCCGCCCCCGCATCGCACTCGCCACCTACCGGCCGGAGGAGGGCGCGACGAGCGCGGACCGGGACCTGCCCGTGCTCGAAGGGGCGCTGGAGGACGCCGGGGCGCGGGCCGGGATCGTGTACTGGGACGATCCGGCCGTCGACTGGGCGGACTTCGACCTGGTCCTCATCCGCTCGACCTGGGACTACAGCTGGCGGGTCGCGGAGTTCGTGGCGTGGGCGGAGAGGGTCGCGAAGCTCACCCGGCTGGCGAATCCGGCGGCGGTCGTGCGGTGGAACACCGACAAGCGGTACCTCGGCGAGCTGGCCGGGGCCGGGGTGGCGACCGTGCCGACCCGGTACCTCGCACCCGGCGACCCCGCCGACCTTCCGGACGACCACGAGTACGTGGTGAAGCCCACCTCGGGCGCGGGCGCACGGCTCGCCGCCCGCTACCGGCCCGAGGAGCGGGAGACCGCGCTGCGACACCTCGCCGGTATGCACGAGCGGGGGCTGACCGCGATGGTCCAGCCCTACCTGCGCGGTGTCGACACCTCCGGCGAGCGGGCGCTGCAGTTCTTCGGCGGACGCTTCCTGCACGCCGGCCGCAAGGGTGCCGTCCTGGAGCCCGGGACGGCCTACGACGCGGACAAGGTCCCGCATCCCCGGATGGAGGTCTGGGAGCCGACCCCGGCCGAACTCGCCCTCGCCGAGCGCGCGCTGGCCGCCGTACCGCACGGACCGTCCGGCACGGACGGGGACGCACTGCTGTACGCCCGGGTCGACGTCGTCGACGGCGACGACGGGCGGCCGTGCGTCATGGAACTGGAACTGGTGGAACCCAACCTCTTCCTCTGGCTGCACCCGGAGTCGGTGCCCGTCGTCGCGGAGGCGGTCATCCGGGCCGCCCGCTGACGGCCACCCGCTGCAGCAGCCCCCAGGTGAACTCGGCCGCGCACTCCTGCCGTACCCCCGACGCGTCCGGCGCCGTGAAGGCGAGCCCCCAGCGGGTGGGGGCGGTGCCCTCCAGAGGCCGGGCGGGGGCGAAGGCGCGGGCGGCCTCGTCGACCGTGCAGGACCAGGGGGTCAGGTCGTCGAGGGTCCTCAGCACCGGGCCCGCGGTGCCGGGGGCGCGGACCAGCCATTCGTTCCAGACCACCCCGTTCGCCAGGGCGAGGACCTCGAAGCGCAGACCGGGCCAGAGGGGCACGGGCCACAGCAGGGCCTCGCAGGCGAGGTCGCCGACGCGGCGCGGGGTGACCGACTCCGGGGCGCCGAGGACCGAGCGGTAGCGGTGGGCGGCGGAGCGGGAGCGCGGGGCGTGCAGCATCGCCTGCCAGCGCCGGTTGGCCTCGCGCATGTCCGCGAGGGAGACGCCCAGTTCGTGGCGGGCGTCGTCGACGAGGTCCGGGTTGTGGTCGGCCATGCGGCGCAGCAGGACCAGTTGGAAGTCGATCGGGGTGAAGGGTCCTGCGGGTCGCTTGGCGGGCATGCGGCCCATGATCGCGCATCGGGCCGGCCCACGGGCGGCGTCGTGCGGAGGGTCCGTACGTCTCTCGGTCCCCACCGGTCGAAATCAGCCCCAGGCACCTCGCTGTCGCCCACCCATTGCCCCTCCAAGACCACCATGAGTAGCCTGTGTTCGTCATGCCGATCGTCTGTTGAAATTTCGAACATAGGGAGGGGGCCGGTTGTGGGACGCCTCGTACCTGCCGTGACCCGAGCTCTCGACATTCTCGAGCTCTTCCTCGACGGGGACGGCACGCTCTCCGCCCCCGACATCGTGCGCAGGCTGCAACTGCCGCGGACGACGGTGCACGAGCTGGTCACCACGCTCGCCGCCCGCTCGTACATCGTGCAGATACCGGGCCAGCCCGGACGCTACCGCCTCGGCGTGCGGCCGTACCAGCTCGGCAGCCGCTACGCCGAGCAGCTGGACCTCGCCGCGGAGGGCCAGCAGGTCGCCCGCACCGTCGCCGAGACCTGCGACGAGACGGTCCATGTGGCGATCCTCGAGGGCACGGACGTCATCTACATCGCGAAGGTCGACTCCACGCACGCCGTGCGCATGGTGTCGGCGGCGGGGCGCCGCCTGCCCGCCCACTGCACCTCCGTGGGCAAGATGCTGCTCGCCTCGCTGCCCGATCCGGAGCTCGCCTCCCGCATCCCGGGCGACGCGGACCTGGCCGCGATGACACCGAACAGCATCACCGAACCGGGCGCCCTGCGCGAGGCCCTGGCGGAGATCCGCCGCCGTGGCGTCGCCGTGGAGAGCCGTGAGTCGAACCCGGACGTCAGCTGTGTCGCCGCCCCGGTGCGCGACCGCACGGGACAGGTCGTCGCCGCGCTCTCCATCTCTGTACCGATGATCCGCTGGAGCGACGAGCGCCGCGCCGAGCTGGAGCAGCTCGCCGCGAAGGGCGCCGTCGAGCTCTCGGAGCGTCTCGGTCACCGGAGCGTGAGGGGATGACCTCGCTCGACGTGGCGATACGCGCCGACGCGGCCCTCGGCGAGGGCCCGACCTGGGACGCCCGCGAACAGCGGCTGATCTGGGTCGACATCCTCGGCTCCCGGGTCCACACCTACGACCCCCTCTCCGGGCGCCGTACGGTCATGGTCACCGAGCAGCACGTGGGCGCGGCCAAGCCCCGTGTGGGCGGCGGCCTGGTGGTCAACCTCCGTGACGGGGTGGGGCTGTACGGTCCCGCCGGTTCGCCAGGCCCATCAGGCACATCAGGCCCATCAGGCCCATCGGGCCCGTCCGGTTCGTCTGTTTCATCCGGGGAGTTCCGCTGGCTGCACCGCGAACTCGTCCCGGGCCGCCGGGGCAACGACGCGGCGGTCGCCCCCGACGGCGCGCTCTGGGCCGGCAGCATGCGCTACGACGAGGACCGGGGCGGCGGCGCGCTGTCCCGGATCGCCGCGGACGGCACCGTGCACACCGTCCTGGACGACGTCACCGTCAGCAACGGCATGGGATGGAGCCCCGACGGCCGGCTGATGTACTACATCGACACCCCGACCCGGCGGATCGACGTCTTCGACGTCGGTGAGAATCAACTCCCCTACAAAAGGCGAGAGTTGGTGGCCATCGGTGCTGACGAGGGTTACCCGGACGGGCTCACCGTGGACGCCGAGGGCTGCGTCTGGGTGGCGTTCTGGGACGGTGGCGCGGTCCGCCGCTACACCCCCGACGGCCGCCTCGACCGCGTGATCGCTTTCCCGGTCCGCCGCCCCACCGCCTGCGCGTTCGGCGGCGCGGACCTGACCGACCTGTACATCACCACCGCGCGTACGGGTCTGGTCGCGCCGCACCCGCTCTCCGGTTCGGTCCTCGTCGTCCCCGGCGCAGGCAAGGGGCTGGCGCAGCCCGCGTTCGCCGGCTGACGGCTCCCCCGGAAACAGGCTTCCCCCCACGTCCCCGTCCGGTCGCCGGCCGGGCGGGGACAGCAGGCTCCGCCGGCGGTCACCGGCCGGGGGAGGCCACCGGCGTCACCGGCACTCCTCCGGCCGCGCTGCCCATCAGTGTCAGCCGCACGGTGCCCGGACCCGCGGGTGTGGTCCCGTCCGCCAGCACGGCGAGGGCCAGGGTGTTGGCGCCACGTGTGTTCAGCAAACCATTCGGCAGCACGAAGGTGTGCTGGGGCCCTACGTCGTTGATGTACTGGCCCAGGTTCCAGCCGTTCAGGAAGATCTGGACACGGTAGGCGCGGGACGGGTCGTCGGTGAGGGTGAGCCCGATCGAGGCGTCCACGGCCGGGTCGACCGCGAGCCGGAACCCGGTGCGGTACCAGCAGACCCCCTGCCCCCGCCGCGCCCGCGGGAACTCCACGACCTGCCAGCCGGCGTCCGCGAACCCGGGCAGATGCCAGCCCTGCCGCTCCCCGTACAGACCGCCGTGGTTCAGCGGCCCGCGCACCGGGTCCGGGGCCGCCGCGCCCTGGATCCGCCAGGAGAGCGCGGGCGCGGCGCCGCCGAAGGTCACGGCCGTCAGCCCGCGGGCCGCCTTGTGCGTGTCCCGGGCCTTGCCGTCCTGGTCGTGCTGCATCCGCCGCACCAGGACGGACAGCACGTGCGGCCCCTTCGCCCGGCGCGCCTCCGGAGTGAGGGGGAAGGTGGCCGTGGCGGCCCAGGTCCCCTGCCGGACCGTCTTCTTGTCCGGTACCGGCATCCGGTGCGTGCCCAGCGGCCTGCCGTCCAGCCACGCCATCAGCAGCCCCTGGGTGCCCGTGACGTACGACAGGGACACCGACTTCGCGCCCGCCGCGTCCGCGAAATGGGCCCGGTACCAGACGTCCCCGTAGTGGAAGCCGTAGTCGTCGGCGAACAGCACGGGCTGCCCGGCGGGTACGGGGGTGACACTGTGGGAGGACGTCCGGTTCGCGGTCCGCCAGGCCGAGTCGTCGAACGTCGCGGCGGACTCCGGGTTCTCGGTGTGGTGGCGCCACTTGCCCAGCGCCGGGAGCGCGACGGCCGGTACGCCGGGGAGCCGCTGCCCGGCCAGCAGGCTGCCGGACGCGGTGGCGCGGGTGCGCACCGCACCCTTGTTCCAGACCACGGCGTTCACCCCGCGCGGCCCCCACACCTCCAGGTCCGCGGCCGTCACCGTGTCCCCGGTGAGATGGACGGTCGTGCCACGCAGTTCCGCGGTGCGCACCAGGGCCGGCCCGCGCACCAGGACCGGGCCGGACGGGGTGTCGTGACGCCACAGCCGCGCGGAGGCCCTGTCGTCGGCGAGGAGCAGCAGGAGCGGCGCCGTGGTGCCGCCGCCCTCCACCAACACGCGCGTCAGGCCCTTGAGTTCGGCGTCGACACGCAGCAGGCCGTGCGCGTGCTCATGGCGTGCGCTGCCCTCCAGCACGGTGACCTTCGGCGCGCTCGCGCACTCCAGCACCGTCCAGGTCGCCTCGCCCTCGCGCCCCGTGAACACCGCGATGTCCTGACGCCCGGCGGCCAGCCGCAGCATGGGCTGCGCGCTGGAGTACCGCAGGGTCCGCCGTCCCAGGGAGAGTCCGGTGGCGAGCAGTCGGGCGTCGAGACCGGGGAGGGGCACCCGGACGCTCTCCCCGGCGAGCGTGACGGCGGCCACGGCGTTGGTGGGCCGGTCGTTGCGGAGCACGTGGAAGTGCGCCTTGGTGTCCGGGTTGACGAGGTGGTACGCGGTGATCCCGGCGTCGGCGCCCGAGCCGCCGCTGCCCTCGCGGACCGTGACGTCCGGTGCCCGGTCCAGTTTGGCGAGGTCGGGAACGGAGTGCAGGAGCTGTCCGATCTGGTGCATCGGGACCAGCTTCGGGGTCGGCCTGCGGGCCTCGTCGAGGGCGGCCCCGTAGTCGTAGGACGTGTAGACGACCGGCGCGGGCAGCCAGCCCCAGGAGGTGCCGCCGAAGGTCATGTAGACGTTGTGGACCTTGATGCCGTTGGCGAGGTTGGTGAGGTAGAAGCGCCGTTCGTACGCGGCGTCCCGGGTCCGGGCCGACTCCGCGTAGCCCTTGCCGTCGAACTCCGCCCCGCCCCACGGGTCGAACCAGCCGCCGCCGAACTCGGCCAGGAATCCCGGGGTCCCGGGGCTCGCCGTAGAACCGCCCTTCGTCCCGCCGACGCCGAAGTAGCCCCAGTCCGGGGGCGTTTCGTCCGGGGACGGGTAGCCGTCGAACCCGTACAGGTACCGGCCCTTCTCCCCGCCGGTGTTGAAGGTGCCGGGCGTCCAGTGGCCGTTCCTGCCCTTGTCGTTGTGGAACAGCGGGACGTCGATACCGCCGGCGCGGACCTTGGCGTACAGGTGGGCCATGTAGTCGCGGCCCCGCGGGCTGGTGACGTTGTCCGCGTACTCGTTCTCCAGCTGGTAGAGGACGACCGTACCGCCGCCGTCGGTGTACAGGTGCCGGGCCGCGACCCGGTTCACGGCCGTCAGCCACTCGTCGACGTGCGACAGATAGGTCGGGTCGGAGGTCCGGGCGGTGCCCCGGGTGGCCGTCAGCCATCCGGGGAAGCCGCCGGCGTCGACCTCGGCGTTGATGTACGGGCCGGGCCGCAGGATCACGTACAGACCCGTCTCGGCCGCCGTGCGCAGGAACAGGCCGAGGTCGCGGACGCCCGTGAAGTCGTAGTGCCCGGGGGCGGGGGAGTGGTAGTTCCAGGAGACGTAGACGCTGATCGTGTTGTAGCCGTGGGCGCGCAGCTTCTGCAGCACGTCCCGCCAGAGGGAGGGGCTCGGCAGCCGGAACGGGTGGACCTCGCCGGACCAGAGGACCAGGCGCCTGCCGTCGATCAGCAGGGAGTACTTGTCGAACCCGATGGTGTGCCGCCGCCCGTCGGCGCGGGGCGGTCCGGGCGGGGGCCCGGTGGGCACGGTACCTGCCGCGTACGCGCCACCGTCCCCGCTGCCGCCCAGCGTGAGGCCCAGCGCGGCGGTGCCGGCGAGTGCGCTGAAGGTACGTCTGCTCAACACCATGCGGGGCCTCCCAGGGACAGCGGCGTCGCTGTGATCATTGTCCACAGCGATACGTCCTATTCCGGTCATATGAGGTTCCCGGCGCGGCAAGGTCGGCCGGGCCTCAGGCGCGGGTGACGGCGTAGGTGAGGAAGCCGGACCAGGTGACGGGGGAGAGGGCGAGGTGGGGGCCCTGGGGGTTCTTGGAGTCGCGGACGTGGATGGTGCGGGGGGAGGTGGCCACCTCTACGCAGTCGCCGGAGGCGCTGCTGCTGTAGCTGGACTTGCGCCAGGAGAGGGCGACCTCGACGCAGTCGCCGGAACCGCCGCTGCTATAGCTCGACTTGAACCACGTCAGTTCGCTGGTGCTCATAACGCTCCTCGCATCCGCTGCAACAGGCTCAGGGAGTCTTGCAGGGTGAGAGCCTGCGAACGCATCCTGGCATACCGCATCTGGAGCATGCTGACTACTTTTGGATCAACGATGAGCTGACCGCTCTCCTGCCCCTCGCAGTAGGCGAACCAGCGGTTGTCGGGCGACTCCAGCAACTGCATGGGCCCGTCGAGCCCCGCGTGTGTCTCCTGTACCTGCGGCATGACCTGAACCTCGACGTTCCGCAGCTGGGCGATCTCCAGGACGTGATCGATGAGCCCTCGTGCGACCTCCACCCCGCCCGTGCGCCGCAGGAGCACGCCTTCCTCCAGGATGAAGCCGAACGCGGTGTTCGGCCGTTCCCGCAGCAACCGTTGCCGTTCCGCCCGCGCCACCCACTGCGCCTCGATCTGCGCGTCGTCCAGTGGGGGCAGCTGGTTCGTGAACAACGTGCGCGCATACGCCTCCGTCTGCAACAGCCCTGGAATCAACCGGCACTCGTACGTATAGAGGGTGATCGCGGTCGCCTCCAACCGTGCCCACTGCCGGAACCACGCCGCCAGCCCCGGCTGCCGTGCCAGATGCCCCGCCGCCTTCCGTAACGCCCCGGTGTTCCCCAGTACGTCCTCCGCCCGCTCGACGAACGTCGGGTCCGGCATCCGGCGTCCCAACTCCACAGACGCCACCGTGTGTTTGGAGAACCGCACCCGCTCGCCGAACTCCTCCCGGCTCAGCCCCGCGTGCTCCCGCAACGCCTGTACGACCGCCCCGAACGTCCGCAGACTGTCGGACGACTCCGGCTCGCCGGCCGTCCCCACCGCACCCTCGACCGCCATGGTCACCTCCCGTGGCCATGGTCACGACCCGTGACCAGTACTGTCCACCCCGTCACCGCGTACGCTGCCCCGGCGTACGCGGCGCCGACCTGGCGAAGCGCTCTCGGGTACCGTCAGATGGGGGGCATGACCGCACCATCCACCCCTCGGCGCCCGGTTACCGTACGTGTGTTCACGCAGCGCCTCAGCGCCACTCCGCGCGGCGCCCGCCTCGCCCGCCACCTCGCCCTGGAACAGCTCCGCGCCTGGGGCATCCCGCACGGGACGGACGCCTCCGACGCCGCCGCCGCGATCGTCGCCGAACTGGCCGCCAACGCGGTGACCCACGGCCGGGTGCCCGGCCGCGACTTCGAGCTGCGGCTCTCCCTCGTCCCGGGCAGCGTCCGGGTCGAGGTCGCCGACACGCGGGACGGGCCGCGTCCGCCGGGGCCGGGCGCCGTGCCGCCCGCGGACCCGCTCGGCGAACAGGGGCGCGGGCTCGTCCTCGTCGAGGCGCTCGCCGCCCGCTGGGAGGTGCTGGACCGGGAACCGCCCGGCAAGACGGTCCGCGCCGAGATCGACCTGCCGGGATGGGCGGCCCTGGCCGGACGGGCGGACGGGAGGAGAACGGGACGGTGCCCGCCACCGCGAGGTCAGCCGACGGGCGCGCCGAACCATCTCGGCAGCACGCCGAGCAGCTCCTCCTGGTCCTCGCCGGCCCAGGCCACATGGCCGTCCGGCCGCAACAGCACGGCGGGCACGTCCAGGGTCTCGCCGGTGTCGACGACGTGGTCGACCCGGTCCGCCCAGCCCGCCACCGAGAGCCGGCCCGTCCGGTCGAGCAGCAGCCCGCGGCCGGCGTGCATCAGCCCGTACAGGCGACCCTGCCTCAGTTCCATGTCCCGCATCCGCCGACCGAGCAGGTCGTGCCCCTCGCCGAAGTCGTAGCGGACCCCGACCGCGGTGATCATCTCGGTCACGTACCGGTTCACCTCCTCGAAGTCCATCAGCTTCGAGAGCAGTTCGCGCAGCGCGATCGCCCCCGCGTCGGTCCCCAGCAGCGTGATCTGCGCGCGGGTGTTCTCCAGTACGCGGGCGCCCACCGGGTGGCGTTCGGCGTGGTAGCTGTCCAGGAGGCCTTCCGGTGCCCAGCCGTCGACCGCGGCGGCCAGCTTCCAGCCGAGGTTGAACGCGTCCTGGACGCCGAGGTTGAGCCCCTGCCCGCCGGTCGGCGGGTGGATGTGCGCCGCGTCGCCGGCCAGTATGACCCGGCCGACCCGGTAGCGCTCGGCCTGCCGGGTCGCGTCGCCGAACCGCGACAGCCGGCGCGGCGAGTGCACGCCGAAGTCGGTGCCCGCGACCGCCCGCAGCCGCTGCCTGAACTCCTCCAGGGTCGGCGCCGCCGCACGGTTCTCCGCCACCCCGTCGGCGGGCACGATGACGCGGTACGTCCCGTCGCCGTTGGCGAGGGCGCCGAACCGCAGCTCGGTCCTGCGGACCTCCGCGACGACGGCGTCGACCGTCGCCCGGTCCTCGGTCATCTCCATGTCGCCCAGCAGCGTCTCGACCTTGGCGGGCTCCCCGGGGAATTTGACCCCGAGCAGCCCGCGCACCGCACTGCGCCCACCGTCGCACCCGACGGCATACCGTGCGCGCAGCCGCGTGCCGTCCGCGAGACCGACGCTCACCCCGGCGTCGGCCCCGGCCGCGGTCCCGTCGTACTGGCTCAGCCCGACCACCTCGCGGCCGCGCCGGATCTCCGCACCGAGTTCGAGAGCGCGCTCGTGGAGCAGGCGCTCGATGACCGGCTGCGGGGTGGAGAGGCCGTACGGGTGCGCCGTGTCCACCCCGTCGGGCCACGGCTTGTGGATGCCGCCGAAGAAACCGCCGGCCTGGAACTTCTCGCTGACCGCGAGGAACCGGTCCAGCAGACCGCGCTGGTCCATGATCTCGACGCTGCGCGTGTGCAGGCCGCGCCCGCGGAACTCCGTGGTCGGCTCGGACAGCTTCTCCAGCACGACCACCCGCACACCGTGCAGGCGCAGTTCGCAGGCCAGCGTCAGTCCGGTCGGACCGCCGCCGACCACGATCACGTCAATCATCAGGACGCCCGTTCGACGAGAGGGGACGGCGGCCGGCCGCTCCGCGCACGCCCCCGTTCTCGTACGTGGACAACAGCACACGTACGTCGCCAAGCGGGCATGTGCGCGACTTCCGGCCTCGGTCGACGATTCTGCGGTACGACCGGGGCCTTGCCGCAAGCCCCCTGGCGCGCTGTACGTTGAAGAGGGCGAGGAGCGGGAGTTCTCCTTGCCCTTCGTCGTCCCCGGGGTCCGGGAGGAGCTCCCGCCGCGAGTGTCCGCCCCGGCCCTAGCCGACCTGGTTGTACATCGCGCCGGCGGCCGGCCAGCCCGTCGGCTGTGGCGCGGGCTCCGGTTCCGGCTGGGTGCGGCCCCGGACCTGAGCGGCGGTCAGCCCGCCGTTGCGCAGGCCCGGTATCCCGGTCTGGCCGAGTCCGGCGGCCGGCGCGGGAGTCATACCGGGCATACCCATTGAATTGGGCATGCTCGGCATGCCTGGCATGGGGGGCGCGGACATCGGTGCGGGCGGCATCTGGGCCACCGCCGGCATCGGCGGGGGCGGCATCTGGGCGACGGCGGGCATGGGCTGCTGCTGCGGCAGGCCGGCCGGGGGCATGGGAGCCATGGGCGGCATCATGGCGGCCGCCGGGGCGGGGGCGGGCATCATGGCGGCGGCCGGCGCGGGCATCAGGCCGGGCATACCGCCGGGCAGCTGTGCCGGAGCCTGTGCCGGGCCCGGCCAGGTCTGCGCGGGCGGCAGGCTGGGCATCGCGGCGGCCTGCGCGGCCAGCGGCATGCCGACCCCGTTCGTCTCGCTGATCAGACGGTCGACCGCCGCCGTGCCCGAGCTGTAGCTGGTCCCTGCGCTCGGCTCGGGCACGACGGCTCCCCTCCTGGACCCGTAGAGCACCTGCTCCAGGCCGGACACCAGGCGACGCACGTCCACCTGGGGGCGCACCACGAGTCTCAGGAAGCGACTGGACGAGCCGATCTTGTTGCCGCACTCGCGGACCAGGATGCGGTGCTCGGTGAGCAGCCGGTCGCGGACGACGGTGCCCTCGGCCCCCACGGGCAGCCGTACGAAGAGGAAGTTGCCCTGCGAGGGGTAGACCGTCAGACCTGGCAGCGCGGTCAGCTGACGCGCCATGTCCAGCCGGTCGCGGCGCACCAGGTGCAGGCTCTCCATGTACTCCGCGCCGTGCTCCTTGAGCATGAACACCACGGTCTCCGCGAAGGAGTTGAGGTTCCACTTGGGCAGCATGGAGCGGATCTTGCCCGCGAGCGCGGGGTTGGCCACGAGGTAGCCGAACCGGATGCCGTGCAGGCCGAAGTTCTTGCCGAGGCTGCGCAGCACGATGACGTTGGGCCGCAGCACCGCCTCCTCGACGACACTCGGCTCGTTCTCCGCGTCGGCGAACTCCAGGAACGACTCGTCGATGATCACCAGGTCCAGGTCCTGGAGCGCGTCCATGAAGTTCACGACCGTCTGCCGGCTCAGGAAGCCGCCGTCCGGGTTGTTGGGGTTGCAGATGACGGCGACCCGGGTGCCCCGGGCACGGATGAACTGGATGTACTTCGCGGGGTCCAGGGCGAAGCCCGCCGACTCCTGGAGCGGGAACATGTCGACGCGCTTGCCGGTCTCCATCGGCTGGTCGGTCCAGCGGCCGAAGGTGGGGACGGGGATGGCGAGGGACTCGCGGACCAGCAGGTGGTCGATCCAGGTGATCAGTTCCGTGGAACCGTTGCCCATGGCGACACAGCTCGGCGGGAGCCGGAGCAGCGCGCACAGCTCTGCCGTGATGGTGTCGGCGCTGCTCGGGTAGTACGTGATGATCTCGCGCAGCCGCCCGGCCAGTTCGTCGAACATGCCGGGCGTGGGGAAGTACGGGTTGCACGGGATGCAGAAGTCGATCGGGCCGACTCCGTCGCTCTCGCGGGCGAGCGCAGCCATCGAGGGGCTGTGCGCAGCGGTACCGCGGAACAGCGAGGCGACGTTGTCGGCCATGGAACCTCCGTCTCTGGGTGGCCCGTGCGGGGGAGCACGGGCCGCCCTCTCATACGGAGACGGGGGTGGCGCTGTTCAACTCGTGAGGGTCCGGTGAGGGTCCGGGCACCGGGGCAACCTCAGGGCCCTCGGTGGCGTCGCGCACCGGATCCCGGGGTGTCAGGCGCTGAAGGAGTGCACCGTCGTCGTGCGGTACGTCCGCCCCGGGCGCAGCACCGTCGAGGGGAACGAGGGCTGGTTCGGGGAGTCCGGGAAGTGCTGGGTCTCCAGGCACATGCCGTCGCCCTGGCGGTAGGTGTGTCCGGAGGTGCCCACGAGGGTGCCGTCCAGGAAGTTGCCCGAGTAGAACTGCACGCCCGGCTGGTCGGTCGCGATCTTCAGGGTGCGGCCGGAGCCCGGGTCGCGCAGGGTGGCGATGTGCTCGGGCCGGGCGGTGACGCCCTTGTCGAGCACCCAGTTGTGGTCGAAGCCCTTGGCGGTGACCAGCTGGGGGTGGCCGGCCCGGATGTCGCGGCCGATCGGCTTGGCGCGCCGGAAGTCGAAGGGGGTGCCCGCGACCTTCGCCAGCTCGCCGGTGGGGATCAGCCCGGTGTCGGTGGGGGTGAAGCGGCCTGCGGCCAGGGTGAGTTCGTGGTCGTAGACGCCGCCGCGGCCCTCACCGGCGAGGTTGTAGTACGTGTGGTTGGTGAGGTTGACGACCGTGGCCTTGTCGGTGGTGGCCTCGTAGTCGATGCGCCAGTCGCCGTGCCGGGTGAGGGTGTAGGTCACCTTCACCCGGAGCGTGCCCGGGTAGCCCATCTCGCCGTCGATGCTGGTGTAGTGCAGGTGCAGGCCGACGTCGGAGCCGGAGGTGAAGCCCTCGACGTCCCAGACCTTGGTGTTGAAGCCCTTGGCCCCGCCGTGCAGGCTGTTCACGCCGTCGTTGACGGAGAGCTGGTAGTTCTTGCCGTCGAGAGTGAAGCGCCCGCCCGCGATGCGGTTGCCGTAACGGCCGATCGTCGCCCCGAAGAACGTCGTACCGGCGACGTAGGACGCCAGGTTGTCGTATCCGAGGGAGACGTTCGCGTAGTGGCCGTGCCGGTCGGGGATCTCCAGCGACTGGACGATCCCGCCGTAGGAGATGACCTTCAGACGTGTGCCGCCGTTCGCGAGCGACCAGCGGTGGACCTTGGTGCCGTCGGCGAGCCTGCCGAAGAGCTCCTTCACCGGCTTCCCGCCCCCGGTGCCGGCGTGTGCGGTGCCGACGGTGGCCGCGGTGACGCCCGCGGCCGCCGCGGCGGCGATGATCGTTCGTCTGCTGGTGTGCATGTGCGGCTCCCTCTTTTGAGGCGGCTCGCCTCCGGGGCGCTACAGCCGGTGTCGAGCCGACGATCGTGCGCGGCCCTTCGGGCCTCCGCGCGTTCGCCGACTCGGCACCGGCGCGCCCCTTCGGCTCACCCGCCTGCCTACGAACCGACCTTGCGCTTGTTCCACACGTCGAACCCGACCGCGGCCAGCAGTACCAGTCCCTTGATGACCTGCTGCCAGTCGCTGCCGATGCCGACGAGGTTCATACCGTTGTTCAGCACGCCCAGGACGAGACCACCGATGATCGCGCCGAGGACCGTGCCCACGCCGCCGCTCATCGACGCGCCGCCGATGAACGAGGCCGCGATCGCTTCGAGTTCGAAGTTCAGACCGGCCTTGGGCGAGGCCGCGTTGAAGCGGGCGGCGAAGACCAGACCCGCCAGGGCCGCGAGCATGCCCATGTTCAGGAAGACCAGGAAGGTGACCTTCTTGTCCTTCACACCCGACAGCTTCGCCGCCGGGAGGTTGCCGCCGATCGCGTAGATGTGACGGCCGATGACCGCGTTGCGCATCAGGTAGCCGAAGCCGGCGACCAGGACACCGAGGATCAGCAGCACCACCGGAGCGCCCTTGTAACTGGCGAGCAGCATGGTGACGGTGAGCACGGCGGCGATCAGCGCGACGAGCTTGAGCAGGAAGAGGTTCCTGGGCAGCACGCCGAGGGAGAACTCCTGCTGCCGCTTGCGGTCACGGACCTCCTGGAACACCACGAAGGCGATCAGGGCGAGGCCGAGCAGCAGCGTGAGGTTGTGGTAGTTCGTATCGGGCCCGACCTCGGGCAGGAAGCTGTTGGCGACCTTCTGCAGACCCTCGGGGAACGGGCCGATCGTCTGGCCCTTGAGGAAGATCTCGGTCAGCCCGCGGAAGGTCAGCATGCCCGCCAGGGTCACGATGAACGACGGTATGCCGAGATACGCGATGAGGAAGCCCTGCGCGGCGCCCGCGGCCGCGCCGATGGCCAGGCACAGCACCAGGGCCAGCGGCCAGGAGATGTCGTGGTTGACCATCAGCACGGCGCCGATCGCGCCCACGAACGCCGTCAGCGAGCCCACCGACAGGTCGATGTGGCCCGCGATGATGACGAGCATCATGCCGATCGCGAGGATCAGGATGTAGCTGTTCTGCAGCACCAGGTTGGACACGTTGCGCGGCAGCAGCAGGTCGCCGTTGGTCCACACGGCGAACAGCACCACGATCAGACCGAGGGCGAACAGCATGCCGTACTGCCGCATGTTGCGGCGCATGCCGTCCAGCATCAGCTGGAGCAGGCTCTCTCCGGTGTCCGAGCCGCTCTTCCCGGCCGGCGCGGGGGCCGGCGTCTTGGCGGTCACATCCGTGCTCATCGGGTTACCTCTTTGTCCTTTGTCATCTGACGCATCAGCGTTTCCTGCGAGGCTTCCGCCCGCGAGAACTCACCCGTCAGCCGTCCCGCTGCCATCGTGTAGATGCGGTCGCACATGCCGAGCAGCTCCGGCAGCTCGGAGGAGATGAAGACGACCGCCTTGCCCTCGGCCGCCAGCCGGTCGATGACCGTGTAGATCTCGAACTTGGCGCCCACGTCGATCCCGCGGGTCGGCTCGTCCAGGATCAGCACCTCCGGGCCCGCGAAGATCCACTTGCTCAGGACGACCTTCTGCTGGTTGCCGCCCGACAGCTTGCCCACCGGTTCGAACACCGTGGGTGCCTTGATGTTCATCGACTTGCGGAAGCCCTCGGAGACCTGCCGCTCCTCGTGCTCGTCGACGATCCCGCGCTTGGAGACCTTGCCCAGGGCGCTGAGCGTGATGTTGCGGTTGATCGTGTCGATCAGGTTGAGGCCGTAGTGCTTGCGGTCCTCGGTGACGTACGCGATCCCGTGCCCGACCGCCTCGGACACGGTCTTCGTCCGGATCTCCTTGCCGTCCCTGTGCACCGTGCCGCCCGCGTAGCGGCCGTAGGCGCGCCCGAAGACGTTCATCGCCAGTTCGGTGCGCCCGGCGCCCATGAGCCCGGCGATACCGACGATCTCCCCGCGCCGTACGGTGATCGACACATCGTCGACCACCTTGCGCTGCTGGTCGATCGGGTGGAACACGGTCCAGTCGCGGATCTCCAGGGCGGGCGCGGTGCCCTCCTCCGGGTGGTGCGGAGTCCGCTCCGGGAACCGGTGTTCCAGGTCGCGGCCGACCATGCCGCTGATGATCCGGTCCTCGGTGGTCTCCGCGGCCTTCACGTCGAGCGTCTCGATGGTCCGGCCGTCGCGCAGGATGGTCACCGAGTCCGCGACCCGCTCGATCTCGTTCAGCTTGTGGGAGATGATGATCGAGGTCATGCCCTGGCTCTTCAACTCCAGGATGAGATCCAGGAGTTTGCCGCTGTCCTCGTCGTTCAGGGCGGCGGTCGGCTCGTCCAGGATGAGCAGCTTCACCTTCTTCGAGAGCGCCTTCGCGATCTCGACGAGCTGCTGCTTGCCCACGCCGATGTCGGCGACCCGGGTCTGCGGGTTCTCGTCGAGCCCGACCCGCCGCAGCAGCTCGGACGCGTGCCGCAGCGTCTCGGTCCAGCTGATGAGCCCGCGGGTGGCGTGCTCGTTGCCGAGGAAGATGTTCTCCGCGATGGAGAGGTAGGGCACCAGGGCCAGCTCCTGGTGGATGATCACGATGCCGTGCTGCTCACTGGCCCTGATGTCCTTGAACGTGCAGACCTCCGACTCGAAGAGGATGTCCCCCTCGTAACTCCCGTGCGGGTGAACGCCGGAGAGGACCTTCATCAAGGTCGACTTGCCGGCGCCGTTCTCCCCACAGATGGCATGGACCTCGCCCTGCTGGACGGTCAGTGTGACGTCCGACAGCGCCTTGACGCCGGGAAAGGTCTTGACGATCGAGCGCATTTCCAGGACGGGTCCCGCCATGGTCGTGCCTTCCAATCACTAGGAGGTGGCGGTTACTTGAGGTCGCTGTCCTTGTAGTAGCCGGTGGCGACCAGTTCCTTCTCGTAGTTGGTCTTGTCGACGCTCACCGGCTGCAGCAGGTACGCGGGGACGACCTTGGTGCCGTTGTCGTAGGTCTTGTCGTCGTTGATCTCGGGCTTCTTGCCCTTGAGCGCCGCGTCGACCATGTTCGAGGCCACCTTGGCCAGCTCGCGGGTGTCCTTGTAGACGGTCATCGTCTGCTCGTTCGCGATGATCGACTTCACCGAGGCGAGCTCGGCGTCCTGGCCGGACACGATCGGCAGCGGCTTGCTCTTGGAGCCGTAGTCGTCCGACTTCAGCGATGAGAGGATGCCGATGGAGATGCCGTCGTAGGGCGAGAGCACCGCGTCGACGCGGGCCGTCTTGTACGCCGAGGTGAGGATGTCGTCCATGCGCTTCTGCGCGGTGCCGCCGTCCCAGCGCAGCGTGGTGACCTGGGTCAGCTGGGTCTGGCCGGACTTGACGACGAGCTGCTTCTTGTCGATGTACGGCTGCAGGACGTTCATCGCGCCCTGGAAGAAGTACTTCGTGTTGTTGTCGTCGTTCGAGCCCGCGAACAGCTCGATGTTGAACGGGCCCTTCTTGCTGCCGTCCTTCAGGCCGAGCTTGTCGACGATGTAACCGGCCTGCAGCTCGCCGACCTTGGTGTTGTCGAACGACGCGTAGTAGTCGACGTTCTTGGTGCCGAGGATGAGGCGGTCGTAGGAGATGACCGGGATCTTGGCGTCGGCGGCCTGCTGGAGCACGTTGTTCATCGACTTGTTGTCGATGGCCGCGATGATCAGGGCCTTCACACCCTGCGTGATCATGTTCTCGATCTGCGAGACCTGCTGGTCCGGGTCGTCCTCACCGAAGGCCAGCTTGGTCTTGTACCCCTTCGACTCAAGGTCCTTGACCACGTTCTTGCCGTCCCCGATCCAGCGCTCGGAGGACTTGGTCGGCATCGAGATGCCGATGGTGGCTCCCTTGATGTCCTTGCTGTCGCTCTTGCTGCCGCCGTCACCGCTCTGGCCGCAGGCGGACAGGGACAGGGCGAGGGACGCGGCGCCGGCTATGGCGGTGAGGGCAGCTCTGCGATTACGCATGATCATCTTCCTTGATGTCGTGGACCGGACTCGGCCTCGCGATGCGGGGACGCTCCGCGGGGCGGTGCGAAGAAAAGACCGAGGAGAGGTGTGTGGGATTGTGCGCGGCCGTGTCGGCTTTTGTGAAGGGGAGTTAGTCGGAACGTTATGCGGAGGTGTCAAAACGTGTCATCCGACCGGGAGTTCGCGAGCCGAGCGGCGCCATGTCACCGTCCGCTCCGTGCCGCGCGAGCAGGTCCAGGGCGAGCCTGCCGCGCCGCACCCGCTCCTTGGCGGTGTTCAGGGTCAGGTCCCGCAGGTGGTGTCCGTACGGGTAGATCCCAGGGGCCTTGGACAGGCCGAACTTCAGATAGATCGGTGCGCCGCGCCGGATCAGCTCGGCCACCTCGTACATCCGGACATACCCGCCGAGATCGTCGGGGGCTTCGATGTACATGTCCATGGGTGCGGCCGAAACCCGACGGATCTCCGTGAGGTGATCGAGCGTCAGGTCGCTCGGCACGTTGATGGAGTCCGCGCCGAGCCTTTCGTATACCGCGTACGAGGCCGGGTTGACCGGCCCCACGAGTGCCGAGAGCTTGAGCGTCGTGTCGGCCGGGATGATCCCGGCCACGCGTGCCCGATGCAGGGTCCACAGCACGCCCTCGTCGGCGACGAGCAGGCACGTGACGCCCAGCTCCGTCGCCCTGACGGCGTCCTCGACACAGCCGGCCACCGCGTCGTGGCCCCGGGCGCGCAGTCCGCCGCCGCGGGAGTCGGAGCGCACCGAACCGCCGATGTCCCAGGTACCGCGTGGACCGGTGAACAGACACAGCTCGATGTCGCGCGAGGCGGTGGCCTCGACCATCTCGGTGATCTCGGCGTCGGTCAGCATCCAGACGCCGCTGCCCTGGCTGATGCGGTGGATCGGCACATCGAGCCGCGAGGACTCCTTGAGGACCACGGCCAGGGCCTCGGGACCCTCCACGGACGGGACCTCGGTGCGCCAGCGGCCGCCTTCCGGGAAGCTGTGCGGCGAGGCGTCGGCGGGCGAGAGGGCGGGCGCGCCCAGGCCGAGCGCGGCGAGTGCCTGCTCACCGGGTCGACGGGGAACCGTGGGAGAGGGGTCGGTCACTGGCTGTCCTTCATGTTCATGTTCGTGATTTCGGACGAAGTTCGCGGCTTTGGATGCGCGGAGGCCGAGGGGGTACGCCGGTACGGAGCCGTCAGGTGACTCCGTACCGGCGTACGGCTAAGGACGCAGAAGGATCTTGCCGACCGCGGGATCGCCGGACCCCGCCAGCTCGATGGCCTCGGCGAACCCGGCGAGCGGCAGTTCGTGCGTGACCAGCGGCAAGGGGCTGAGCAGCCCCGCGCCGAACACCCGCACCGTGTGCGCCCAGGCCGCCGGCGGTGCCCCGAACACGGTGTGCACCTCCAACTGCCGTACGACGAGATCGGTGGGGTCGAGCCCTTCGGCGCCCGGCGCCGGGATGCCCGTGAGGACCAGGCGCCCGCCGCGCCTGAGCAGGGAGGCGGCGGTGCGCGCGGCGGACGCGGACCCGGCGGTCTCGATGACGACGTCGAAGTCGGCCGGGAGTTCCTGGTCCTTCGTGCGGAAGTCGGTGGCACCGAAGGTCCGCGAGAGCTTGTCCCGGTCGGGGCGGGTGCCCACGACGAGCAGTTCCCCGGGGGAACCCGCCCGCAGGAACTGGACGGCGAACATCCCGAGCGTCCCCGTGCCCACCACCGCGACCCGCTCACCGGGGCGCGCGTCCGCCTTGAGCGCGGCCGCCGCGACACAGGCGGCCGGCTCCAGGAGGGCCGCGGCCGTCAGGTCGGCGTCGTCCGGCAGCACGTGCAGCAGCCGGGCGGGCAGAGTGAGGGTGGCGGCCATCGCACCCGGCTGGGTGAAGCCCGTCTCCTCGTACCCCGCCGTGCACAGCGTGGTCTCGCCCGCGTGGCAGCGGTCGCAGACCTGGCAGTTGCGGAAACCCTCGCCGACGACCTTGCGCCCGACGAGACCGGCGGGCACCCCGGCGCCCACCTCCGCCACCGTCCCGGACCACTCGTGGCCGGGGGTGAGGGGATAACGCACGTACCCTTCCGGCCGGTTGCCCTCGTACACCTCGCGGTCGCTGCCGCAGATGCCGACGGCGTGGACCCGGACCAGCGCCTCGCCCGCGGTCGGCCGCACCGGCTCGTGGGCGGTCAGCCGGTGCTCACCCGGCGCGTCGACGACGACCGCGGTGCTCACTGCGCCCCCTTCGGCCTGCGCTGCTCCCAGCCGTCCGCCCAGAGGTCGAAGCGGGCCTGCTGCTGCGGGAACTCGGCCGCCGCGTCGACGTCCAGCTCGACACCGAGGCCGGGTTCGTGGGACAGCTCGAAGTAGCCGTCGACCACCTGCGGGGCGCCCTTCACGACCTTCTTGATCTCCGCGTCCGCGAAGTCGTTGAAGTGTTCCAGGATCTTGAAGTTGGGGGTGCTGAAGCCGACCTGGAGGGAGGCGGCGGTGAGGACCGGGCCGCCGACGTTGTGCGGCGCGACGAGCACGTAGTGGGCCTCGGCGGTCGCTGCCAGCTTCCTGGTCTCCCAGATCCCGCCGAGATGACCGACGTCGGGCTGGATGATGTCGACGGCCTGGCTCTCGAACAGTTCACGGAACTCGATGCGGTCGTGAATCCGCTCGCCGGTGGCGATCGGGATGTCGACCTTGGCGGCCACCTTCTCCAGCGCCTTCAGGTTCTCCGGCGGCACCGGCTCCTCCAGCCACGCGGGCTTGAAGGGCGCGAGCTCGCGGGCGAGCCGGACGGCGGTCGAGGGCGAGAAACGGCCGTGCATCTCCAGCATCAGCTCGGTCTCGGGGCCGATCGCGTCGCGCACCGCCTCGATGAGGGAGACGGAGTAGAGCGTGGCCTCGTGGTCGAGCTCGAAGTGGCCGGTGCCGAACGGGTCGATCTTGAGGGCACGGTACCCGCGGGCGACGACCTCCTGAGCGGCCTTGTGGTAGGCCTCCGGGGTCCGCTCGGTCGTGTACCAGCCGTTCGCGTAGGCCTTGACCCGGTCGGTGACCTTGCCGCCGAGCAACTGCCACACGGGGACGCCGAGCGCCTTCCCCTTGATGTCCCAGCAGGCCATCTCGATGACGGCGATGCCCGACATCACGATCTCGCCGGCGCGCCCGTAGTCGCCGTACTTCATGCGCCGGACGAGGTCCTCGACAGCGAACGGGTCGGAACCGAGAATGTGATTGGCCTCCGCCTCCCGCAGATAGCCGATCAGCGCGTCGGTGTGGCCCAGCATGCGGGTCTCGCCGACTCCGGTGATGCCCTCGTCGGTGTGCACCTGGACGTAGGTCAGGTTCCGCCAGGGCGTCCCGACCACGTGTGTGCTGATTCCCGTGATGCGCACGGCAGATGCCCCCTGTGCTCTTGCGGTCTGTTCGAAATTTCGTCACACGTTCGAAATGCTGGCGTGACAGTAGGATGCGGGCCCGGGAGTGTCAATGGTTCGAACGCGAGGGGCGGCGGCGGATTTTGGCGTTATGCCTCGGGTCGTCGCACACGTGCCGCTGTGAACGAGGGCTGCGACGCGCCGGAACGAAGGGTTCCCACAAAATTTTCACAGCCGTGACTATCAACGTGACGCATGAGGAACTTAGTCTTCCGGCGTCATGGACTACTGCGACCCGTGCCGAAGGCACCTCAACGGCGCCCTTGCCTGCCCGGGGTGCGGCACCTCAGCCGAACAGCTCCGCTCATCCGCGGGCCGCACCGGGGCGCACCCGGAACCGGACGCGGGGACGAACCCGTACGACTCCGACGATCCGCACGAGAGCGAGGACGCGTACGAGGAAGACCCCGAAGGCGACGACGACGGCGACGCCGACGGGGGTGACGGCGAGGGCGGT
Source organism: Streptomyces sp. NPDC005195 (assembly GCF_040608315.1). NCBI lineage: Bacteria > Bacillati > Actinomycetota > Actinomycetes > Kitasatosporales > Streptomycetaceae > Streptomyces > Streptomyces sp. NPDC005195. The sequence goes on from NZ_JBEXHZ010000002.1 coordinate 339,917, forward strand.
GGTCGTCGCCGGGCCGGCGGGCGACGGCGCGGGCGCGGGCCCGCCGGTGCGAGCCGGCGCGACCGGAAGGCCGCGGCGCACCGCAGGAGGCGCCGCAGGGTGCTCTTCGCCGGAGCGGGGCTGCTGCTCGCCGCGGGCGGACTGAGCCTCGCCGAACTCGGCATCGAGGCGCCCGGAGTGACTCCGCACGCGGCCGGCGCGGACGCGTCCGCCGACGGTGGCTCGGGTGCCTCCGCGGGGCGTACGGCGCGGCCGGCCGGTGACACCGGAGGTTCCGGGGGCGAGGCGCCCACCGCCACGGGCTCGCCGAGCACCTCGGCGTCGCCCTCCGCTTCCGCGTCCGAGTCCGCCAAGGGCGACAAGTCCAAGGACGGGGACAAGAAGGACACTCAGGGGCAGTCGGCCACGGCGGGGACGGGGGGCGGGGCCCCGGTGTCGGCGCCCGCCTCTTCGGAGCCGACGCGTTCCGCCACGACGCCGCCGGCCGCGCCGACGTCGGCGCCGGGGACTCCGACGCCTTCGCCTTCGCACACGTGCAATCGCTTCCTGTGGTGGTGCACGTAGGTTCTCTCGCCCCTGCCCGACCCGTCCTGCCCCTGAGGGCTCCGCCCTCAGGGGCAGGACGGTCTTCAGGGCCTCGTCCTCAAGCGCCGGACGGGCTGAAGGATCTGCCCCCGGCCGGAGCCGTCGGCGCGCGCCCTCATCTCCAGCGCGGTCCCGCATCCGCGGCCCGTCCGGCGCTTGAGGACGAGCCCTTCGGGCGACGGGGGGCGGAGGAACGGCCGGCTACGGCGTCAGCATGCGCTGGAGCAGATCGCGCAAAGACACCCGCTCCTCACGCGACAGCCCCGCCAGCGGCTCCCGGGCGAAACGCAGTGACTCCCGCAGGGAGTGCGCCACCCGCCGCCCCTCCTCCGTCGCGGCCGCCAGCTTGACCCGCCGGTCGGAGGGATCCGGCCGCCGCTCCACCAGCCCCCGTAGCTCCAGCCGGTCCACGATCCCCGTCACGTTCGACGGCTCGCACTTCAGCTTCTGCGCCAGCCTCCGCATCGGCAGCGGCTCCAGCGACAGCAGACCGAGCAGCCGCGCCTGCGCCCCGGTGAGGGCGTGCTCGGCGGCGACGTCCTCGTAGTCCTCGTGGTACCGGGCGACGACCGAGCCGATGAGGTCGACGACTTCCAGGGTGAGAGGGTCGATCCGGTACGTCTTCTGGGTGGCCATGGCCTCCAGGATACTCCCTTACTTGACATCATGAAATATTCAGGAGCATGGTTGTTTCAGGTAGTGAAGTATTAGAGCCGTAGTGCGCAGGCAAGCGTGCATGCATGCAGGAAAGGCACACACCCTCATGACCGACACCCAGCTCCCCTCCGTCAGCCGTGAATGGCACCTGGCCGCCCGCCCGGTCGGCTGGCCGAAGCCCGAGGACTTCGCCCTGGTCGAGGCCGAGGTTCCGCAGCCCGGGGAGGGCCAGATCCTCGTACGCAACAAGTACGTCTCCGTCGATCCCTACATGCGCGGCCGGATGAGCGCCGCCAAGTCGTACGCCGCCCCCTACGAGCTGGGCAGGACCATGCAGGGCGGTGCGGTCGGCGAGGTCGTCGCCTCCCGCGCCGAGGGGATCGGGGCCGGTGACCACGTCCTGCACTTCCTCGGCTGGCGCGAGTACGCCGTCGTGGACGCCAAGCAGGCCGTCAAGGTCGACCCCGAGGCCGCGCCGCTCTCCGCGTACCTCGGTGTCCTCGGGATGACCGGTCTCACCGCCTACGCGGGCCTCCTGCGCGTCGCCTCCTTCAAGGAGGGCGACTCCGTCTTCGTGTCGGGCGCGGCCGGTGCCGTCGGCAGCCAGGTCGGGCAGATCGCCAGGCTCAAGGGCGCCTCGCGGGTCATCGGTTCGGCGGGCTCCGACGAGAAGGTGAAGCTGCTCGTCGAGGAGTACGGCTTCGACGCCGCGTTCAACTACAAGAACGGCCCGGTGGGCGAGCAGCTGCGCGAGGCCGCCCCCGACGGCGTCGACGTCTACTTCGACAACGTGGGCGGCGACCACCTGGAGGCCGCCATCGGCCGGCTGAACCGGGACGGCCGTGTCGCGGTCTGCGGCATGATCTCCGTCTACAACAACACCGAGGCCGCGCCCGGCCCGAGGAACCTCGCCCGTCTCATCCAGACCCGCGGCCGCATCCAGGGCTTCCTGGTCGGCGACCACTACGACCTGCAGCAGCAGTTCGTCCAGGAGGTCGGCGCCTGGGTCCGCTCCGGCGAGCTCAAGTACAACGAGACCGTCGTCGAGGGCATCGAGAACAACCTCGAGGCGTTCTTCGGTGTTCTGCGCGGCGACAACACCGGAAAGATGATCGTCAAGCTCTGACGGTCCGGCGGGGCTTCTCCTGGACTTCCGGCATACGGTAACTTCTTTCCGAAGTCGTCGCGATCGTGGGCGCGAGTCGCGGCGGACAGGGAGGAACGCACCGTATGTCCATCCAGCAGTCCGACGTCCTGTACACGGCCGTCGCCACCGCGCACCACGGCCGCGACGGCCGTGTCGCCACCGACGACGGCAGGCTCGACGTCGTCGTGAACCCGCCGAAGGAACTGGGCGGGAGCGGCGCCGGGACCAACCCGGAGCAGCTCTTCGCCGCCGGGTACAGCGCCTGCTTCCAGGGCGCGCTCGGCGTCGTCGCCCGCGGGCGGAACGCCGACCTCACCGGCTCGACGGTCACCGCCAGGGTCGGTCTGGGCAGGAACGGCGACGGGTTCGGCATCATCGTCGAGATCTCCGCGACCCTCCCGGCCGTGGACGCGGCGACGGCGCGGGATCTGCTCGAGCAGGCCCATCAGGTCTGCCCGTACTCGAAGGCGACGCGCGGCGACGTCACGGTGACGCTCGTCTGACGGACGCGCCGGCCGCGGCGCGGGCCGCGTCCCGGTCCCGGGACGCGGCCCGCGCGTGGTGGAGCACCCCGCGGCCGAACCGCGCACCGCCTCGGGACACCGTCAGCAACGCCTGGGCCACCTGCGGGAATTCGCCCTTCGGGTGATCGCGGAAGAGCGGCTCGGTGCCGAAGAGGACCGCGTGCGGGCCGCTGATGACGCAGGCGTGACCGCCTGCCGCCCCGGGGCCGCCGCCGGCCGTCGGCCGCCAGTGGCCCGAGACGAGCGGGTCGCCCGGCGCGTACGCCTGCTCGACGCGGACATGCGGGCCGAGACCCGTGAACCAGACGGGCGCGTAGACGAAACTGTGGTCGGGGGCACCGGACATGATGCCGCCGTTCCCCGAATTCACCACGCGCACCACACCGTTGGCGTCCTCGTCGCCCTCGACGGGCACTGCCGCGAGCAGGCCCGTCGAGCTGTTGAGCGCGGCCCCGGAGGCGCCGCGTCCGACCAGCCCGTGGGCGCCCAGGAAGGCGTCGAGGGCGGCCCGCGCGGCCGGGTTCAGACGGGCGTGATCGAGTCCCGCCGACACGAACAGGACATCCGCCGCGGACCAGTCGAAGCCCGCGTTGAGGACCGCCGTCGACACCGGGACGACGTCGAAGTCCATCTCGCGCAGCGCGAAGAGCTCGCCCGGAGTGACCGCCGCGGCGACCCGGACCCGGTGCAGCGCGGTGCCCCGGGTGTCCGTGGCCGCGTCGAAGACGACGTCGTACCTCCGGGCGAGGGCGGTGGCCGGCGACCGCGCCGAGGAGGGCACGGCCGCGCTGCCGTCCGCCCGTCGCCGTACCGCGACCCCTTGCCGGAGCAGGGAGTTGAGCGCCGCGACCGCCTCGGGGGTGTCGAGACGCAGCCGCAGGTCGCCGTGCGGGGCGACGTACCCGGCCGGTGCGGCCGCCCGCACAGGACGGGCGGCGGCGGCCGCGGTCGCCGCCGGCAGGTCGCCGGCCCGTACCCGTACGACCGACGCGCCCCACAGCCGCCCCAGGCTCCAGCCGGAGATGTCGTACATCGTCGAGACCTTGTCGCTGATGTCCCGCCCGTCCGCCAGCAGCACGTTGGCCAGACCGCGTCTGGGCTGGTGCAGGTCGACGACGTACGAGCCCCGCGCGTACGAGCGTCCCGCGAGCCGGAAACCTCTGGCCGCGCGGGTGACGCGTACGCCGTTGGCGAGCAGATGGCCGACGAGGCGGGCGGCGGCCGTGGCGGAGCGCTGCGCGGACCCGGCCGGAATCACGTACGCGCGGGGGAAGTCGGTGGTGTAGACGTCCTCAGGGCCGATGCCCGGAACGCCCGGTACCGTCCCGGCGGAGACCGGCACCTGGGCGGCTCCGCTCGCACCGCGCCGGAAGACCTCGATCTGGTCGGCGACGAGCGCGGCCCGGTGGCTTCGCGCGTAGGTGAGGGTCGCGCGCATCGCCGCGCCCGCCACCTCCACGTTGACGGCCGCGCGGCGGCGCAGTTCACCGACGGGCAGCGACTCGTACGCCGCGTTGTCGACCGTCAGCGGGAGCTCGACCGTGTGCGCGGCGACCGCGCCGTGGAAGGCCGCGTACTGCGGTGCGAAGACCGGCGGCCAGTCGTCCCAGCCCTCCCGCTGGTCGCGGAAGGGGATCTGGGCGGGTTCGACGCCGTCCTTCGCCGCCGTGTAGCCGAGGCCGTCGACGGCTGCCTCCATGCCGAGGGCGTTGGCGTAGGTGTTCTTGAGGAAGAGGTCGTACTCGTAGTTCTCGCCGTGCGGCGGGGTGGTCGGTTCGATGAGGGTGCCGTTGACGTAGCCGTGCAGGTCGAGCATCACCGCGGGCTGCTTGTCGATCTCGATCTGCCGCACCGCGCGCACCTCGGGCTGGGAGGCGGTGACGAAGTCCCGGTTCAGGTCGAAGCCGTTCGCGTTGGCGCGGGTGCCCGCGATACGGCCGTCCGGGTTGGCGGTGACGTCGAAGTAGAGGCGGCTGTGGGCCAGCAGGTCGGCGGTGGCGCGGTCCTTCGCCTTCGCCAGCCGCTCGATGAGCCGCAGGGAGGCGTCCGTGCCCTCCCACTCGTTGCCGTGGATGTTGCTGTCGAAGAAGACGGGGATCTTGTAGTCCGTCCGGACGGCGGGGTCGCCGGCTGCGGCCCCGGGCGCGTTCTCGATGAGTGCGCGCATCCGTTCCTGGGCGCGGGTCCGGTCGGGGGACTCGGGGGCGGTGACGGTGACGAGGTAGAGCCGGTGACCGCCGGCCGAACGGCCCGTGACCTCCACGCTCACCCGGTCGCCGAGCCGCTGCAGGGCGTTCAGCCGCGGTGCGATGGCGTGGTACGGGATGAGCCCCAGCTTGATCGACCTGTCCGCCGGGTTCTCCGGGTCCGGGGCGAGCAGCTGCTCGCGGGGGTAGCCCCGAAGGGAGGAGGCGGAGAGGGAGAGGCGGGAAGGGAGGGCGGTGACGGGGGCCTTCAGGGCCTGCCGGGCCGCGCTCAGGGGGGTCGAGGCGGCGCCGCGGTCCCGGGCGGCGCCCTCGCGGACCAGAGGTCTGCGGTCCGCGAGGGCGCTGTGCGGGGCCAGGAGAAGCGATCCGGTCACGGTGACACCGGCGACGGTGATCAGGACGGGTCTCGGTGGGCGCACGCGTCGTACCTCCGTGGGGGGAGCCGGGGGCCGGCCTGGCCGAACGGGTCTTCGGGGACTGGCTCTTCGGAGACGCCCGCGGGTCGGTGGGGCGAGGCGTTCCCGCTCGACCTTCCCCCACCGAGGAGGCCTCGATGTCACCAATGCCACGGATGGCGCATCCTCGGCGGGCCGCGGAGGGCATGCTGGAGGTGGGCACCGGCGCGACGGAGAGCCGCGCGGGCTCCGGACCGAGGTGCCGCGCGTGGCGAGGAGGGCCCATGTCCCCGATTCCGTCGCTCCCCAGCAGGGACGACCTGCTGCGCATGGCGCGCGCCACGACCGACGTCACCGGCCAACTCCTCGACACGGCCGGGAACATCACCAGGATCGCGCTCAACACCCTCGACCCCCGGGACGGGTCGGGTGCGGAGGCGCTGCGGGTGCTCCGGGAGACCACGGCGGAGCTGGCCGAGGCGAGTGCGTCGCCGCAGGCGCAGGAGGCCTTCTACCGCATCGTGGACACGCTGACGCGGCTGGGGACGACCGGGGCGCCGCTGGCGACGCATCCCGTGAGCGAACCGGCCCGGGTGCTGCTGGCGGCCGTGGGCGACAGTCTGCTGCCTATCCTCGACGCGGTGGAGCCCGCGGTGGAGGAGGTGGCCGCCGCGCTCGGGGAACTGCTGGAGGAGGGGTCGCCGTTGCTGCCGACGGCCGCGGGGGTGATGGCGGGGGTGCTGCTGGCGTCGACACCGGTGATCCGCGCGGCGGCCGACGTCCTGCGCGACTCCTCCCCGGAACTCCGGCGCATCGCCGACGCGTCGACCGCGGCGCTGGCTCCGCTGCTGCCGCTGCAGGTGGCGCTCGCCGAGCGGGCGGCCACGGCGGGGGCGGGGGTGGTACGGGCCGTGCTGCCGCCGCTGGCCGACCTCACGGAGGCGGCGGCCGCCACGACGAACGCCGTCCGTCCCGTCCTGATCGCCGGCGAGGAACTCCTCGTCTCCGGCCTCGAACATCTCCAGCCGGTCCTGCTGGCCTCGGCGTCCCGGGCGGGACGGGTGGCGCGGGCGGCGGCGGTCCGGGTGTCGGCGGCGGTGTCGCCCGCGGCGGACGGAAGCGCGGTGGTGGCGGTGACCCCGGCGTAGCCCCGCCGGGCGCCCACGGGTCCGGGGACGCCGGCACGGGGGGAAGGCGGCCAGGGCGCCGGTAAAGTGGCCCGCATGCGTGATCTCGGGGCAGGGTTCCACTACCTCATACAGGGCCAGCGATGGGTCGCACGGCATGGGAAGCAGTACGGATTCGGCCTGCTTCCGGGGCTGATCACCCTCGTGCTGTACGCGGCGGCACTCATCGCGCTCGCCCTCTACGGCGAGGACTTCGTCACCTGGGCCACCCCCTTCGCGGACCCCTGGACGAGCCCGTGGCAGGGTCTCTTCCGCGGACTTCTGACCGCCGTGCTCTTCGCCCTCGCCCTCCTGCTCGCCGTGGTCACCTTCACCGCGGTCACGCTCCTCGTCGGACAGCCCTTCTACGAGTCGCTCTCCGAGAAGGTCGACCGTGACGTCTCCCCGGACGGCACCGCCCCCGCATCCGGGCTGCCGCTCTGGCGCGAGCTGTGGATCTCCGGACGCGACAGCCTTCGTATCGTCGTACGGGCCCTGGTCTGGGGCATCCTCCTCTTCGCCCTCGGCTTCGTCCCGGTCGTCGGCCAGACGGTCGTCCCGGTGATCGGCTTCTTCGTCACCGGCTTCTTCCTCACCGAGGAACTGACCGCGGTGGCCCTCCAGCGCCGCCGCGTCGAACTCCGCGCCCGTCTCCCCCTGCTCCGGTCCCGCAAGATGCTGGTCTGGGGCTTCGGCACCCCCCTGGGCCTCGCCTTCCTGGTCCCCGTGGTCGCCGTCTTCCTGATGCCGGGCGCCGTCGCGGGCGCCACGCTGATGGTCCGTGACCTGCTGGGCGAGGAGACGGGCGAGCCGAACCCGGACCGGGAAGACCACGCGGACCAGGGAGACCAGGAGGAGCGGGAGCTGGGTGCCACGGCGTGAACCGGGTTCTCGCGGTAGCCGGCATCACCGTCCTGGCCGGCCTCGGCGTCAGTCCCGCGTTCGCGCCGTCCCACCGACGCCCGGCGCGCCCGCGTCGGCGGCCACCGTCAGGATCGACCGGACCTGGGCGATGATGTCCAGCCGGTTGCGCACGAACCCGGGATCGGTGACCGTCCCGGTCGCCGGGTCCGTGTTGCCGGCGCCGAACTCGAGCACGGGCGTGTGGACATGGCCGCCCGGCAGGCTGTCGTGCAGACCGAGGCGGTCGCGCAGCAACGTCGCGCGGTAGGCGATCTCGTTGGAGAGATAGTCGCCGCCGCCTCCGGCACGCGCCGCCGAGCCCGGGGTCGGGCCGTCCGGGCGCACGACCGGATCGGTGCCTCCCGCCGGGATCTCGGTCACCGACGTGTGGTCGTACACCGGGAAGCGGCCCGTGTCCGCGGCCACGATCCGCGTGTACGGGAGGGTCGTCGTCGTCCACTGCGGCTGCGAGGCCGGATCGGTGACCGGGACAGCCCCGGTCCGTGACACGTTCTCGTTGTCCGGGAAGCCGCCCCGCCAGGCCCCGTTGGTCCGCTCCACGTCGAAGCGGCCCACGCGGCCCTGGCTCACGGTCGTGAACAGGTCCACGCGCGGCAGTTGCCGCCGCAGCGTCCGCTCCACCGTGCCCTCGGCGAAGTCCTGCCAGCGGACCGGGAAGACGGCGGTCTCGACGCGCGCGGGCCCGTCCGCCGTCCGGATCGTGGTGCCGTCGAGCGCGAGGGCCGTGGCCCCCGAGGGATTGGAGATCCGGACGTCCCGGTCCAGGGTGAAGGGGTCGAACCCGGTGACCAGGATCCGCTTCACACCCTTGGCGCGCGGGAAGTGGATGTCCTGCCCGCCGCGCGAGGTCCGCTCCAACGCGGCCAGCAGGCGGGCGCGTTGCGCGTCCGTCAGCCCGAACCGGGGCGTCCACTGCCGCACTTCACGGGTCATTCCGAGCCGCGCCCAGTACAGCGGCCGGTCGTCGTCGCGGCTCAGGTCGCCGCCGGCGGGGCCGCGTCCCTGCGCCCGGTCCACGGCCCGCCGCCACAGCCGCGCACCCTCCCGCGCGACCACGTGCTCGGCCCGCGCGTAGGAGCCCGACCGCTCCAGCACCCGGACGAACTCCGGTGCCACCGCGTCGAATCCGGAGCGCCGCAGGATCTCCTGAGGCGCGGCCCGGTCGAGGCGCCGCTCCTCCACGGTGGCGGAGTCCAGGGTGGCGGAGCCCGTGGTGCCGGTGTCCGCGATACGGGGGTGCGCGGCGGCCGGCGCGGTGGGGATGGCCGCCGATCCCGCCATCAGGGTCAGTGCGAGTAAGCCGATGCGAACGCCTGTGTAAGTCAAGGGAGTTCATGCCTTCCGTCGCCGTGGGGTGCTGCCGGACGGCCGCAGTATCGCGTGCCGGAGCGGACGTACGCCATGAGGGGTGACGCGCGGCGCGGCGGTCGTACGGGGATCACGGATCTCGGGCATACACGGATCTCCGGCATACGGGGATCCGTGCCGCCGCGTGCCGCGGCACCAGTGGGAGCAGCCGCACCGACGTCCCGGCGGCGAGCCGGTGACCGGCGGGCACGGCGACGTACAGGGACTCGTCGAGGAGGTGGCGCGGGGCGTGGGCCTCCAGCGGGTCGGGCACGGGACCCGGGCCAGACATTCGCTTGCCGCATCAACCGGGCGCGCCTAGCGTCGGGGACATGGAAAAGATCGCATTCCTCGGACTCGGTCACATGGGTGCGGCGATGGCGCGCCGGCTTCTCGACGCGGGGCACCCGTTGACCGTCTGGAACCGCACCGCCGCGAAGGCGGAGCCGCTGGTCGACGCCGGGGCCACGCTCGCCGCGTCTCCGGCCGAGGCCGTGCGGGACGCCGATGTGGTGATCACGATGCTCGCCGGCCCCGCCGCGCTCGGCGCGGTCGCGGACGCCGTCGTGGCGCAACTGCGCCCGGGGACGTACTGGGTCGAGATGTCGACCGTCGGTCCGGACGTGGTGAAGGAGCTTGCCGCCCGGCTGGGGGAGGGCGTGCGGCTCGTCGACGCGCCGGTGGCGGGCAGCACGGACAAGGCGGCCGCGGGGCAGCTCGGCATTCTCGCGGGCGGCGACGTGGCAGGCGTCGAGCGGGTGCTCGCCCCTCTCGGCACGGTCACCCGTACCGGCCCGTCCGGCTCCGGCGCCGCGCTCAAGCTCGTCGTCAACACCGCCGTGCTCGGCGGGGTCGCCCTCGTCGCCGAGGCCATGGTCCTCGCGGACGCGCTCGGCCTCGACGAGGACACCGTGCGCGCCTCGCTCGCGGGCGGGCCGCTCGGCGGCGCCGTCGGCCGTGCCTTCGCGCGGGACGTGCACTTCGGTACCGCGCTCGCGGTGAAGGACGTCGCCCTCGCCACGGAGACCGCCCGGCTCCCCGCCATGGAGGCGGTGCTGGAGCACTACAGGCGGGCGGCGGCCGATCCCGCCGTCGCCGACGCGGACATCGCGGAGGCCGTCGAACGCATCCGCCGGCATTCGGCCCGAGGGCCGGAGTGATTCCTTCTTGCGGTCGTCCGGCGCCGGTGAGCCGAAGCGGGTGGGCCGACGTGGGCCGATGACGGTGGAGCGTCGGCGGTGGGCGATCCGCCCGTCGCCGGGGCTCAGGCCTCGCCCAGCAGCACCAGGAAGTCCCGGAACGCGGCCGGCATGTCCACCGACTCCGGATCCAGCAGCCACTGGTACTGGAGCCCGTCCATCACCGCCACCAGCAGCGGGGCGGCGCGCTCCGGCGTGAGCCCGCTCGGCAGCCGCTCCCCGTACTCGGCGCGCAGCACCTGCGCCATGCTCGCGCGCACGGCGACATACCGCCGGGTGAAGAACTCGCGCGCCGGATGCCCCTCCGTGACGCTCTCGCCGAGCAGCGCCGAGAAGGTCTGGACGATGCCGGGCCGCATCGCGTTGTAGTCGGCCAGCGAGGCCAGCAGGTCCAGCCGCCACTGACTGTCGGGCACGGCGTCCCACTGGTCACGTTCCTTGAGGACCGCGACCAGCAGGGTGTCCTTGGTCGGGAAGTAGTGCAGCAGCCCCTGCTGGGTGAGGCCCACGCGCTCGGCGACGGCGGCCATGCTCGCGCCCCGGTAACCGCGTTCGGCGATCACCTCCAGGGCCGCGCGCACGATCTCGGCGCGCCGCTCCTCGCCCCTGGTCCTGGTCGTCATGGCGTCACCGTACGGTATCCGCCCACCCTGAATGTCACGTCAAGGCAACGAAACCTACCGCTCTACAGGCAGCGGGTGCAGGATGAGGACGTCCGGCGGATCCCGCGGCCGTGCAGCCGTACAGCCGTACAGCCATGCGGGTTTCACGGATTCCACGGGTTTCACGGGCTTCACGGACTTCAACGAGGAGGTGCCACCGTGACGGAGGCAGCGGAGACAGCGGAGAGCCGGACCGGGACCAGGGGCCGGGGCACGAGCGCGGCGGACCGGGCGCGCGAGGCGGTCGTCGAGGCGGCCCTCGCCAGGCTCGGCCTGGACGCGAAGACGCGGCTGCTCGCGGGGCAGGACATGTGGTCGCTGCCCGGACTCCCCGAGATCGGACTGCGGTCCCTCGTCATGTCCGACGGTCCGATCGGCGTGCGGGGCGTGCGCTGGACCGCCGACGACCCGTCCATCGCCCTCCCCTCACCGACCGCGCTCGCCGCCACCTGGGACCCCGCACTGGCGACCCGCGCCGGCGTCCTCCTGGCTCAGGAGGCCCGCCGCAAGCACGTCCACGTGCTGCTCGCGCCCACGGTCAACCTGCACCGCTCGCCGCTCGGCGGCCGCCACTTCGAGGCGTACAGCGAGGACCCGTACCTGACCGGACGGATCGGCAGCGGCTATGTGCGGGGCGTGCAGTCCGGCGGTGTCGGCACCACCGTCAAGCACTTCGTGGCCAACGACGCCGAGACCGACCGCTTCACGGTGGACAACCTCGTCTCCGAACGGGCCCTGCGCGAGCTCTATCTGGCCCCCTTCGAGGCCATCGTCGAGAACGCCCACCCCTGGGGCATCATGACCGCCTACAACTCGGTCAACGGCACCACGATGTCCGAGCACCACCACCTCGTGAACGAGGTCCTGCGCGGCGAGTGGGGCTTCGACGGCTTCAACGTCTCCGACTGGACGGCGGCCCGCTCGACGGTGGGGGCGATCGAGGGCGGCCTCGACGTCGCCATGCCCGGCCCCGGGACCGTGTACGGCGACGCGCTCGCCGCCGCCGTCCGCGCGGGCAGCGCCGAGGAGGCGAAGGTCGACGAGGCCGTCCGCAACGTCCTGCGGCTCGCCGCCCGCGTCGGCATCCTGGAGGGCGCCGAACCGGTCGTCACGGAGCTGCCGGAGCCGGTGGACGGCGAGGCCCTGGCCCGCGAGATCGCCCGCCGCTCCTTCGTCCTCGTACGCAACGAGAACGCGGCGCTGCCGCTGCGGCCGGGCACGGTGGCGCTGAGCGGCGCCGCCGCCCGCGACGCCCGTGTCCTCGGCGGCGGCTCCGCCACCGTCTTCCCCGCCCACGTCGTGTCACCCCTGGACGGCCTCACCGCCGCGCTCCCCGAAGGCAGCCTGACGTACGCGGTCGGAGCCGACCCGAACCAGGAACTCGCCGTCGCCGACAAGGGGTTCGCACTCCGCGCGGAATGCCGCGACCACGACGGCGAGGTGATCGGCAGCGGCTCCGCGCCCAACGGCCAGCTCCAGTGGATGGGCAACGACCTCCCCGAAGGAGTCACCCACGACAACCTCCACACCGTGGACCTGCGGGGCACCTTCACCCCGCGCGTGAGCGGCACACACACCTTCGGCATCAAGGGCCTCGGCGCGTTCACGCTCACCGTCGACGGCACGGTCCACTTCGACGACGCCCAGGTCAGCACGGAGGACAGCCCCTTCACGGCCTTCTTCGGGGCCCCCGAGGAGCGCGCCCGGGTCGATCTCGCCGCCGGTGAGACGTACGAGGTGTCCCTGCGCCAGGTGGTGGTCCTGCCGGAGGGCGCGCCCCTGAGGATGGTCGGCTTCGCCCTCGTCCACCAGGAACCGCGGCGTGACCCCGACGAACTGATCGCCGAGGCGGTCGAGGCGGCCCGCGCCGCGGACACCGCCGTCGTCGTGGTCGCCACCACCGACCGTGTCGAGTCCGAGGGCTTCGACCGCGAGAACCTCCGGCTCCCCGGGCGCCAGGACGACCTGGTGCACGCCGTCGCCGCCGCCAACCCGAACACCGTCGTGATCGTCAACTCCGGCTCCCCGGTGGAACTCCCGTGGCGCGAGGAGGTCGCCGCCGTGCTGCTCACCTGGTTCCCGGGGCAGGAGGCCGGCGCCGCCCTCGCGGACGTGCTCACGGGCGCCCACGAGCCCGGCGGCCGGCTGCCCACGACCTGGGGTTCGCTCGCGGACGCCCCGGTCACCCAGGTGGTGCCCGTCGACGGCGAACTCCCGTACACCGAGGGTGCCTTCATCGGCTACCGCGCCTGGGAGAGGGAGGGCAGGACCCCCGCGTACCCCTTCGGGCACGGCCTCGGCTACACCGACTGGGCGTACGAGTCGGTCGAACCCTGCGACGGTGACGGCGACGGTGCGGGTGACCGCGCCGCGACGGTCACGGTCCGCGTCCGCAACTCCGGCGAGCGCCACGGCCGCGAGGTCGTCCAGCTCTATCTGACGCCGGTCGAGGCGGACAGCGAGCGCCAGGTCCGCAGGCTCGCCGCCTTCGCCGGAGTCGAGGCGGGGCCTGGCGAGAGCGTCGAGGCCGTGCTCGGCATCCCCCGCCGCGCCTTCGAGGTCTGGGACGAGGACGCCGGCACGTGGGTGTTTGTGAAGGGTTCGTACGAGGTTGCCGCAGGCCGCTCGATCACCGACCGCCGGGTCGTGACGACGATTAACGTCTGATCCGGGACAGCCCCCCCCCGAGCAGCCCCGGTCCGGAACCTGACATCCGGACCGGGGCTCGTCGGTTCCCCGACGGCCTCGGACCGCTCGGCCCACGGAGACTCCCCGCCCGGTCGTCCCGCTCCCCGCCGGCCGGGCCCGCCACGTCCTAGGAGCGCACCCCGAACCCGAACACCGTCTCCGAGCGGTACGTGTCCCCCGGCCGCAGCCGCGTGCTCGGGAACTCCGGCCGGTTCGGGGAGTCGGGGAAGTGCTGCGTCTCCAGCGCGATCCCGTCGCCGGGCGCGAACGGTTCGCCGAGGTGGTCCGCGGTGTAGAGCTGGAGGCCGGGCTCGGTGGTCGCGACCGTCAGTACCCGCCCGGAGGAGGGGTCGTGGAGCTCCGCGACCTCGACCGCGCTCGCCGTCGTCCCCTTGTCCAGCACGAAGTTGTGGTCGTACCCGGCGCCGGCCTTCCGCGCCGTCCGGAAGTCGAAACGCGTGCCGTCCACGGACTCCAGCGCCCCGGTGGGAATGAGATCCGCGTCCACCGGCGTCACCCGCGACGCGGACAGCCGGAGTTCGTGACCGCCGGCGTTCCCCGAACCGGCCAGGTTCCAGTACGAGTGGTTCGTCAGGTTCACCACGGTCGGCGCGTCCGTGACCGCCTCGTACGCGATGCACAGCGCGCCCGCCGCGTCCAGCCCGTACGTCGCCGTGACCTCCAGACGGCCCGGGAAGCCCTCCTCGCCGTGCGGGGAGACCCGGGTGAGCCGCAGCCCGTGCCCGACCGGTTCCGCGTCCCACACCCGCTTGTCGAAACCGAGCTCGCCGCCGTGCAGGGAGTTGGGGGCGTTGTTCTGCGCGAGGTGGTAGGTGAGGCCGTCGAGCGGGAAGCGGCCGCCGGCGATCCGGTTGGCGTACCGCCCGACCAGCGCCCCGAGGTACGGGTCCGGGTGCGCGAGATACCCGTCGAGGCCGGGGAAGCCCAGCACCACGTCCGCGCGTTGCCCGTCGCGGCCGGGGATCTCGACCGACTGGACGATCCCGCCGTACGTCAGGATCCGCACCCGCACCCCGGCACGCTCCAGCGTCCAGCGGTGGACCGGGGTGCCGTCGGGAAGGGTGCCGAAGAGTTCGCTGTCCATGATCGGAAGCCTAGGCCAACGACCTGTGCCCACCGGCCCGGTCCACCGGCCGAGTCCACCGTGCCGAGTCCATCTGATCGGCCGCCCGCCGCCCGCCCCGCCTAGACCAGCGGCTGCCGGGCCGTCACCACCTGGTAGGCCAGCTCCGCGAGCCGGGCCTGACCGTCCCTGCTCGGGTGGAACCAGTCCCAGTGGCTCAGCTGGTCCGTGCCGAAGCGGAAGCCGAAGACCGCGCCCCCGTCGAAACGGCAGCGCCGGTCCTTGGCGCACACGTCCCCGAGGACCTTGTTGTACTGCTCCACCCTGTCCTGCACCCTCGCCCGCCGCAGCGCCGCACGCGAGCCCAGGGAGTCCGCGTCGGCCAGCATCGAGGGACAGATGCCCAGTTTCCAGATCTGCTTGCCCAGCGGGTTGCCGCGTCCCTCGGACCACAGCCGCTTCAGATCCGGCACGCTCGACACGTACACCTGGGTCTTCGGCAGCTCCTCGCGCAGGGTGCTCATCGCGTCCTGGAACGCGGCGCGGAAGCGGGCGACCGAGGTCATCGCCGGGACCGAGGACCGGCAGGCGTCGTTGGCGCCCACCATCACGGTCACCAGCTCCGGCT
This sequence comes from Streptomyces sp. NPDC005195, assembly GCF_040608315.1. Taxonomy (NCBI): domain Bacteria; kingdom Bacillati; phylum Actinomycetota; class Actinomycetes; order Kitasatosporales; family Streptomycetaceae; genus Streptomyces; species Streptomyces sp. NPDC005195. Next base: position 355,130 of record NZ_JBEXHZ010000002.1, read on the forward strand.
TCTCGGCGACGGCCCGCTCCATCTGCTCCGGCAGGTCCGCCATCCGCGCACCGGTGACCGCGTAGTTCCAGCTGCGCTCGGCTGCCCCCTCCGGCCCGAGCAGCCGCACGGCCAGGCTGCGGACCCGGGTGTCGCTGCCGGTCGCCCAGGAGACCTCGGGGCAGTCCGACAGCACGGTGCAGGCGTCGAAGCCGCGGGTGATGGAGTCCCCGACGGCGGCCACGGAGTGGGGACTGCGGTTCCAGAGAGGGGACGGTTTCGGGGACGGCCGGCCCGCGACCGTGCTGTGCGCGGCGGAGGAGCCGTCACCCGAGGCGTCGCACCCGGCCACACCCAGCAGGGCCGCCGCCACCAGGGCGAGGACGGCGCGCGGACGGTGGCTACGGATGCGCATCCCCTGGTCCCCTCGTTCGTTGAACAGTCTTGGTCAGCACCTGACCGACACGGTTGGCCGACACCCCGCAGTACACGGTCGGTCGCACCGCGTCCCCTTGGGTGAAACCTCAATGTTTCTGGGCGCTGGGACCGACGGTACGTCACACTCCTTGCGCCGCCGCACGGTAGCCTCGCCACGTGGCCGCCCTGCCACTGCCGTTCCGCTAAGTTACAAGATGTCTCGCTCTGCCCGGAGGCCCCAGTGACGACACGTGGAGTTCTCTACGTGCACTCCGCGCCCCGCGCGTTGTGCCCACACGTCGAGTGGGCGGTCGCGGGTGTGCTCGGTACGCGCGTCAACCTCGACTGGATCCGGCAGCCCGCGGCGCCGGGCACCTGGAGATCCGAGTTCTCCTGGAAGGGCGAGGTGGGCACCGCCTCGAAACTCGCCTCGGCGCTGCGCGGCTGGCAGATGCTGCGCTTCGAGGTGACCGCCGAACCCTGCGCCACGGCCGAGGGCGAGCGCTACAGCTGCACCCCCGAACTCGGCATCTTCCACGCCGTCACCGGGATCCACGGCGACATCCTGATCCCCGAGGACCGGCTGCGCGCCGCGCTCCTGCGCTCCCAGCGCGGCGAGACCGACCTGGAGGCCGACCTCGCCAAGCTCCTGGGCAAGCCCTGGGACGACGAACTGGAACCCTTCCGCTACGCGGGCGAGGGCGCCCCGGTCCGCTGGCTCCACCAGGTGGTCTGACGGTGGTCTGACCCGACGACGGGCGTGAGGGAAAGCTTCTGGGGCAGCGGGGAACCGCGCGCCCAGCCCCCCACGATCCGGTACCCGGCGGAAAGCGAAGGTGGCCCGGACTCCGACAGGGAGTCCGGGCCACACGCCGGTTCAGTACATCTACGGCCGGCTTCAGATCGTACGGAACGCCAGCACCACGTTGTGCCCGCCGAACCCGAACGAGTCGTTCAGCGCGGCGATGCGGCCCTCGACGGGCAGCTTGCGGGCCTCCCCGCGCACGATGTCGGCGTTCGCCTCGGCCTCGGGGTCGAGGTTGTCGACGTTGATGGTCGGCGGCGCGATCCGGTTGTACAGAGCCAGCACCGACGCCACCGACTCCACACCGCCGGCGCCACCGAGGAGGTGACCGGTCATCGACTTGGTCGCGGAGACCGCCATGTGGTCGGCGTCGTCACCGAAGACCTTGCGCAGCGCCTTCAGTTCCGCCACGTCACCGGCGGGCGTCGAGGTCGCGTGCGCGTTCACGTGCACGATCTCGGCCGGGTCGAGGTCGGTGTTGTCCAGCAGGTTCTGCAGGGCGCGCGAGATGCCGCGGCCCTCCGGCTCCGGCTGCACGATGTCGTGGCCGTCGGCGGAGATGCCCTGGCCGACCGCCTCCGCGTAGACCCGGGCACCGCGCTCGGCGGCGTGCTCGGCGGACTCCAGGATCAGGACGCCGGCGCCCTCGCCCAGGACGAAGCCGTCGCGTGCGACGTCGTAGGGCCGCGAGGCGCCCTGCGGGTCGTCGTTGTTCTTGGACATCGCCATCATGTTGCCGAAGGCGGCGATGGGCAGCGGGTGGATGGCCGCCTCGGTACCGCCGGCGACGACGACGTCGGCGCGCCCGGTGCGGATCATCTCGATGGCGTAGCCGATCGCCTCGGCGCCCGAGGCGCAGGCGGAGACCGGGGTGTGCACGCCGGCGCGGGCGCCGACGAGCAGGCCCACGTTGGCCGACGGGCCGTTCGGCATGAGCATGGGGACGGTGTGCGGGGAGACGCGGCGGACGCCCTTCTCCTTCAGCACGTCGTACTGGTCGAGCAGGGTGGTCACGCCGCCGATGCCGGAGGCGATGACGGTGCCGAGGCGGTCCGGGTCGATGGCCGGGTCGTCGCCGGCCCGGTCGGTGAAGCCGGCGTCCGCCCAGGCCTCCTTGGCCGCGATCAGCGCGAACTGCGCCGAGCGGTCGAGACGGCGGGCCTGCGGGCGGGGGATGACCTCGCCCGGTTCCACGGCGATCTGCGCCGCGATACGGACCGCCTGCTCGGCGGCCCATTCCTGCTCCAGGGGGCGGACACCGGACTTGCCGGCGACCAGGCCCTCCCAGGTAGAGGCTGCGTCGCCACCCAGCGGTGTGGTTGCGCCGATACCGGTGACGACCACGGTGCGATTGGTCGAGCTCACGGGAATTCTTTCTCCAACGGATACGAGGATTCAGCGGCGCCACCGCCGGGTGGCGGGGCAACGGACTGACCGGTGGACCGGGCCGGGCCCGGTCCGCGGATCAGGCCTGGTTCTTGAGGATGTAGGCGGTCGCGTCGCCGACGGTCTTGAGGTTCTTGACGTCGTCGTCCGGGATCTTGACGTCGAAGCGCTCTTCGGCGGCGACGACGACCTCGACCATGGACAGCGAGTCGACGTCCAGGTCGTCGGTGAAGGACTTGTCCAGCTGGACGTCCTCGGTGGGGATCCCGGCGATCTCGTTCACGATCTCGGCGAGACCTTCGACGATCTCTTCCTGAGTGGCGGCCATGTCAGGCGCTCCTTCGGTATGTATCCAGATGGTGTGGCGGTACTCCGGCCGGAGTGGTCCGGACGGTGTGCCTAGGGGAGGGTAACGACCGTGGCGGCGTACACGAGACCCGCCCCGAATCCGATGACGAGCGCGATGTCGCCGCTCTTCGCCTCACCGGTCGCCAGAAGCCGCTCCATCGCGAGCGGAATCGAGGCGGCCGAGGTGTTGCCGGTGGTGCGTACGTCCCGGGCGACCGTGACGTGCGCCGGCAGTTTCAGCGTCTTCACCATCGAGTCGATGATCCGCTCGTTGGCTTGGTGGGGAATGAAGACATCCAGGTCGTCCGGGCTGATCCCGGCCGCGTCCAGTGCCTGCTGCGCGACCTTCGCCATCTCGAACACGGCCCAGCGGAACACCGCCTGGCCCTCCTGCGTGATCGCAGGGAACTTGATCTCGCCCTTGGAGTCGAGGGGGAGGGTGGAGACGTCGCCGCTGTGGAAGCGGTCCCACGGCACGGTCTGCTTGATGGTCCCGGACTTGTCGCCCTCGCTGCCCCACACCGTGGGGCCGATGTGCGGCTCCTGGGAGGGGCCCACGACGACCGCGCCCGCGCCGTCGCCGAACAGGAAGGCCGTCGCACGGTCCTCCAGGTCGGTGAGGTCGGACAGCCGCTCCACGCCGATGACCAGGACGTACTCCGCCGAACCCTCGACGACCATGCCCTTGGCCAGGGTCAGTCCGTAGCCGAAGCCCGCGCAGCCGGCCGAGATGTCGAAGGCGGCGGCCCTGTTCGTACCGAGCTTGTCGGCGATCTCGGTGGCGATGGCCGGGGTCTGGCTGAAGTGGGACACGGTGGAGACGACCACGGCGCCGATCTGGTCGGCGTCGATCCCGGCGTCGGCGATGGCCTTGCCGGACGCCTCGATCGACATCGCGGCGACGGTCTCCTCGTCGGAGGCCCAGTGCCGGGTCTCGATGCCGGAACGCGAGCGGATCCACTCGTCGGAGGAGTCGATCGTCTCGAGGATCACCTCGTTGGGCACGACCCGGACGGGACGGTAGCCGCCCACGCCCAGGATCCGTGCGTACGGGGCGCCCTTGCTGGGCTTGATCTTCGACATGCTCTCGGGCTCCTTGTCAGGCGCTGTGCTCGGCGAGGAGCTCGCGAGCCGCGTCGAGGTCGTCTGGGGTCTTCAGCGCCAGGGTCTTCACACCCGGCAGCGCGCGCTTGGCGAGGCCGGTGAGCGTGCCACCCGGGCACACCTCGATCAGCGCGGTCGCGCCGAGCTCCTGGAAGGTCTCCATGCACAGGTCCCAGCGGACCGGGTTGGCCACCTGGCCGACCAGCCGCTTCAGGACGTCGGCGCCGGACTTGACCGCCTGGCCGTCCTTGTTGGAGACGTACGTGACCCGCGGGTCCGCGGGGTCGAGGTCCTCGGCGGCCTGCGCGAGCGCCTCGACGGCGGGTGCCATGTGGTGCGTGTGGAACGCGCCGGCGACCTTCAGGGCCACCACGCGGCGTACGCCGTCGGGCTTGTCCGCCTCCAGGGCGGCCAGCTGCTCCAGCGTGCCGGCGGCCACGATCTGGCCCGCGCCGTTCACGTTGGCGGGGGTCAGGCCGAGCTTCTCCAGGTGTGCGACCGTCGTCTCGGGATCTCCGCCGAGCAGTGCCGACATACCGGTCCGCGTGACGGCGGCGGCCTCGGCCATCGCCAGGCCCCTGGTGCGTACGAGCGTGAGCGCGGCGGTGTCGTCGAGCACCCCCGCGAACGCGGCGGCGGTGATCTCACCGACGCTGTGCCCCGCGACGGCGCCGGGAGCGAGGTCCGACACGTCGCCGAGTGCCGCGGCGGAGAGGAGTCCGGCGGCGACCAGGAGCGGCTGCGCGACAGCCGTGTCCCGGATCGCGTCCGCGTCGGCCTGCGTGCCGTAGTGGGCAAGGTCGAGACCGATGGCGTCCGACCACGCGGCGAGGCGGTCGGCGGCACCGGGGAGATCGAGCCAGGGAGTCAGGAAGCCGGGCGTCTGGGCGCCCTGGCCGGGAGCGACGAGTACGAGCACTCTCACACTCTCTCTTGTGGACGGCCACGGCCGCCCGTGGGGACAGGGACGAAGAACACGAGGGGGAATTGTAGGGCTCCGACAAATGCCTACGTCTGGAGATCTCCATCGGCCAGACGCCCCAGGATGAGCGCGATCCGCAGTGTGAAGGCGGATCGTACATCCGAGGGCGACCAACCGGTGACGTCAGTCACACGTCGCAGCCGGTAGCGCACGGTGTTGGGGTGAACGAAGAGCATTCGGGCCGCGCCTTCGAGGCTGCTCGCCTGTTCCAGATAGACACTGAGGGTTTCGAGGAGCGCGGAGCCGGCTTCCTCCAGTGGTCTGTAGATCTCCTCCACCAGCTGCTCACGGGCCGAGGGATCTCCGGCGATCGCGCGCTCCGGCAGCAGATCGTCCGCGAGGACCGGGCGCGGGGCGTCCTGCCAGGCGAAACACGCCTTCAGACCGGCCGCGGCGGCCTGCGCGGAGCGGGTCGCGGCGAGCAGGTCGGGCACGATCGGCCCGGCGACGACGGCCCCGGCGGCGTACGGGCCGATCAGCGACTTGGCCACCGCGAGCGGGTTGTCGCTGCCGCCCGCGATCACCACGAGCCGGTCCCCGAGCACCCCGGTCAGCACCTGCAGCTTGGCGTGCCGGGCCGCCCGCCGGATGGCCTCGACGGTCAGCTCGCTGTCACCGTCGGGTGCCGTACCCAGCACCACGCAGACGTGTTCGGGGGAGTTCCAGCCGAGAGCGGCGGCGCGGGAGACGGCGCCCTCGTCCGCCTCGCCGGAGAGCACGGCGTTCACGACCAGGGACTCCAGCCGGGCGTCCCAGGCACCGCGGGCCTCGGCGGCCTGCGCGTAGACCTGGGCGGTGGCGAAGGCGATCTCACGGGCGTAGACGAGGAGGGCCTCGCGCAGCACGGACTCGTCGCCGGGAGCGGCCACCTCGTCGATGGCGCTCTCCATCACCTCGATCGTCGTCCGCACCATCTCGACGGTCTGGCGCAGGGTGATGGCCCTGGTCAGCTCGCGGGGGGCGGTGCCGAACACGTCGGTGGAGATGGCCTGGGGCGCGTCGGGACGCCGGAACCACTCGGTGAACGCGGCGATACCGGCCTGGGCGACGAGCCCGATCCAGGAACGGTTCTCCGGTGGCATGGCCCGGTACCACGGCAGCGTCTCGTCCATCCGCGCGATGGCCTGCGCGGCGAGACTTCCGGACGACTTCTCCAGCCGCTTCAGGGTCGCTGTGTGCGTGTGGATGTCGTGCGCTGGGCGCTCGGGGTTGCTGCGTTCGGGTTCGGGCACGGGACAAGACTGCCTTATCAGGACGGAGCTGTGCGGCGGCGGGTCTCTTATCCGGGCGGGGAGGGAGGGGAGCGGGGCTACGGTGGGAGACGTGACGGACGTACGGCGCCGGCGGATGTGGCGGATGTGATCGAGGTACGGCGCGCTGACGAGCGCTACCGAGGAGGGGACCCGGCGGCCGGGATCTCCTCGCTGCACGCCTTCTCCTTCGGCCCGCACTACGACCCGGACAACCTCCGCTTCGGCGCGGTGATCGCCTGCAACGAGGAACGGCTCGCGCCCGGTGCGGGATTCGACGAGCACCCGCACAGTCACACCGAGATCGTCACGTGGGTGGTGGAGGGGGAACTGACCCACCGGGATTCGGGCGGTCACGAGTCACTGGTGCGGGCCGGGGACGTGCAGCGGCTGAGCGCGGCGGCCGGCATACGGCACGTCGAGCGCAACGACGGGCCGGGCCCGCTGGTGTTCGTGCAGATGTGGCTGGCCCCGGCGGCGCCCGGCGGTGTCCCGTCCTACGAGGTCGTCCACGGCATCGCGGACTCCACGCCGTACGCGGTCCCGGAGGCGGAGGCGATGCTGCACGTGCGGCGGCTGGCGGTGGGGGAGCGGACGGCGGTCCCCGACGCGGCGTTCGTGTACGTCCACGCGGTGCGGGGCGAGGTGCGGGTGGACGGCGCGGAGCTGGGGCCGGGGGACGCGGCCCGGATCACGGACGCGAAGGATCTCGAGGCGGTGGCGACGACTCCGGCGGAGCTGTTGCTGTGGGAGATGACGGCCTCGCGCTGAGACCCGCGGCCCCGGTTTTCGAGTGCCTCGCCCCCGGTGTCAGGTGGCTCGCGGAGCTTCCCGTGCGGCTGGAAGGCGCCGGGCGCGAGGAACCACCCCCGGTGTCCCGAAGTCCCGTCGCCTCAGCCGCGCAGCTCCAGGAGCACCGCGTCCGTGAAAGGCGGCCACGCCTCCGCCGCCCACGGGCCGAACGCCCGGTCCGTGAGGGCGACGCACGCGGCGCCCGCCACCGGGTCGATCCACAGGAACGTACCGGACTGCCCGAAGTGTCCGAAGGTACGCGGCGAGGACGAGGCACCCGTCCAGTGCGGGGACTTGGAGTCACGGATCTCGAAACCGAGCCCCCAGTCGTTGGGGTTCTGGTGGCCGTATCCCGGCACCACCCCCTTCGTACAGGGGTACTGCACGGTCATCGCGTCCGCCACCGTCCGCGGATCGAGCAGTCGCGGCGCCTGGACCTCCGCGGCGAACCGCACGAGGTCCGCCACCGTCGACACCCCGTCCTTCGCGGGCGAGCCGTTGCACGACGTCCCCGTCATGCCCAGCGGCTCCAGCACCGCCTGCCGCAGGTATTCGGGGAAGGGGATGTCCGTCGCCTTGGCGATGTGGTCCCCGAGGACCTCGAACCCGGCGTTGGAATACAGCCGCCGCTGCCCGGGCGGGGACGTCACCCGGTGCTCGTCGAAGGCGAGCCCGGAGGTGTGCGCGAGGAGATGACGGACCGTCGCACCGGCCGGGCCCGCCGGCTCGTCGAGATCGACGGCCCCCTCCTCGTACGCGACGAGCGCGGCGTACGCGGTGAGCGGCTTGGTGACCGAGGCGAGGGGGAAGCGGTGGCCGACCGGACCGTACGACCCCGTCACCGTGCCGTCCGCACGGACGACGGCGGCCGCGGCCGTGGGGACGGGCCAGTTCTCGATCAACGCCAGGCTGCGCAGGGACATGGGTACGAGCCTAGGCGGCTCACAGCCGTAGCCGCATCGAGGGGTCCGGCTTGCGCACGAACCCGAGGGACGCGTACAGCGGCTCGGCCTCGGCGGAGGCGTTGAGGCCGACCTGGGGCACGTCCCGCTCGCGGAACCAGTCGAGCAGCGTCTCCATACAGGCCCGCGCGTACCCCCGGCGCCGCGCGTCGGGGTCGGTGGCGACGCTGAAGACGTGACCGACCGCGCCCCGCGGATTGCCGGGGCGCCCGATCCGGTACTCGATGGTCCCGGCGACGAGCGCGGCCAGCGCGCCCGGCCGGCCGGGGTGGTCGACGACGAAGGCCGCGAAGTCGCCCTCGGGACGGGCCAGCCTGCCGCGTATCGTCGGGAGCGACCCGGCGTGCCACTCGGTGGAGCCGTCGGTGGTGAAGACCGAGTCGAGCATGACCTGGCGCAGGCGGAGCACTTCCGGTGCGTCCTCGGGCAGGGCGCGGCGTACGGGAATCATGATCCGCACGGTAGCCAGCGCACCCCGCGGGCGTCCTCCGTTCCGCGGCGGCCGCCTTTTACCGGATTCCGCTTGCTTGGAGTGCACTCCAAGGTTTTAGCGTGGAGGTCATGACGGTGATGGAGACCACGGCCGAGGCCGCCGAGACCGGCACCAGGACGGATGTGTGCGGGGCGCCTCCCGAGCGGCAGCGGCGCCCGGACGGCCAGGACAGTTACACGATCAGCGAGGTCGTCGCCTTCACCGGCCTGTCCGCGCACACCCTGCGCTGGTACGAGCGGATCGGTCTCATGCCGCACATCGACCGCTCGCACACCGGGCAGCGCCGGTACAGCAACCGCGACCTGGACTGGCTGAGCCTGGTCGGCAAGCTCCGGCTCACCGGCATGCCGGTCGCCGACATGGTGCGGTACGCGGAACTGGTGCGGGCGGGCGACGACACCTACCTCCAGCGCTTCGAGCTCCTGGAAGCCACCCGCCGGGACGTGAAGGCGCGGATCGCCGAGCTCCAGGACACCCTGGCGGTCCTCGACCACAAGATCAGTTTCTATGCGGACGCCGGGCGGCCCCTGGCGTCGGAGAGGTCCTGATGACGGACGGCAAGATCGCGAAGGTACGGCTCGGCACCGACGGCCCCGAGGTCGGGGCACAGGGCCTGGGCTGCATGGGGATGAGCTTCGCGTACGGGCCCACCGACGCCGACGAGGCGCGGGCCACCCTGGAGCGGGCGCTGGAACTCGGCGTCACGCTCTTCGACACCGCGGACGCCTACGGCCAGGGCGACAACGAGAGATTCCTGTCGCCGTTCTTCAGGGCGCACCGCGACGAGGTCGTCATCGCGACGAAGTTCGGCCTTGCTATCCCGCCGGACGCCCCGACGACGCGGGTCGTCCGCAACGACGCCCCGTACATCCGCCAGGCCGTCGAGGCGAGCCTGAAGCGGCTGGACGTCGACGTGATCGATCTCTACTACATGCACCGCCGTGACGTGAACATCCCCATCGAGGAGACCGTCGGGGTCATGTCCGAGCTGGTGCGCGAGGGCAAGGTCAAGCACCTCGGGCTCAGTGAGGTCACCGGCGGGGAGCTGCGCGCCGCGCAGGCCGTGCACCCGATCACCGCCGTGCAGTCGGAGTGGTCGCTGTTCAGCCGGGACATCGAGGCGGGCGTGGTTCCGGCGGCCGAGGAGCTGGGCGTGGCGCTCGTCCCGTACTCGCCGCTCGGGCGCGGTTTCCTGACCGGATCGTTCGCCAACGCCGACACGGACCTCACCGCCACCGACTTCCGCCGGCAGCAGCCCCGCTTCACCGGCGACAACGCGGCCGTCAACGCGGCCCTGCTGGAGCCGGTGCGCGAGATAGCCGGGGCGCACGGCGCCTCGCTCGGCCAGGTCGCGCTGGCCTGGGTGCGGCGGCAGGCCGCGTCGTACGGGGTCGCGGCGGTGCCGATTCCGGGGACCCGCCGGCGCGGCCGGGTCGAGGAGAACGCGGCGGCCACGCGGATCGTTCTCCTCGACGAGGAGATGGCGCTGCTGGAACCGATCGCCTCGAAGGTGGCGGGGGAGCGGTACGCGGACATGTCGTTCTCTTCGGCGGGGCGGGAGTAGGACGCGGCGGTCGCCGGCGCGTCTCACAGCTCCGCCAGCAGCTCCGCCTTCTTCCTGGTGAACTCCTCGTCCGTGACCAGTCCCGCCTCGTGCAGCTCGCCGAGGTGGCGGATGCGGTCGGCGATGTCGGCCGGGTCGCGGCGGGGAGCGGGGACCACGGTCACCGGTGCGGGGCCCGAGGCCCGTACGGCGGCGAGCACCGAGGCCGCGAACGGGAGCGACTCGTGGACGGGCCCGTAACCGAGCCCGAAGACGACGGCGGCCGGATCCTGGTCGGCCTGGGCGGGCTGCGCGGATGCGGGCTCGCGGCGCAGCAGCCGCAGATGACCCTCGAAGACCTCGGGGGAGCGCCACTCGACGCCGCTCAGTCCGGTGACCGGGAAACTCTGGTCGCCGGCCTTCCACTTGGCGGAGGACGCGCCGGTCCAGAACCAGCGGAAGGACACCGAAGTGCCGTCGAAGGCCGCCCTCCCGTCGTACGCCTTGAACCGCAGCGGCGCCTCGGGTGCCGCGACCAGATGGCGCTCGGGGGGTCCGGTGTCCTCGGGCAGCCGGGCGCGCAGCTCGTCCGCGTAGTACTCGGCGAGGGTCTCCCGGTCGGAGGGCAGCACCAGCCGATAGGGGTCGCACCCCTCCTTCAGCTGCCCGGCGGCCGCGTCCATCAGTGGATCGGCGCCCGCTTTGGGGACGGCGTGCAGCACGACCGTGCCGCGCCTGCCCGGCGCCAGTGTGACCGCCTCGATCGCCTCCAGCGGGACCCGGCGTTCGCCGAGCGCCTGGAACAGCTTCGGGGTACGGATCCCCCGCTCGAAGCGGATGAGCACGGAGTCGGACTCGAACTCCCAGGCGGCATGAAATCCGGCCAGTACGTCACCCATGAGGGCCATCGTAAGCGGCGCGCCCGCCGGAGTCCCCTCCTCGGGCGGGCCGCACTTCTCCGGTCCTCTACGCGCGTCCCGCCGCCGAGGTGGCGGGCAGGTCCTGCCGGCAGACGTCGTCGTCGTGCGCGCACCGCACCGCTTCGTATGCGCCAACGCCGATTTCCGCGAAGTTGCGCAGGCTCTCGGTACCGGGCTCGAAATATCCGCCGTGGCCCTTCGCGTCCCGGGCGGACAGCACCCGCGCGCCGAACCCCTTCGACACCGGGTCGGCGCCGTGTCCGAGGCCGCCGAACTCGAGGTACGGGACGTCCTGGATCCAGTCGTCGGAGTCCCGCATCGCCCAGACGCGGGCGGAGGTGTGCAGTGCCGAAGCCTTGTCGGCCCGCATGCCGGGACTGCCCGCGACCGCTATGTCGGAGACCCGGGAGGGCAGCGTGTGGGCGGCGACACCGCACAGCACCGAGCCGTAGCTGTGGCAGTACAGGGCGACGGGGGCCTTGCCGGGCAGCGCGCGCAGCAGCGCGTTCAGCCGGACCGCGCCTTCCTGCGCGCGGACGCCGGTGGCCGCGTCCATGCCGAGTCCGCTGGGCGTGGTGTAGTCGGCCCAGGCGATCACGGCCGTACGGGTCCGGGGGCTCGCCGCGCGCTCCGCCCCGTAGAGGGAGGTCGCCATGCCGACCGGCGCCGAGTACTTCTTGTTGGTGCGCTGGAAGGTGAGCAGGTCGGTGTCGACGCCGGGAACCACGACGGAGATCCGCTGGGCCCTGTCGAGGTTGCCGAAGACCTCGGCGACCCGGCCCGAGCCCATGGGATCGAAGGCGAGGAAGGTGCGGCCCTTGTGCAGCATCGCCTCGTAGCGGTGCATGCGGCGGCCGGCCTCCTGCTGCCCGACGGAGGAGAGCCGGTTGTCGTGCATGCGCCCGAGCTCGATCCCGCGCTGCTGCCCGATGGCGATGCGGTTGGCCGTGTAGCGCAGCCGTACGGGCGCGCCGTTCATGTTGCCGACCGCGAGCGGGTAGCGGTGCGCCAGCCGGGCGCGCTGGTGGGGGTCGAGCGAGGCGAAGAAGCGGGACAGGCGGCCCGGTGCGGAGTCGGGGTCCGGGAGAGCCTGTCCGGCGACCCGGCCGTGCTCCCACGCGGAGCGGGACGCCTGGAGGGGGGTTGCCCCCCGATGGCTGTGGACCGCGGTCCAGCCACTGGTGGCCAGCATCACGAAAACCACGGCCAGCGCGAGCAGTGCGCGCCAGACGTTCAGTTGGGGAGATGTGTCGAAGGAAGTCACTGAGAGGACACCCTAGGAGAAGAGGGGTGCCTCCCGTTAAATGAGTGGTGGGGATCACGTTTCTGGCGGGGTAATTGGGGCAAAGCGGGTTCAGTTTCAGATAAATAGTGACGTTGTGTGCGCGGAGTTGCTCATTCCGTGCGCCATTTCTCCGCCAATGCGGGCCCCAGGTGGTCGAGATGGGTGACGGTCAGTGCGCGGATCGCCTCGACACTGTCGTCCTCGCCCGCGCCCCACATCCGGTGCGTCACCCGCATCAACCCACAGAACACGGCCACCGCGACCCGCGGTCGCGGATCCGTGTCCACGTCGAGCCCCTCGCGCTCGGCGATCACCCGGGCGATCTCGTCCTCGAGCTCGGCGGAACGGCGCAGATGGGCGGCCAGCAGTGCGGGCGTCGCCTCGATCAACCGGTGGGCGCGCATGTGCAGTTCGATCGGGACCACCGCCTCGACCGCGTCGCTGATGGTGTCCCAGCCCTCCAGTACGGCACCGCGGAGTGTCTCCAACGGGGCTTCATGGGGAGGGCGTTCGCGGACGGCGGCGAGGAAGCGCGACTCGGCGATGCCCTGGGTGAACAGGGCGACGTCCTCCTTGCCCGCGAAGTAACGGAAGAAGGTGCGCTGCGAGACGTCGACCGCCTCGGCGATCTCGTCCACGGTCGTGCGTTCGTAGCCCTGTGTGACGAACAGTTCGAGGGCGGCCCGCAGCAGCGCGTCCCGGGTGCGCTGCTTCTTGCGTTCGCGCAGGCCCGGACGCGGCGCCATCTGTGTGACGGGGGTCGTGTCCATGGGGTCCTCTTCCGTTCTCCCGTCCAGCTCAGCGTACTCGTGAGTGACGTGACAGTTGCCGACTTGTGAACTGGTTTGTCAATTGTCAGCGGCTGTCACTAGCCTCGGCGCATGACTAGTCAGACCACCATCGAGACGACGGGGCCCGGGGACAGGACGCCGGTCGCCCCGTCGGATCCGCCGGGGGCCTCCGGGCTGCGCGGCCACCCGTGGTTCACCCTGTTCACCGTCGCCGTCGGCGTCATGATGGTCGCCCTGGACGGCACCATCGTCGCCATCGCCAACCCGGCCATCCAGAAGGACCTGGGCGCGACCTTCGCCGACGTCCAGTGGATCACCAACGGGTACTTCCTCGCCCTCGCGGTCACCCTGATCACCGCGGGCAAGCTCGGCGACCGCTTCGGGCACCGCCAGACCTTCCTGATCGGCGTGGTCGGCTTCGCCGCGGCCTCCGGGGCCATCGGCCTGTCCGACAGTATCGCCCTGGTGGTCACCTTCCGTGTCTTCCAGGGCTTGTTCGGCGCGCTGCTCATGCCGGCCGCCCTCGGCCTGCTGCGGGCCACCTTCCCGGCCGAGAAGCTGAACATGGCGATCGGTATCTGGGGCATGGTCATCGGAGCCTCCACCGCGGGCGGCCCGATCCTCGGTGGCCTGCTGGTCCAGCACGTGAGCTGGCAGTCCGTCTTCTTCATCAACGTCCCGGTCGGTGTCGCCGCGCTGGTCCTCGGCGTGCTGATCCTGACCGACCACCGCGCGCGGAACGCCCCGCGCTCCTTCGACATCCCCGGCATCGCCCTGCTCTCCGGCGCCATGTTCTGCCTGGTCTGGGCGCTCATCAAGGCCCCGGCCTGGGGCTGGGGCTCCGGCCTCACCTGGGCCTTCCTCGGCGCCTCGGTGCTCGGGTTCGCGCTCTTCGCCCTCTGGGAGACGCGGGTCGCGGAACCGCTCATCCCGCTGGGCCTGTTCCGCTCCGTACCGCTGTCGGCGGGCGTGGTCCTCATGGTGCTGATGGCCATCGCCTTCCTGGGCGGCCTGTTCTTCGTCACCTTCTACCTGCAGAACGTGCACGGCATGAGCCCGGTCGACGCCGGACTGCACCTGCTCCCGCTCACCGGCATGCTGATCGTGGGCTCCCCGCTGGCCGGCGCCCTGATCACCAAGACGGGCCCGCGCATCCCGCTGGCGGGCGGCATGGCCCTCACCGCGATCTCCATGTACGGCATGTCCACGCTGGACACGGGCACCAGCGGCGCCGTCATGTCGCTCTGGTTCGCCGGCCTCGGCCTCGGGCTCGCCCCGGTCATGGTCGGCGCCACCGAGGTCATCGTGGGCAACGCGCCGATGGAGCTCTCCGGTGTCGCCGGCGGTCTCCAGCAGGCCGCGATGCAGATCGGCGGCAGCCTCGGCACGGCGGTCCTGGGCGCCGTGATGGCCTCCAAGGTCGACGGCGACCTCGCGGGCAACTGGGCCGACGCCAAGCTTCCGCCGCTCACGCCGGCCCAGCTCGACCAGGCCTCCCAGGCCGTCCAGGTCGGCGCCGCGCCGGTGGCCAAGGGCACCCCGCCCGAGCTCGCGGCGAAGATCACGACCGTCGCCCACGACACGTTCGTCTCCGGCATGAGCCTGGCCTGCCTGGTCGCGGCCGTGGTGGCCGTGGTGGCGGTCTTCGTCGCGCTGCTCACCAAGCGGGGCGAGAACGCGGACGCCGCGGGCGCGGGGGCCGGTCACCTCTGACCGGCGTTTTCCAGCCCGGTTTCACCCTTCCGGGTGATACCGCTCAAGATCCCACCCGTTCGGCACGCGCCGCAGGTCACAGTGGGTCACGCCCTCCGCACGAACACGGGGGCGAACGGATCTGCGGCGCGCTGTCGGAGGGGGGCAGCGCGCCTGCAGTTCCGAGAGTGAGGGGTCCCGCCGCCGCGCCCGTCAGCGCGCGTGCTCCCCCGCCACCCCGGACGCGGCGGGCCGGACGACCTCCCGGACGCCCGACAGCGCGGCGACCTCCGCGCGAAGCGCCCGCACCTCCTCCGTCAGCGCCTCGATCGCCGCCGTCCGCCGGCGCTCCTCCACATCGTCCTTCTCGAACCGCGAGATGAACCACGCCGCGATGTTGGCGGTGACGACACCGAGCAGGGCGATACCCGAGAGCATCAGACCGACCGCGAGGACACGGCCCATCCCCGTGGTCGGCGCGTGGTCCCCGTACCCCACCGTCGTCATCGTCGTGAACGACCACCACACCGCGTCACCCAGCGTCTTGATGTTCCCGTTCGGAGACTCCCGCTCCACCGACAGCACCGCGAGCGAACCGAACATGAGCAGCCCGATCACCGCGCCCCCGACATAGGTCGTCAGCTGGATCTGCGAGGCCATCCGGGCCCGCCGTCCGACCAGGGTCAGGGTGGCGACCAGCCGCAGCAGCCGCAGCGGCTGAAGGATCGGCAGGATCACCGCGCACAGGTCCAGCCAGTGCGTCCGGACGAACTCCTTGCGGTGCCGGACGAGCAGGAGCCGTACGAGGTAGTCGGCGGCGAACGATCCCCACACCGTCCACTCCACCGCCGTGCACGCCACCGCCACGGCGGGAGAGGCGTCACTGTCCACGATCGGCACGGCGTAGGCCAGGGCGAACGCCACCGCGAGCGCCAGCAGGGGCCGTTGCGTGCGCTGCTCCCAACGGTCCTGTGCCGATAGCTCTTCCATACCCGCATCGTAGGAAGAAAGACGGAGGGGCGGCGGAGCTCAAGGCTCCGCCGCCCCTCACACGGCCGATGTACGCGGGTCCTACGCGTCGCCGCCCGCGGCGCCGGGGTCGGCCGCCGCCACTTCGAGCAGCTGGTAGCGGTCGATCGCCTGCTTCAGCACCGACCGGTCGACCTTGCCCTCACGGGCCAGCTCGGTCAGCACCGCGACCACGATCGACTGCGCGTCGATGTGGAAGAAGCGCCGCGCCGCCCCGCGCGTGTCCGCGAAGCCGAAACCGTCCGCGCCCAGCGACTGGTACGTCCCCGGCACCCAGCGCGCGATCTGGTCGGGAACCGATCGCATCCAGTCCGACACGGCCACGAACGGTCCCTCGGAACCGCTCAGCTTCCGCGTCACGTACGGCACGCGCTGCTCCTCCTCGGGATGCAGCAGATTGTGCCGCTCCACGTCCACGGCCTCGCGCCGCAGCTCGTTCCACGAGGTCGCCGACCAGACGTCCGCCCTGACGTTCCAGTCGGCGGCGAGGATCCGCTGCGCCTCCAGCGCCCACGGAACCGCGACGCCCGACGCCAGGATCTGCGCCGGGATCGAACCCGACGTGCCCTCGCTGAAGCGGTGGACACCCTTCAGGATGCCCTCCACGTCGACGTTCGCCGGCTCCGCCGGGTGCTGGATCGGCTCGTTGTAGACGGTGAGGTAGTAGAAGACGTCCTCCGCGTCCGGACCGTACATCCGGCGCAGACCGTCCTTCACGATGTGCGCGATCTCGAAGCCGTACGCCGGGTCGTACGCGACACAGCCCGGGTTCGTCGAGGCGAGCAGCTGGGAGTGGCCGTCCGCGTGCTGCAGTCCCTCGCCGGTCAGCGTCGTACGGCCGGCGGTCGCGCCGAGCACGAAACCGCGCGCCAACTGGTCGGCCATCTGCCAGAACTGGTCACCGGTGCGCTGGAAACCGAACATCGAGTAGAAGACGTAGACGGGGATCAGCGGCTCGCCGTGCGTGGCGTACGCCGAGCCCGCCGCGATCAGCGAGGCGGTGCAGCCCGCCTCCGAGATGCCGTCGTGCAGCATTTGACCGGTCGGCGACTCCTTGTACGCGAGCAGCAGATCGCGGTCCACGGACTCGTACTGCTGACCGAGCGGATTGTAGATCTTCGCGCTCGGGAAGAAGGAGTCCATGCCGAAGGTGCGGTACTCGTCGGGCGCGATCAGCACGAAACGCCTGCCGATCTCCTTGTCCCGCATGAGGTCCTTCAGAAGTCGCACGAACGCCATGGTCGTGGCGATCGACTGCTGCCCTGAACCCTTCTTCACGCTCGCGTACGTCTTGTCCTCGGGAAGCTCCAGCGGCTTCGCGCGCACGACACGCGTCGGGACGTAGCCGCCGAGTCCCTTGCGCCGGTCGTGCATGTACTGGATCTCTTCGGAGTCGCGGCCCGGGTGGTAGTACGGCGGCGCGCCGTCCTCCAGCTCCCTGTCCGAGATCGGCAGGTGCAGCCGGTCGCGGAAGCCCTTGAGGTCGGCGACCGTCAGCTTCTTCATCTGGTGCGTGGCGTTGCGGCCCTCGAAGTTCGGCCCGAGCGTCCAGCCCTTGACCGTCTGCGCCAGGATCACCGTCGGCTGGCCCGCGTGCGCCTTGGCCGCCGAGAACGCCGCGAAGATCTTCTTGTGGTCGTGACCGCCACGGCCCAGGTGCAGGATCTGCGCGTCGGTCATGCCCTCGACCATGGCGCGCAGCCGCTGGTCGTCGCCGAAGAAGTGGTCGCGGATGTACGAACCGGTCTCGGTGGCGTACGTCTGGAACTGGCCGTCGGGCGTGGTGTTCAGCTTGTTGACCAGGATGCCGTCGCGGTCCTGCGCCAGCAGCGGGTCCCAACTGCGGTCCCACACCAGCTTGATGACGTTCCATCCGGCGCCCCGGAACTGCGACTCCAGTTCCTGGATGATCTTGCCGTTGCCGCGCACCGGGCCGTCGAGACGCTGGAGGTTGCAGTTGACCACGAAGGTCAGGTTGTCGAGACCCTCCCGAGCCGCGATGGACAACTGGCCGAGCGATTCCGGCTCGTCCATCTCGCCGTCCCCGAGGAACGCCCAGACGTGCGACGCGGAGGTGTCGGCGATGCCGCGCGCCTCCATGTAGCGGTTCATCCGCGCCTGGAAGATCGCACCGAGCGGGCCGAGGCCCATCGAGACGGTCGGGAACTCCCAGAAGTCCGGCATCAGCCGCGGGTGCGGGTACGAGGACAGCCCGTACGGCGCCTTCGACTTCTCCTGGCGGAACGCGTCGAGCCGCTGCTCGCTCAGCCGGTCGAGCAGGAACGCGCGGGCGTAGATGCCGGGGGACGCGTGACCCTGGAAGAAGATCTGGTCACCGCCGTCGCCCTCGTCCTTGCCACGGAAGAAGTGGTTGAAGCCGACGTCGTAGAGCGAGGCGGAGGAGGCGAACGTGGCGATGTGACCGCCGACGCCGATACCCGGACGCTGGGCCCTGGACACCATCACGGCCGCGTTCCAGCGGGTCGCGTTGAGGATCTTGCGCTCGATCTCCTCGTTGCCGGGGAAGAAGGGCTCGTCCTTGGTGGCGATGGTGTTGACGTAGTCCGTGCTGCGCATCTCGGGCACGGCCACGCGCTTCTCGCGGGCCCTCTCGATGAGCCGCAGCATCAGATAGCGGGCACGCTCGCGGCCGCGCTCGTCGACGGCGGCGTCGAGCGAGTCGAGCCACTCCTGTGTCTCTTCGGGGTCGAAGTCCGGGACCTGACTGGGAAGGCCGCCAATGATGATCGGATTGCGATCGGATCCGGAAGCCACGCTGTTCCTTCGCTGTCAAGGGCTGTCCGAAGGCAGCCCGAGGGGCTGAGTAAGGGCTTTCTGGGCGCTGTCTGGGGCGGATTCGCGGTGTCTCGGCACCGTTCCCCAATCGTGTACCTCGGGAACGGAATCGTCATCTCTACCGAGAGGTAACCGAGACATTCCCGCAGATCGCCGGGACGGGCCAGACCAAAACGCAACGATACGCTCACTCCGTGACGCGTTCCGCAAAGTCGTTCGGGTCTCGTACGCTCCAAGGGTTCCGAACTTCACAAATGGGGCAGAAAGGTGTGGTGTGCGTCACCTATGGCCGTGATTCGCCGACTGGAGTTGCGCCGACACTGCCGGGATCGTCACCGTTTCGGCGGTCTCGACGGCCGGGTACTTGCGCGATCCGCCCCGCCCGTGTGGACTACGGCCAATGCTGCGCGCACGCGCGTGGCTGAGACATCTACCGAAACATGATCAGGAGGCAAGCCGTGAGCGCGACCGCGGACCACGCGGAGGAGCGGACCAACCCGGCCGGCAGGCTGGGGTTCGAGCCCGGACAGGTGGTCCAGGAGATCGGCTTCGACGACGACGTTGACCACGACCTCCGTGAAGGTATCGAATCGTTGATCGGCCAGGATCTGGTCGATGAGGACTACGACGACGTCGCAGACGTCGTACTGCTGTGGTTCCGCGACGATGACGGCGACCTTACGGATGCCCTGGTGGACGCCATCGGTCTCCTTGAGGACGGCGGCATGATCTGGCTGCTGACCCCGAAGACCGGCCGGGACGGCTACGTCGAGCCCAGCGACATCAATGACGCCGCCCAGACCGCAGGCCTCTCCCAGACGAAGAGCATTTCCGTGGGGAAGGAGTGGTCGGGCACGCGTCTGGCCACGCCCAAGTCGAAGCGCTGAGCTGTCGCTCCGTCTGCCGCAGAGCATCCGTGTGTGTGAGGCCCCCGCCGGCGATCCGCCGGCGGGGGCCTCGGCCATGGACGGGGCCGGGACGGGACGCCCGGACGTCCCTGCGTAGGGTGGTCGTCACCCGAACAGCCCCCTGGAAGGGAAGCGTGTGAGTATGGCGATCGAGGCCGGCACCGAGGCACCGGACTTCGAGCTCAAGGACAACCACGGTGCCACCGTGCGGCTGTCCGGCTTCCGCGGCGAGAAGAACGTGGTGCTGCTCTTCTACCCGTTCGCTTTCACCGGTGTGTGCACCGGCGAGTTGTGCGCCCTGCGCGACGAACTGCCGAAGTTCGTCAACGACGACGTCCAGCTGCTGGCCGTCTCCAACGACTCCATCCACACCCTGCGCGTCTTCGCCGAGCAGGAGAGCCTGGACTACCCGCTGCTCTCCGATTTCTGGCCGCACGGCAACACTTCACGCGCGTACGGCGTCTTCGACGAGGACAAGGGGTGCGCCGTGCGCGGCACCTTCATCATCGACAAGGCGGGCGTCGTGCGCTGGACCGTGGTCAACGGTCTGCCGGACGCGCGTGACCTGAACGAGTACGTGAAGGCGCTCGACACCCTGTGATTCTTCGGTCGCAGGGCCTGCAGGGTGCGGGAACCCGTCACTAGGATCGACACGTTGATCCGATACCAACGCACGACGGGGCTCCCCGCCCCCGGACACCAATGGGAGGACTCGTGGGAGTCAGCCTCAGCAAGGGCGGCAACGTATCGCTGACCAAGGAGGCCCCGGGACTGACCGCGGTCATCGTCGGTCTGGGATGGGACGCCCGTACGACGACCGGCGTCGACTTCGACCTCGACGCCAGCGCCATCCTCACGAACGCGGACGGCAAGGTCAGCTCCGACCAGAACTTCGTGTTCTTCAACAACCTGAAGAGCCCGGACGGCTCGGTCGAGCACACCGGCGACAACATCACCGGTGAGGGCGAGGGCGACGACGAGCAGATCAAGGTGAATCTCGCCGCCGTCCCGGCCGACGTCCAGAAGATCGTGTTCCCGGTCTCCATCTACGACGCCGAGAACCGCCAGCAGTCCTTCGGCCAGGTCCGCAACGCGTTCATCCGCGTGGTGAACCAGGCCGGTGAGGCGGAGATCGCCCGCTACGACCTCTCCGAGGACGCCTCCACGGAGACCGCCATGGTCTTCGGCGAGCTGTACCGCAACGGCGCGGAGTGGAAGTTCCGCGCCATCGGCCAGGGATACGCCTCGGGTCTGCGCGGCATCGCGCAGGACTTCGGCGTCAACGTCTGAGCCGTACACCGGCGTCGAGCCCCGGCCGTACGGCCCGGTCCCTGTCGTGGGCCTACGGCTTGCGGCCTCCGGCTCCTCGGCCCGGCGTCGCACCTCCACGGGTGCGGTGCCGGGCCTGCCCGATATCAGCGCGCCCCGGTGTGCGACATATGAGCGCCGGGGCGCCGCGCGCATGCTGTGCCGTGCCGGGGGAAGACACCCCCCGGACCCGGACCGAACGGACGGGCCGGCCGGGAACGGCGGGGACACCGCCCACAGGACTGAGTGAACGCTTCACCGGGGAGGAATCAGATCATGGGCGTCACGCTCGCCAAGGGAGGCAATGTCTCCCTCTCCAAGGCCGCACCGAACCTCACACACGTGATGATCGGTCTCGGCTGGGACGCGCGTTCCACCACCGGAGCCCCCTTCGACCTGGACGCCAGCGCGCTGCTGTGCAACTCCGGCCGGGTGCTGGGCGACGAGTGGTTCGTCTTCTACAACCAGCTCAAGAGCCCCGACGGCTCGGTGGAGCACACCGGGGACAACCTCACGGGTGAGGGAGAGGGCGACGACGAGTCGATCCTGATCGACCTCTCCAAGGTGCCGGCCAACGTCGACAAGATCGTCTTTCCGGTCTCCATCCACGAGGCCGACAACCGCGGCCAGACCTTCGGCCAGGTCAGCAACGCGTTCATCCGTGTGGTCAACCAGGCCGACGGCCAGGAGCTCGCCCGCTACGACCTCTCCGAGGACGCCTCCACGGAGACCGCGATGATCTTCGGCGAGGTCTACCGCTACAACAGCGAGTGGAAGTTCCGCGCGGTCGGGCAGGGGTACGCGTCCGGATTGCGCGGTATCGCCCTGGACTTCGGAGTCAATGTTTCCTAGGCCCACCTGCACCAGCCGAGGGCAGGCCTCTAGACTTCGTGGTCAACAGTAGGTAAAGCCGAGTACGGCGCGGGGGAGGCCTTCCCCCAAGCCGGCGCTTGGGGGTGCCCCCACCACACGATGATTGGGTAGCCAGTGCTTCTGAAAACCTTCGGCTGGTCGTTCGCGATTACCGCGATCGGTCTGGTCGCAGCGGCCTTCTACGGGGGGTGGACCGCCTTTGGCATCGTGGCGATCCTGGCCGTCCTGGAGATCTCGCTGTCCTTCGACAACGCGGTGGTCAACGCCGGAATCCTGAAGAAGATGAGTGCCTTCTGGCAGAAGATCTTCCTCACGGTCGGTGTGCTGATCGCCGTCTTCGGTATGCGCCTGGTCTTCCCCGTCGTCATCGTCGCCATCAGCGCCAAGATCGGCCCGATCGACGCGGTCGATCTCGCGCTGAACGACAAGGACAAGTACCAGCAGCTGGTGACCGACGCCCACCCGTCGATCGCCGCCTTCGGTGGCATGTTCCTGCTGATGATCTTCCTCGACTTCATCTTCGAGGACCGGGACATCCAGTGGCTGCGCTGGATCGAGCGCCCGCTGGCCAAGCTCGGCAAGGTCGACATGCTGTCGGTCTGCATCGCCCTGATCGTCCTGCTGATCACCTCCTTCACCTTCGCCGTCCACGCCCACCAGCACGGCGGCGGCCACGCCGACAAGGCGCAGACGGTACTGATCTCCGGCATCGCCGGTCTGATCACCTACATGGTCGTCGGCGGACTCTCCGGCTACTTCGAGGACCGGCTCGAAGAGGAGGAGGAACGCACCCACGAGGAAGAGGAGGAGGCCGAGCGGACCGGCAAGAAGAAGCCCGCCGTCGTCCTGGCCGGCCAGGCCGCCTTCTTCATGTTCCTCTACCTCGAGGTCCTGGACGCGTCGTTCTCCTTCGACGGCGTCATCGGGGCCTTCGCCATCACCAACGACATCGTGCTGATGGCGCTCGGTCTCGGCATCGGCGCCATGTACGTCCGTTCGCTCACGGTCTACCTGGTCCGCCAGGGCACCCTCGACGACTACGTCTACCTGGAGCACGGCGCCCACTACGCGATCGGCGCCCTCTCCGTGATCCTGCTCGTCACGATCCAGTACCAGATCAACGAGGTCATCACCGGTCTCGTCGGTGTGGTCCTGATCGGCTGGTCCTTCTGGTCGTCGGTGCGCCGCAACAACGCGCTCGCGGCCGCCGAGGGAAAAGGCACGACCTCGGACGAGCAGACTGAGGTCTCGTCCGGAGTCTGACGGGCTTACGCCCCCCGGGGCGACGCCGCGCGGGTGTGAACCCGGGCCCGGTGAGGGAACGCTCTGAACGGGGCGGCTGTCGAGGACCGGTCCTCACGGCCGCCCCGCCGCATATCGAGGCGACATGGGGGCGGGATTCGGTAATGGGTTTCTGGGACGAGCTGTGGCGCGGACGCACGACGGACTTCGACTCCGGCAGCGCGGCCACCAACTCCATAGAACTGACCAAACGCAGCCACACGGTCTCGCTCACCAAGCAGGGCGCGGCCACGGGCAACCTGCGCATCAACCTGTCCTGGCGGATGCGGACCTCCGACATCGGCGGCGGCCAGCAGCGCGGCAGCCTGCTGCGCCACCCCCTCAAGATCTTCAAGCCGGACGTGGTCCAGGCGCACACCCAGAGCATGGTGAACGTCGACCTCGACCTTGGCGTGCTCTACGAGCTCACGGACGGCACCAAGGGCGTGGTGCAGCCGCTGGGCGGCCTCCTCGGTGAGATCAACGGTCCGCCGTTCGTGAAACTCAGTGGCGACGACCGCTTCGGTTCCGGGTCGGGCGAGACGGCGTACGTCAACCTCGACCACCGTGACGACATCAAACGGCTGCTGGTCTTCGTCTACATCTACGACCAGACGCCCGCCTTCGACCGCACCCACGCCGTCATCACCCTCTACCCGAGCAACGGCCCGCGGATCGAGATCGGTCTCGACGAGCGCCATCCGCAGGCCCGGTCCTGCGCGGTCGTGATGATCGAGAACAACAAGGGCGAGATCACCGTGCGCCGCGAGGTGAAGTTCGTCTACGGCTTCCAGGCCGAACTCGACCGGCTGTACGGCTGGGGACTGCAGTGGGGGCGGGGGTACAAGTCCAAGGTCGACCGCTGAGCACGTCTCGGCGTGGACGTCCCCGCAGGACGACTCCCCGTCCCGGCCGCGGCGCCGCCCCGGCCGGACGGCACCCCACGGTGCCGCTCAGCGGCCGACGAACTGGGGCCCCTGTGGCGGCAGCCGGAAATCCGGGTCGGGCGGCGTACCGACCGCCTGCGGGAAGCCGTACGCCGGCGGCACGGCGGGCGCCGTCTGCGGCTGCGGATAGCCGTAGCCCGGCCGGCTCACCGGCTGGGGATAGCCGTAGGCGGGCTGCGCGGGTGCCGTCTGCGGCTGCGGATAGCCGTACGCGGGCTGCTGGGGCACCGGAGCGGGCTGTTCGGCCGGCAGCGGCACCGAGGGCTCCGGCGACGTCACCGGGACGGCCCAGTCCGCCGCCTCCGGCACGGCCCCGGTCTCAGGGGCCGACTCGTCCACCGTGATCCCGAAATCGGAGGCCAGTCCCTCCAGCCCGTTCGGATAACCCTCGCCGAGCGCCCGGAACTTCCAGCCCGCTCCGCGCCGGTACAGCTCGCCGCAGATCAGCGCCGTCTCCGTACCCGTCTCCGGCTTGACGTCGAAGTACGCCAGGGGTTCACCCTCGGCACCCGAGGCGTCGTACAGCAGAATGCGCAGGGAGCGTACGTGATCGAAGGAGACCCCGTCCGCCGATGCGACCAGCAGAATCTGTCCGACGCCGGACTCGACACCGGCCAGATCTGTCTGGATCGTGTCGGTGAGGCCCTCGGTGACGCGCTTCTTGCCGAGCCGCCAGACCTTGCCCGAAGGATGACGTGGCTGGTTGTAGAAGACGAAGTCCTCGTCGGATCGCACGCGACCGTCGGGACCGAGGAGCAGCGCCGAGGCGTCGACGTCCGGGACACCCTGCCCGGGGGTCCAGCGCAGCACGGCACGAACCGCTGTGGCGTCCAGCGGGATGTTCGACCCCTTCAGCATCGCGTGCGTCATGCGGTCATCCTGCCCTCTCGGTCCTGGTCACGACAACGCGGGGGTGAGGATTCCCCGTCGGAGCGTGAGGACAACCGACATGGCCGAGTTACCTGAACTTCACGCCCGGTGGGAACCCCTGACATGCATTTGTACGTACTATTACCGGCCACATCACGTAGATCCGACTAGCCGCCATAGGGGAGTCTCATGCGTCATTTCGGGCACATCGCCCCTGTAGAGCGGCAGCGGCTCTTCTATCGCGAGCCCTGCCTCTTCACCGCCGACTCCCCGCCCCGCCTGCTGGCGGCGGCCCTGGGAGCCACCCTCTACAGCCCCGCGACCCGGCCCCAGCTCGCCGAGGACATCCTCAAGCAGGCCGCGCGCGGCGTGGTCTCCATGGTGCTGTGCCTCGAGGACTCGATCGACGACTCCGAGGTCGTGGGGGCGGAGCGGAACCTGGTCCGGCAGTTCGCCGACCTCGCCGCACGGCCCGCCGCCGAGCTCCCGCTGCTGTTCGTGCGGGTCCGCGAGCCGGAGCAGATCCCGGACCTCGTACAGCGGCTCGGCGAGTCCGTGCGGCTGCTGTCCGGATTCGTCCTGCCGAAGTTCACCGAGGAACGGGGCGTCCCGTTCCTGGAGGCACTCACCGCGGCCGAGGCCGCGAGCGGGCGCCGGCTTTTCGCCATGCCGGTCCTCGAATCGCCCTGCCTGCTGTACCTGGAGAGCCGCCGGGAGACCCTGGCGGGCATCTCCCGGGTCGTCGACAAGTACCGCGAGCGCGTCCTCGCGCTGCGCCTGGGCGTCACCGACTTCTGCTCGGCGTACGGACTGCGCAGAGCGCCCGACATGACCGCCTACGACGTCCAGATCGTCGCCTCCGTGATCGCCGACGTGGTGAACACGCTGGGCCGCGCGGACGGCACCGGCTTCACGGTGACCGGACCGGTCTGGGAGTACTTCCGGGTCCAGGAACGCATGTTCAAACCGCAACTGCGCCGCAGTCCCTTCCTGGAGGGCGAGGTCGAGGAGCTGCGCCAGGCCCTGATCGAGCACGACATGGACGGACTGCTGCGCGAGATCGCCCTCGACCGGGCCAACGGACTGCTCGGCAAGACCTGCATCCACCCCTCGCACGTCCCGGCCGTGCACGCCCTGTCCGTCGTCAGCCACGAGGAGTGGAGCGACGCGCAGGACATCCTGCGGCCCGAGCGCGGCGGCGGAGGTGTGCTGCGGTCGGCGTACACGAACAAGATGAACGAGGTGAAGCCCCACCGCGCCTGGGCCGAGCGCACTCTGGAGCGCGCCGAGGTGTTCGGCGTCGCCAACGAGGACATCGGCTTCGTGGAGCTGCTCGCCGCCGGGCTCCCGGCCTGACCGGGCCGCGCCGACACGTACGACCTCGCAGACTAAGGAATTGATGGACAACGTGGTGTGGACGGGGACCTGGGTCGCGGAGCGGCTCGGCGTCGAACTCGTCGGTGACGAGAAGCTGGGCGACCTGCTGGGACTCGCGCTGCGGCGCAACCCCCGGCGGGCGCATCTGCTGGTCTCGAACGTGCTGGGCAAGCACGTCCCGCAGTCGCCGTCCGTGGTGTACGAGTACGGGTTCGCGCTCGGCCGCCGCGTGCGGGAGCTGCTCGGCACCGAGGACGCCCGAGCGGCGGTCGTCCTCGGGTACGCGGAGACGGCCACCGGGCTCGGCCACTGCGTCGCCGACGGGGTGGGCCTCGCGCCCTACCTCCACTCGACCCGCCGCCCCGTCCCGGGCGTCACCCCGGCGGGCGGTTTCGAGGAGTCGCACTCGCACGCCACGTCCCATCTGCTGCTGCCGCAGGACCCCGGTCTGCTGGCGGGGGACGGTCCGCTGGTCCTGGTCGACGACGAGTTCTCGACCGGCAACACGGTCCTCAACACCATCCGCGACCTGCACGCCCGCCACCCGCGCGAGCGGTACGTGATAGTGGCGCTGGTCGACATGCGCTCGGCCGCCGATCTGGGGCGGCTGGAGGACTTCGCCCGGGAGATCGGCGCGCGAGTGGACCTGGTCGTCGCGGCGAGCGGCACGGTGAAGCTTCCGGCGGGCGTACTGGAGAAGGGCCAGGCCCTGGTCGCGGAGTACGAGTCCGCCGACCCGGGCGCTGCCGCGTCCGCGCCTGTCGCGCGCGAGCGCGGGACGACCGTCGGCGGGCACCCGGCCGCCACCCGTGTCGGGCTCGGCTGGCCGCGCGGCGTTCCCGACGGCGGCCGGCACGGCTTCACGCCCGGACACCGCGTCCGCCTGGACGGCGCCCTGCCCGCCATGGCCGCACGGATCGCCGAGGCGCTGCCCGCCGGCGCCCGCCGCGTGCTGGTGCTCGGCTTCGAGGAGCTGATGTACGCGCCGCTGCGTCTGGCCAGGGAACTGGAGCAGATCACGGCCGCCGAGGTGCGCTACTCCACGACCACCAGGTCCCCGGTCCTCGCCCTCGACGACCCCGGCTACGCGATACGCACCCGGCTCGCCTTCCCGGCCCACGACCACCCGGACGACGGCCCCGGGGAGCGCTACGCCTACAACGTCGCGGGCGCCGGATTCGACGCCGTCGTGGCCGTCGTGGACTCCGCCGCCGACACCCCCGAGCTGCACGCCCCCGGGGGACTGCTGGCCCGGCTCGCGGACCACACCCCGAGGGTCCTGCTCGCCGTGGTCCCGTCCCACGTCCCCGCACGGCCGTCCACCGAAAGGCCCTCCATGCTGCCCGAGCCCCTCCGCGGCCCCGCCTTCTCCTCGTACGCACCGGACGAGGTCGGCTGGCTGCTGCGGGATCTCTCGGACGTGACGCTGGAGGCGCCGACGGAGGAGCGCGAGGAGGCGATCCAGAGCGGCGGCGCCCACTACGCGGAGTCGCTGCCCGTCGAGTACCAGCCGAGCGACCAGTACCAGGAGCTGTTCCGCGCGGCCCTCGGCACCTCGGCCGCCCGCATCGCCCAGGCCGTCGGTGCCGTCACCGAACTGGTGCTCGCCGAGCGCTCCCGCTCCCCGCTCGGCCCCGGCCAGGACCCCTCCGCCCCGCTGCCGGTCCTGGTGTCGCTGGCCCGCGCGGGAACCCCCGTCGGCGTCCTGATGCGCCGCTGGGCCCAGTACCGCCACGGCGTCGACCTGCCGCACTACGCCGTCTCCATCGTCCGCGGCCGTGGCATCGACCCCAACGCGCTGCGCTGGCTGGCCGCCCACCACGACCCCGCCGACGTCGTGTTCGTCGACGGCTGGACGGGCAAGGGCGCGATCACCCGCGAACTCGCCCAGGCCGTCGAGGAGTTCGAGGCGGCCGAGGGCGTCACCGGCTTCGACCCGGAGATAGCGGTCCTCGCCGACCCGGGCTCCTGTGTACGGACGTACGGCACCCGTGAGGACTTCCTCATCCCGTCCGCCTGCCTCAACTCGACGGTGTCCGGGCTGATATCGCGGACCGTCCTGCGCTCCGACCTGGTCGGCGAACACGACTTCCACGGCGCGAAGTTCTACCGCGAACTCGCCGGCTCCGACGTCTCCGTCGAGTTCCTGGACGCCGTCGCGGCCCACTTCCCCGACGTCGCCGAGGCGGCCTGCCGCCAGGCCAAGGAGCTCCTCACCGCCGACCGCACCCCCACCTGGGAGGGCTGGGCGGCCGTCGAGCGGATCAGCGAGGAGCACGGGATCCACGACGTGAACCTCGTCAAGCCGGGCGTCGGCGAGACCACCCGGGTGCTGCTGCGCCGGGTCCCCTGGAAGATCCTGGCCCGCGCGGGAGCCGGCACCGACCTCGACCACGTACGGCTGCTCGCCGGGCAGCGCGGGGTGCCTGTCGAGGAGGTCGCCGAACTCCCCTACACCTGCGTGGGGTTGATCCACCCGAAGTACACGCGCGGCGCGACCGGTGCCGACGGCCGGGCGGTGGCGGTCTGATGTCCGCGGCGAAGGCGCTCGTCGCCAGCGATCTGGACCGTACCCTCATCTACTCCGCCGCGGCACTCGGGCTGACCATGCCGGACGCACGGGCGCCCCGGCTGCTCTGCGTCGAGGTGCACGAGAGCAGGCCGCTGTCGTACATGACCGAGACGGCCGCCGCGCTGCTCTCGGAACTCGGCGACACGGCGGACTTCGTGCCCACCACGACCCGCACCCGCAAGCAGTACCAGCGCATCAACCTGCCGGGGCCCGCCCCGAAGTACGCGATCTGCGCCAACGGCGGGCACCTGCTCGTCGACGGCGTGTCCGACGCGCAGTGGCACGCGCGGGTGACCACACGCCTCGCCGCCGAGTGCGCTCCGCTGGCCGAGGTGCGCGCGCACCTGGAGGCCACCGCCGACCCGGCCTGGGTCCGCAAGCACCGCGTCGCCGAGGACCTGTTCGTCTATCTCGTCGTCGAGCGCGAACTGCTGCCCGAGGAGTGGGTGAAGGAGCTCGCAGTCTGGGCCGAGAACCGCGGCTGGACCGTCTCGCTCCAGGGCCGCAAGATCTACGCCGTTCCCAAGCCGCTCACCAAGAGCGCGGCGATGCGTGAGGTCGCCCGGCGCACCGGCACGACCCTGACCCTCGCCGCCGGTGACTCCCTTCTCGACGCCGACCTGCTGCTGGCCGCCGACCAGGGCTGGCGTCCGGGCCACGGCGAACTGGCCGAGGCCGACTGGACCGGCCCGGCGGTCACGGCGCTCCCGGAGCGGGGCGTCGCGGCGGGCGAACGGATCCTGCGGGAGTTCATGACCGCCTGCGGGCGCCCTGGCCCGGTCTGAGGAAACGTCGGCGGGTCCCGGGGGCGATGCTCCCGGGACAGGCCGGACAAATGTGAAGAGTTCCTGAGAAAAGGCGGGTCAGCCGCAGCAGCCTCCGCCGCAGCAACCGCCGCCGCCCCCGCCTCCACCACCGCTCGCGCGCGGCGCCGGCGCCGCGCCGCCCGTCGCGACCGCGACGGTGGAGAGAAGTTTCACTGTGTCGTCATGTCCGGCGGGGCAGGCCGCGGGGGCCGCGGAATCCGCCATCGGGCGGCTCAGTTCAAAGGTGTCGCCGCAGGTCCGGCAGCGGTACTCGTAGCGAGGCATGTGCCCAGGTTAGCGGGCCGGCGGCGACGATCGCAGTGTGGCGTGACGCGGCTTTCCGGCGGGGCCGGCGGGGACCGGAACCAGACAGTCCGCGGTCGCCCGCGGCAGGCCGCCTCGAGCTCCGGAACATTTCTGTCTCGTTCCTGAGAGAAGAGATCGTATTAGTCGCTGATAATTTAAGGGGGCCGCGACGAGCCGCAAGGTCGGGGATGGGGGGCTCGCAGCCGCATGTGCGGCCGCTGCATCTGCCCGCGCGCGCAATTCCGAAGTGCGGAGGGAGACGCAGTCGTGACCGAGGCATGGCATCACATGGATGTCCCGCATCCTCTGGGCCGTCCACGCGCCGGAGCCCGCCATGGCTGAACCGGGGGAGGCCGGCCGCGCAGGCCGCCGCGAGGACGAGCCGAAGGATCCCGCGGGCCGGCGTACGGGGAACGAGTCACCGGCCGAGGAGACCACGCAGCTGCGTCTACCGCCGGGCGCGGACCGTCCCGCCGAGGAGACGACCCAGCTGCGTATACCGCCCGCCGAGGAGACCACGCAGCTGCGTCTACCGCCGCGCGCGGACCGTCCCGCCGAGGAGACCACGCAGCTGCGTCTACCGCCGCGCGCCGACGTTCCGGACGACACTCCCGCCGAGGAGTCTCCGGCGACGGAGGAAGACACACAACAAGCCGATCGAGGGGCGAATTCACGCCATCGTGGCTCTCGTCGCCGGCCCGCGCGGTCCTCCGCTCTCGCCGGGCGGCTCGCGCCTCTCGCCCGCCGTCTGAAACCGCAGTACCCCCGGCCGGGCCGGACCGGCTGGCGGCGCTGGGTGCCCTCGTGGCGGCAGTGGCTGGCGGCGTGGGGCCTGGCCGTCGGCCTGAGCACCTCGCTGCTGGCCATCGCGTACGCCGCCACGGACATTCCCAAGAACCTGAACACCTATGCCACCCAGCAGGACAACGTCTACTTCTGGTCGGACGGAACACCCATGGCCCGTACCGGGTGGGTGCAGCGGCAGGCGATGCCGTTGAAGGACATACCCGAGCAGGTGCGCTGGGCGGTGCTGGCGGCGGAGAACGAGAGCTTCTACTCCGACCCGGGCATCTCCCTCAAGGGCATCAGCCGCGCCCTGGTGCGCACGGTCGGCCAGGGGGACACCCAGGGCGGTTCGACGATCACCCAGCAGTACGTGAAGAACGTCTATCTGACCCAGAACCAGACGGTGACCCGCAAGTTCACCGAGGCCATGATCTCCCTGAAGCTCGACAACAGGATGAGCAAGGACAAGATCCTGGAGGGCTACCTCAACACCAGCTGGTTCGGCCGCGGCACCTACGGCCTCCAGCGCGCTGCCCAGGCCTACTACGGCAAGGACGTGAGCCGGCTCAACGCGAGCGAGGGCGCCTTCCTCGCCTCGCTGCTCAAGGGCGCGGGCCTCTACGACCCCACGCTGAGCCACAAGAACCACGACCGGGCCGTGGAACGCTGGTCCTGGATCCTCGACCGCATGGTCAAGATCGGCAAGCTGTCGCCCGCCGAGCGCGCCAAGTACACGAAGTTCCCCGAGCCGCTCAAGCAGGGCCGGGTCTACGACACCGGCAAGCAGAGCGACTACCTGGTCGAGCTGGCCACCCAGTACGCCAAGAAGGCCGCCCACATATCCGACAAGGAGTTCGACCTGGGCGGCTACCAGATCTACACGACCTTCGACCGCAAGCGGGAGACCGCGCTCACCGACGCCGTCGCCAAGGCCCGCGGCAAGGCGCGGAAGGACGACGCCGGCACGGCGAGGACCGCGCACTACGGAGCCGCCTCGGTGGCCGCCGACGGCCGGATACTCGCCGTCTACGGCGGCCCCGACCACCGGACGCAGGGCTACAACGAGTCCAACGCGACGACGGTCCCGGCCGGTTCGGCCTTCCTGCCGTTCGTCTACGCCGCCGGGCTGCAGCACGGTGTGCACAAGACCCGGGACAGCACGGCGACTCCGGTCTCGCCCGAGTCCCTCTACGACGCCGACGACGGCGTCCCCGTCTCCACGCCCGAGGGCCCCTACTGGGACCGCAGCGGCAAGAAGGTCGCCGCCCACAACGAGGGCAACAAGTCCTACGGGCGCATCAGCCTGCGCGAGGCGCTGGCCAAGTCGGTGAACGTGCCGTTCATGCAACTCGGCATGGACACCGGACTGGACAAGGTGCGGCAGACCGCCGAGGCGACCGGACTGCTCGCCTCCAGCCTGGGACCGCAGGTGCCCGCGCTGTCGCTGGGCAGCTCCACGCCGAGCGCGATCCGGATGGCGAACTCCTACGCCACCTTCGCCGCGGGCGGGACGCACACCGAGCCGTACTCCGTGCGACGCGTCACCCGCAACGGCTCCTCGGTCACCGTGAAGATGCCCCGGCCCCGTCGCGCGGTACGCCCCGAGGTGGCCGGCCAGGTCACCGAAGCGCTCGCGGACTCCTTCCGGGACGCGCACCCCGCCGCGGCCCAGTCCGCGCCGCAGGCGGCCGGGAAGGACGGCACCACGCTGGACGACAAGGCCGCCTGGTACGTGGGCACGAACCGTTCCGTGTCGACGGCGATCGTCCTCTACCGCCTGGACCTGACCAAGAGCCTCGAACCGCTGCCGCTCAAGGGGATCGCGGGCACCCCCGACGACGATGTCCCGTACGGCATCTGGGCCGGCGCCATGAGCCCGCTCGGGTGACCACGACGGCCGAGAAGCCGTCCCTCGCTCCGTCCACCCCCCTCCCAGAATGTGCCCCGTATGAACTCGAAGCACAGCCGGCGCCGCCGCCGCGAGCCCGCTCCCGGTTCCGCTGCCACGTCCGCCCGCCAGAGTTTCGTGGCGATGACGGCGTTCCTCGTCGTGGCCACCTCCACGGCCACCTTCCTCGCCCTGCGGGGCTCGGACAGCACCACTCCGGCCGCGTCCGCCGGACGCGGCTCCAGTGCCGCCCCGAAGGCGCCCAAGGAGCCCGTGTGGGACGGGAGGACCAAGGTGCTCGGGGACGGCTCCACGTCCTACAGCGGCCCGCAGAAGGGCGAGTTGAAGCCCGTGCCGCTCAAGCCGGGTGAGAAACCGCCCCAGTTCGTCGTCTTCTCCTGGGACGGCGCCCTCCAGGGCGACGACAAACTCTTCTCGCACTACCGGGAGTTGGCCAAGGAGTACAACGCCCACATGACGTTCTTCCTGACCGGCATCTATCTGCTGCCCAAGGACAAGAAGGCGCTCTACGAGCCGCCGATGCACTCGCCGGGCTCCTCCGCGATCAGCTATCCCACCGACGAGCACATCCGTACCACGCTGGAGCAGCTCGGCGAGGCGTGGAAGGACGGCAACGAGATAGGTACCCACTTCAACGGCCACTTCTGCGGCGACAAGGGCGGCGGCCAGTGGAGTGTGGCGGAGTGGGAGAGCGAGATCAACCAGTTCTTCTCCTTCGTGGAGAAGTGGAAGACCAACACCGGCTACACCGACCTGCCGGCCCTGCCCTTCGACCCCACGCGTGAGGTCAGCGGCGGTCGCGCGCCGTGTCTGGAGGGGCAGCAGAACCTGCTCAAGGCCATGAAGGCCACCGCCAAGAAGTACAAGTGGCGCTACGACGCCAGCTCGGCCGGCGACTTCCAGATATGGCCCGTCAAGAAGGAGGGCGTCTGGGACTTCCCGCTCCAGATGCTTCCCTACGAGAACGGCAAGTACCAGGGCCTGTCCATGGACTTCAACTTCCTCTACAACCAGTCCGAGGGCGAGACCACGGGTGACCCGGTGAAGTACCCGCAGTGGGAGCAGGAGACCGTGAAGTCGTACATGGCGGGCTTCGACCGCGTGTACTACGGCAGCCGGGCGCCGCTCTTCGTCGGCAACCACTTCGAGGACTGGAACGGTGGGATCTACATGAAGTCCATCGATCAGGTCGTCAAGAACGTCTGCACCAAGAAGGGCGTTCGCTGTGTGTCCTTCCGGGAACTGGCCGACTGGCTCGACGTGCAGAAGCCGGCGACGCTGGCGCGGCTGCGCAGCCTGGATCCCGCGCAGTCACCGGACTGGTCGTCGGTGGTGAAGTAGCTTTTGGCCGGTCAACTTACCTTTTTGATAGGTGAGTTGACCTTGTCTTCATGAAATCCCCCCGGTTTCACCGCAGTTGAACTGGACATGTAAAGATTCCCTCCCCGGCGCCCGACCGGGGGACCAAGGAGAATCTTCAGTGAGATCGCAGACGTCGAGCCGCAGCCGCTCGACCGTGCTGGTGGCGGTTGCCCTCTCCGCCGTCCTGCTGCCCCTGTCCACCGCCCACGCGGCGAACGCGCCCGTCCCCGTCGACCGGGCGACGACCGACGCCTTCGGCCGGATCGCGGACGCCGTGCTGACCGACCGCACCGACGCCCTGCTCGTCCCGGGGACGGTGGCCCCCCGCGCGGCGCCGACCGCGGCCGCGAACGCCACGGGGACGAGGAGAGTCTCCCTGTCCGCCGCGCTGACACGCACCGAGGACACCGCGGTGACCTCCCTGCACGGCACCCGGTCCCGTCTCGCGGCGCTGGGCGAGGCCTACACCGCCGCCGACACCGGCGTCACCGTCGACAGGACCCGGGTGGCGGGCGAGCGGGCCACGGCCTGGGTCACCGAGACCACGGTCCTCACGTACCGGAGGATCCACGGCGACGAACCCGCCACGACGGGCTTCAGCGCGCACCACGTCCTGACCTTCGCCGCCCAGGGGGACGGCACCTGGAAGCTGTCCGGCCTGCGCTCGACGGACCGGGGTCCCCGACAGGTCAACGAGCCCGTGACCGGCACGCCGGCAGGCGTGACCACGATGGCCGTCATCGACGCCCCCAGGGCGGCGACCACGTTTCCCGCGCCCGCCGCCGCCAAGAAGCTCACCGGCGGCCCGTACGACTACGCGGCGATGGCCACGTACGCCGAGAAGTACTGGAAGAACTACAACACCGCCTACCGGAGCTTCAATTCGGCCGGCGGCGACTGCACCAACTACGTGAGCCAGTCCCTGAAGGCGGGTGGCTGGCAGCCGGTGACGTCCTCGGACGAGGACTACGGCACCTGGTACTACGGCACCTCGGGGCAGTCCGACTCCTGGGTCGGCGTGAACGAGTGGTCATGGTTCACCCAGACCGCCCGGCGGACCATCCCGCTGGCCAACGTCTACCAGATGGACGTCGGTGACGTCATGCAGATGGACTTCGACAAGGACGGGTCGAAGGACCACACCATGATCACGTCCTACCGCAGCTCCAGCGGCGTGCCGTATCTGACCTACCACGACACGGACACCTACCGCCGGTCGGTGTCGAGCCTCATCGCGTCGTACCCGAACTCGGCGTACTACGCCTACCGCACCTGATCATCTGATGTGCCGGGGTCGTCCCCGCCCTCGGGGTTCGTGGTGCCGGGGTGGTCCCTGCCCTCGGTGCCCATGGCGCCGGGGGCCTCTCTCCCGGGGTCCATGGTGCTGCGGCTTCCGCTTCCGCTCCCGAGGCCCATGGCCGGGGGATCCTTCTTCCTGGAGGTCGTGGCTCCCGGGGTCCCCGGGGCCTGTGGGGTGCTGCGGCCTCGTTGCAGCGCCGTCGCCGTGGCCGACTCCCGCAGGGTCCGGACCCGCTCCTCGCGTTCCACCGTCTCGGGGTGGCGGGCCTTCCAGTACGGGTTGTCGTGCGGCAGGGCCGTGCCGACCCTCCCGTACATCCCGAAGAACATCAGCACGACGCCCACCACGAAGCTGAACAGCACGTTCTGGATGTGGAAGGCGAGGAAGTTGAAGGTGCTGTCCAGCAGCGCCAGGTTCAGGAAGCCGCTGAGGATGAACAGCACACCGAGGACCATGTTGATGGTCGAGGCGACGTTCCCGCCGATCACCATGCCCGCGAACAGGATGAGCCCGACGCAGATGGACAGCACACTGAGCGTGCCGTTGGTGTTCAGCCCCACGACGGTGTCCCCGTGGGTGGTGAAGAAGCCGATGTTGTCGGTCAGGCCCAGGATGCCGAAGGCGAGCAGGAACAGGCCCATCAGGCCCGCGCCGATCCGGTAGAACGTGCTCAGCCGGTGATCGACGGGCAGGTGCTCGTCGAGAACGAAGCGCTTCCCGGGTTCGGGACGAAGTACGTGCGTGGCCATATCCGCCTCCCTCTGCAGCTAGCGGAGGCCGTGCGTACCCACCAGCATCCGCCCGCGGGGCCGCGCCCGCCACCACAGGACCGCCCGCGACGGACGGAGGGACCGGCCGGGAGAGGCAGGGGCGCAGGCGGGGTGGAGGTGGAGGCAGAGACAGAAGGGGAGGGTGGAGGCGGAGGTGGAAGGGGAGGCGGAGGCGGAGACCGACACAGGGGGCGGACGGTCCGGAGCGGTCAGGCCCCGGCTCCCCGCTCCCCGCGGATCTGGGAGACGACCCGCGCCGTCGCCCCCCGTACCGCCTCCGTCTCGGTCAGGAAGTGCCAGAAGTCGGGATGGCGTCCCTCCAGCGAGGAGACGGCGTGGTCCAGGCGGGCCACGGCGTCGTCGAGGGGACGGGCGTGTCGCGGGTCCGGCGTGTTGCGGCCCGCCATGGCCAGCCGCTGGGCGTCGCGCAGGGCGAACCGGGTGCGGTCGATCTCCTGCTGCGGGTCCTTGGCGACGGCGTTCAGCCGCCGCAGCCGGTCGCCGGCCGCCGACACGGCCTCGTCGGTGCTGTTGAGCAGTGCCCGCACGGTGGACAGCAGCGAGGTCGCGTCCGGCCAGCGCTGGGCGTCCCGCGCGGCCTGCGCCTCCTTCAGCTTCAGCTCGGCCTGCCGTACGTTCTCCGCGGCATGGTCCGGTACGTGCTGCAGGTCCTGCCAGCACGCGGCCGTGAACCGGCGCCGCAGCTCGCTCAGTACCGGCTCCACCTGCCCGGCACGGGTGGTCAGCGCCTGGGCGCGGGTGCGCAGCGACACCAGCCGGTGATCGATCTCGGCGGCCCGCTCCGGCAGCCGCTCGGCCTCCGCGCGCACCGCCCCGGCCTCCCGGGAGACCCGCTCGGCCCGTTCCAGCGTCTCGGGCACGCCGTGCCGGCCGGCTCCCTGGTTGAGCTTGGTCAGCTCCGGCCCGAGGGCGGCCAGGCGGGCGGCGAGATCGTCGGCCGTGAGCCCGGAGCCACGTACGCCGTCGAGCGCGTTCGAGGCGGCGAGCAGCGCCTGGCGGGCCCGCTCGACGGCCGGCGCGAGGCGGGCCAGCTGGGTCTCGGCCTTGCCGAGCAGCGGACCGAGCCCCTGCGCGTACCGGTCCAGCTCGCCCTTCACCCGGTTCAGCTCGTCCTTGGCGGCGGTCAGCTCGGTACGGGCGTGCGCGGCGACCGAGGCCTCCAGCTCGTCCCGGTCGAGGTCGTGGGCGTCGACGGCCTCGATGTACTTCCCGCTCGCCTCGTCGATGCGCCGCCCCAGCGCCTCGAAGTCGGAGACGGCGCGGCGGGCGGCGGGGGAGTCGTCGACAGCGGTGATCGTCTCGATCGAGATCCGCAGATCCCGCTGGGCGGTGTCCAGTTCGTAGAAGGCGGCCGCGGCGGCGTCCTTCGCGGCCTGCGCCTCGGCCCGCTGGCTCTCGGAACGCCCGCCGAACCACCGACGGGTGCCGCCGCCGGCGAAAGCCGCGGGCAGGACGAGCGCGGCGAGCAGGGGCAGGGCCATGAGGGCCAGCGCGTCACCGTACCCACGGGGGTGACGGGCGCGACGGGCGCGACGCGGGCGTACCGAGGGCGCGCCCGACGACGACGGTGTGTGCGGCTCTGAAGATGTCGTCGCCGTCACATCCCTCTCCCGTGCTGTCAGCCACCCTGTTCCGGTGTCATTCTCCCACCGGTAGAGGACGAACACACGGGCCGAAAGGTTCGCAAGTTCGAACCGGGAGTTCGCATCGCGAGTTCCCGTCGCGAGTTCGATCAGTACGAGGTTGAACCGTCGGCGCACACCGTCGGCTCGCACCGTCAGTGCACCCCGTCGGCTCGCACGGTCGGCTCGATCGCGAACTACTGCGCGGTCCGCGTCCGCACGGTGATGCTCCCGTCGCCGGTGTGGGCGGAGACCCGGTGTGAACTGGCCGGGTCCCGGGGCACGGACACCCGCACCGAGCCGTCGCCGCTCCCGGTGGTCACCCGGTAGGCGTCGTGGGGCAGCTCGATGGTGACGGAACCGTCGCCGCTGCGGGACTCCACCAGGTCGGGTACGACGCCGAGTCCGAGCCGTACGGAGCCGTCCTCGGTACGGGCGCGCACCCGGCGCGAGTCCACGTCGAGCGCGCTGATCGAGCCGTCGCCGCTGCGCAGGTCCAGCGGGCCGGAGGAGTCCGTCACCCGGACGCTGCCGTCCGACGTGCGGATGTTCAGCGCCGCCGCGAAGCCGCTCGCCCGCACGCTGCCGTCGCCGTCGACGACGTTGACGGCGACGCCGGACGGCACCACGATCCGGTGCTTGGCGCTGCAGTCCGCGATCATGCCCGAGCACTTCATCCGCAGGGTGAGCCGGTCGTCCTTCATCGCCCAGGTCACCCGGGGGTCGCCGCCGACGACGACGTGCCCCTGGAACCA
Organism: Streptomyces sp. NPDC005195; assembly: GCF_040608315.1. Taxonomy (NCBI): domain Bacteria; kingdom Bacillati; phylum Actinomycetota; class Actinomycetes; order Kitasatosporales; family Streptomycetaceae; genus Streptomyces; species Streptomyces sp. NPDC005195. The sequence continues at coordinate 393,477 of NZ_JBEXHZ010000002.1, forward strand.
CCGGGTGACCTCGACCGTGTCCGTACGCGCGGAGCCGGCGACCACGAGTTCGAGCGCGGAGTCGTCCGAGTCCACGGTGAGCGTGCGCCCGTGCAGGGCGAAGGACCGGTGCTCCGGATGCCGGTCGTCCCCGGCGCCGGCACCGCATGCCGCGAGCGTCGCGACGAGAGCCACGACGGCGCCGGTCGCGGCCACCGTCCGAGTGCGCGCTGTATGTGCCATGAAGAACCATCCCCCTGAGAAAGAACGCGAGTGCGCCGGGCCCCTCGGGCACGTTCCTCCGACGCACTTCGACCGTACGGATCCGGGCCCCGACGGGGGATCCGGGCGGCAGGCGGATCGGGGGTGGGGTTAACCCCCGCCCACCGGCCATTCCCGACCGGATACGGGTTTGCGGGGCATGCCCCCGGGCAATGTAGGCTGTCGACTCGTCCTGGGCGCGTAGCTCAGTGGTAGAGCGCCGCCCTTACAAGGCGGATGTCGGCGGTTCGAAACCGTCCGCGCCCACCAGTCTCAGGACACGAACAAGGCCCAGGTCAGCCGGTGTGAATCCGGATGCCTGGGCCTCTGTCGTCGCGGACCGTTCGGGGCCGCCGTGCCACTCACGTGCCAGATGGGCCGCGGGGAGGCCGCTTCACCTTCCTGATCTGACCGTCCACGTAGTCGGCGATCTCGTGATCGCGCCCGTTGACGAGGTGCTGATAGACTAGCGCGGCCCGCACCGACGAGTGCCCCATCCGCTGCATCAACTCACGGGTGGTGGCGCCGCCGGTCGCGGCGAGGGTGTTCCCGGTGTGCCGGAGATCGTGGAAGTGGACGTCACCGAGCCCGGTCGCGGTGAGCGCGCGGAGCCAGATCCGCCGGAAGTTGTTCCGCCGGAGGACACCACTGCGGGCCCCGACGAAGACGAGCCCGGTCCGGCCGGCCTCCGCGTGCTCGGCCAGGTGGTGCGCCAGCTCGGGCACGAGCGAGGCCGGGAACGCCACGGTGCGGACGCCCGCCGCGCTTTTGGGGGCCTTGACCGTGAGCCCATCCGTCCGGGTCTCGGAGTACGAGCGGCGGACGGAGACGGTACGGGCCTCCAGGTCGATGTCCCGGCGCTGGAGCGCTGCCAGCTCACCGAAGCGGAGCGCGGCGAACGCGGCCAGGAGCACCAGGGCGCGGCAGTGCGGCGGGACGGCGTCGGCGAGCCGGTACACCTCAGACACCGAGAGGAACGGCCGCTCGGTGTGGGTGACCGTCCCGGCGCCCTTGACCCGGCAAGGGTTGCGCTCGATCAGCCCGTCGTCCACGGCCGTGTTCAAGATGGCCCGGAGGACCTGGTACGCCTTGGAGACGGTGGCCGGACCGACGCCCGCGTCGAGGAGGTCGGTACGCCAACGTCGTACCTGCGGCGTGGTGATCTCCCGCAGGGGGACCGTGCGGAACGTCGGCAAGATGTGCCGGGCGAGCACGCCGGCGTTGCGCTCTCGTGTGGTGGCCGCGTAGTCACGATCCTTGAACCACGACTGCGTGAAGTCACCGAACGCGATCTTGACGTCAGGGTTTGTCCAATCGCCGTCGAGAATCTTGGCCTCTTGCTTGACGAGCCAGCGATCCGCGTCGGTCTGCGTCGCGAAGGTCGTGTCAGCCGTACGCATGAGGCCGTCCGGGCCCCGGTAGCGGGCCTGGAAGCGACCAGAGGGCAGCTTGCGCACGGACCCGAAGCGGCGACGGCGCCCCTTGGAGTTCGCCATCAGGCCACCGCCTTCAGACGCGCGGCACGGACCGTGATCGGCTGCACGGTGTGCTCCGTGATGTAGGCGTCCACGGCACTCTCCGGAATGCGGACGTGACGGCCGACCTTCACGAACGTGATGCGCCGCTCGGCAATCAGCCGGCGAGGGAAGCGCGCCGAGGTGCCGAGCACTTCGGCCACCTGGTCGACGCTGAGGTAGCGGTCGTTCATGCGGCGGCTCCTTCCAGGGCGAGCTGGTCGCGTAGGGCTTCGCGTGCGGTTTCGCGGTTGTGCTGGAGGTCGCGGGCGATGGTGGCGGCGAGAGCGGATTCGCCGGGGGTGTGGCCGTGGCCGGCGTACTGCCAGTCGGCGAGGACGAGGACGGTGTCCGGCTCGCGGTCCTCGAGGCCGAGGGCTTCGCGTTCCTGCGCTGCGCGGAAGTCGGCGCGGGCCTGGCGGAGTTCGCCGAGGGTGGTGGAGTAGCGGCGGGACTTCGAGCTGAAGTGGCCGCGGAAGCCGAGCATGTGAGCCCACGCCCAGAGCCGCCGTTCCGGGTAGAGCGGATCGAGGTGCTTGCACGCCTCGATGAGGCGGCGGGTGTGGTCGGGGACCTGGTGGCGGTCGAGTTCGGAGATTTCGCCGATGCGGCGGTCGAGGGTGCCGGTGTTCTCGGCGGCTTTGGTGGCGTACTTCGCGACGTAGGAGGCGACTGCCTGCTCGGTGATGTCGGAGCCGTCCCCGAACGCCTTCACGGGGCGCACGTCGAGCTGCGTTCCCCACCGGAAGGTGCGCGCCGGCTGAGTGTCGGCGGCCGGGGCGGAGACCGAGGTGTAGGAGTGCGCCGCGGCGGCGTGGATCGCGTCGGTGAGAAGTCCGACGTTCGCCCAGGACGGTGGCGGGGTGTCCGGGCCGTCGGGTCCGTCGAGGCGGATCACGGCGTGGAAGTGCAGGGCGCCGCGCTTTTGGAACTCGGCGGCCTTGCCGTAGGAGAGCCGGGCCGACTCCTTCAGTTCCCGCTGTGTGAGGCCGGCGCGGACGGCGATCTCGCGGCGAAGCCGGTTGGTGAAGCGCTGCCAGAGGTCGCCCGCGTGGTTGTTGAACAGGACGGCGCCCGCGTAGTCGTACGTCTCCGGATCGAGGGCCGTGCCGAGCGTGGGATCGGTGGCGGGGTGGTGGATGCCGCAGCGGCAGGTCCCGCGGTCGGGGCGGTTGTGGACGGGGCCGAAGGACGGGGCGGTGAGGGTGGCGAAGACGCGGGGGTGGTCGCGGACGGTGGAGGGGATGTCCCGGCGGTCGTCTCCGGCCAGGCCCGCGCGGATGAGGTGGTAGGTGTCGCCCGCGTAGGTGAAGGCGCAAGAGGGGCAGCGGGAGGCGCGCCGGTTGCCGCACGCGAGGCGCAGCCGTCCGCCCGGCTCATTCTCGGTCGAGTAGTGGTGCAGGGTCTCGCCGCTGGTCTTGTCCTTGCCGAGGGTCCAGCCGGTGAGGTGGATGGGGTCGGCGCAGCCGCCGGTGCGGCGGACCTGTTCGTGCCAGCGGTCGAAGTCATCGGCCGAGGCCACCCTCAGCAGGTCGCCGAGGGTGGTCGGGTCGAGGAGCGCGTCAGACACGAGCGCCCTCCCGGACGGGCGAGCGGCGAGCGATCCCGGTGCCGTGGCAGGCGGAGCAGTGTGCGGTGATGGTCCGCAGGTGTCCGTTCCGATTGCGGCCGCCGAGGGTGATGGCGGCGGAGGCGAAGCCGTCGCAGTTCGGGCAGATCCGGGACGGCGGGCGGGTGCGGTGCGTCATGCTGGGGGTTCCTTCCGGTTGTGAGATCGGGATGGGGCACGGCTCCCGGGCGGGCGAGACTTGGCGGTTGAGTCCGCCCGGGGGCCGGTCAGCGCCGCTTGGCGTCCGCGTTGATGAGCGAGCGGATGACCAGGGCGCAGATGGCGACGGATGCGCCGGTGATGGCGACCGCGAGGAGCATCGAGACCAGGACGGCGCCGACAACCAGGACCACGGCGGTCCCGCTGCCGACGAGAGCGACGACAGCGCCGGGAGTGAGCTGCACGGCCGGCCGCGCCGGGACCGGAGCCGCAGAGACAACCGGAGCGGGTGCGAAGTACTGCGGACTCTGCTGGACGACGGCGGTCGGCTCGACCAGCCGGGCGGGCGGAACCACGAGACCGGTGGGCTGGGGCATGGCCGGGACCTTGGGGCGGAGCATGGTGGGGTCTCCTGTCGTGGTGGTTACTTGACGGCGGTGTCGATGGCGGGGGCGAGAAGGCTGTCGGCGAGGAGGTAGCCGCCGAGGAGGAGGACGGCGACGAGCCACCAGGGCGGGCGGATGAGCTTGACGCCGAGCCAGCCGACGACGATCAGGGCGAACCAGAGCGGGACCTGCACGGGATGTCTCCTCAGCGGGCGGTGCAGCGGTGGGTGCGGGCGGCGAGCTGGGCGGCGGTCTGGCTGGAGTAGTCGGCGGACCAGCCGCAGCGGTCGTTGGTGCACACGGCGGCGTGTTTGGTGGTGCCGTGGCGGTCGCGGTGGGTGCCGATCTGCACGGGGCCGATCCGCATCACGGAGTGGAAGTGGTCGCGGGCAGGCATGTCAGTTGCTCTCTTTTCGGGTGGTCACCGGGGCGGGGAAACTGGCGCGGATTCCGGCGGCGGTGGCCGGGTCGGTGGTGCGCTGTGCGGCTTCCTCGGCCAGCAGGTGGGCGAGGTAGGGACGCCCGGCGGCGTTCATCTCCCGCGCACCGTCGAGGTAGTCGGCGCTCGTCAGGTCGGACGGGTCGTTCGTCATCAGGGGGTTCCTCTGTTTCTGGTCAGGTGAGCTGGGTGGCGATGGCGTCGGCGAGCTGGGGCGGGACGCCGAGGCGGGCGCGCAGGGTGTCGGTGTCGATGGGCGAACCGGTGCGGGCGTGGTGGTCGGCGGCGAGCTTTCGGGCGTGGTCGACCAGCGCGGCCGGGACCGCCGGCAGCGGTGAGGCCGGACCGGCGGGGAGCAGTGCCGGGGTGTCCTCGGCCGTGGGGAGCGGCGCGGGTTCGGGCTGCGGTTCGGGGACGGGTTCCGGCTCGACTGCCGCCGCGGGGACCGGGGCATCGGGGGCCGGCCGGACCGGCTCCGGTTCCTCCGAGGCGTGCGAGTGGGCGAGGAGGGTGCCGCCGAGGAAGGCGAGGGCGGGCCATCCGGCGATGCCGAAGCGCAGCCAGGCCGGCGGGTGGGCGAGGTCGAGGAACCCGGCGGTGGCCACGTTCGCACCGAGTGACGCGACCAGGGCGATGAGGAACCAGCACCAGGCCAGCCGGGACGGACCATCCGAGCGGAGCCGTCGCCAGGCAGCGACGAGGAGCAGGTCCACGGAGATGGGGTAGGCCCATCCCTTCCAGCCGGTCTGTCCGGCGGCGTCGGCGAGTTCGTGGAGGTGGGCGAAGGAGAGAGCTCCGGCGATGACGGCCTGGACGAGGACGGCGTCCACGCGGAACGCGGGGCGGGCCATCATGAACCGCCGGGGTATTCGGGGCCGTCGGTGGGGTCGTAGCCGGGCGGGAACATGCCCGGCGGGGGCTCGGGCAGCGATGCAGCCAAGGACGGGCCGATGGTGTCGATGAACAGGTCGTCGGCGCCGGGCGTGTCCGCGTAGAGGGCCAGGGCGCCGAGCATCAGCACGGTGCGGTGGAAGTCCTCGATGTGCTCACACATGGGAGTCGATCTCCCTTCTCTTGAGGCATGGAGGGGTAGGGACCTGGCGCGAAGCGGTCGCGCCGTCCAGGAGCGGGGAGGGGTCAGACGGTCGCGGGAGCGGCCTTGGCGAGCGGCTCTGAGGCCGGGGCCGGGGTGCCGACGACGGGCCGGAACGGCGCCAGGGCGGGCAGGTCGGGGGTGCGGCCGGCGTGCCTGTTGCAGATGTTCACGGCCTGGCGCAGCGTGGTGTGCGGGGCGCGGATACGGGCCCAGCCGCCGGAGGAGTCGCCGGTCACGGCGATGCCGGGAGTGTCCGTGGGGATCTGGATGGCGGCGAGGACGGCGTCCGGGGCGATGTCGCCGAAGGCCATGTTGGCGGAGGATTCGTCGTTGACGCGGTGGGCGGTGCGGCCGGTGAGCTGGGCGCGGAGCATGGTGATGCCCTTGCCGAGTTCGGAGCCGAAGCGCTGCCCGCAGATCTCCAGATAGATCCCGGCGGCCCGGCCGAGCTGGGCGAGGCGGACCAGGGCAGTGATGATGCGGTCCCGGCGCTTCTCCTCGTCCTTGGAGGCGAAGAGGGCGAGTTCGGCGACCTCGTCCACCAGGACCACGATCGGCGTCGGGCGCAGGCGGTCGGGCAGGTCCCAGATGTCGGCGGCGATCTCCGCATCCGGCACGTTCACGGTGATCCGCTGCTCGGCCCGGATCACCTGGTAGACGTCCGCCATGTGGGAGACGAGGGCTTCGAGGAGGTCGAGGGCGGTGTCGGGGTTGTCGGCGAGCGCGGAGAACCGGCGGGCCAGCGGGAAGAGTTCGACGCCCTGCTTGCAGTCGATGCCGACGAGTGCGACGTCCATCGGGGCGAGGCCGGCGACCAGGTTGCGCTGGTAGACGGACTTCCCCGACTCCGTGGCACCGAGCGTGAGCCCGTGCGGGACGGCCCGGTAGTCGCGGTAGTGGACCGCACCGTCCTCGCGCAGGGCGACCGGGACCCGCATCGGAGCCGGATCGGTCTTGGCAGGCATCTGGACCCGCTTGAGCACGTCGTAGCCGGTCATCCGCACCTGGACCACACCGGAGCGCAGTTCACGGGAGGTGACGCCGTACATCGCGAAGGAGTGGCGCAGCCGGTCGCAGGAGGCGGAGACGTCGAAGGCGTCCTGCCCGGGACGGAGCTTGAGGCGCAGCACCAGGCCGGTCCGGGTGGGCCGGAGGCGCAGGATGCGCGGGGCGCGGGATTCGGGGACGGGCCGGTTGGCGAGACGGGCCATGGCCAGGCGCCAGCGCGACGGCGGAACCGTGAGCCCGCACGCGTCCATCACGGACGTGTACTGGAACAAGACCCGCACTGCGGCGAAGGTGGCTCCGAAGGCCAGCCAGTACCAGGCGGGGCGCCGCCACCGCAGGATCACTGCGGCAGCGACGACCAGGACCAGGGCGACCGTTAACGCGGTCATGATCAGGCTGCCTTCGACGTCGAGCCGGCGGCGGCGAGCGAAGTGACGGCGACCGCGCGGAACGCGATCCCGTGGCGCTTCTGGCCGTTGAACTCGTTCTCCCACGCCGAGGCGACCAGGCCCGTCAGCGCGACCGGGGTACCCATGGCCAGATCCTCGGAGACGCCCGGCGCCGGAACGGTGAGCTTGAGGATCTCCACCTCATCCGGCGTGGAGAACATGACCTCCACCGTCATCAGCGTGACGCCGTCCTTGTCGAGGGCGATCTCACCGGTTCGGCGGTCCTTGACCTTCGGCTGCGGGGCCTTGGCGACCATCACGGTCGCATTCGTGGTGTCGACGGGAATCTGACGCATTGTCTGAACTCCTGCATCTGTGCGCTGTTGACCGGCAACCGCCGGTGAGATCAGGAGACCGCGAGAGGCCATGGACGTATCACGGTCCGCATGGACGTTTGGGGACGTCTGAGGTACCGTCAAAACGTCCCTACGTCCTACGGGGAGGACACCTCATGGCGAACGAGCGTCTGCGCGCGGCCATTTCGGCGAAGGGCGAGACCATCCAGTCCACTGCCGATCACGTCGGAGTGGACCCGAAGAGCGTCGAGCGTTGGATCACCACGAACCGCACGCCGCACCGGGGCCACCGATGGAAGGCCGCAACCTTCCTGGGCGTCGATGAGGTCTATCTCTGGCCGACAGTCGAGAAGCAGGCCGAGACCGCGAGCACGTCCGAGCTGGTCACGTACTACCCGCACCGCGGCGCCGTTCCGACTTCCCTTTGGTCGTCCCTGATCGACGGGGCGACGGATCAGGTCGAGATCCTCGTCTACGCCGGGCTTTTCCTCTTCGACAGTCACCCCGACCTACCCGACCAGCTTGCCGAGAAGGCAACGGCCGGCACGCAGGTCCGCGTCCTCCTGGGCGACCCGGAGTCGCAGATGATCCGCCAGCGAGGCGAAGAGGAAGGCATCGGCGACGATCTGGCCGCCCGCGCTCGGATAACTCGCCGCTATCTCGAACCGGCAGCCAAGACGCCCGGTGTGGAGATCAGGCTTCACGACACGATCCTGTACAACTCGATCTACCGCTTCGATGATGACGTGTTGGTGAACCCCCACGTTCTCGGAGCTCCCGCAGGACAGAACCCGATCCTGCACTTCCGCTACATCCCCGGTGCCCGTACTTTCCGGCACTACATGCGGAGCTTCGACTACGCGTGGGAGCGGGGACGGCCCTCCTAACCCGGACGACGCTCAGTCGTGCGACGCTGGAGCCATGGCCCGCGTCGACTACATCAACGATCCCAACGCTCCCAAGGCGAACAGCATCGTCCCCTCGGTCACCGCCGTTGCGTGCAACGCGGCGGGCGAAGTGCTGCTCATCCACAAGACCGACAATGACCTGTGGGCGCTGCCAGGCGGCGGCGTCGACGTTGGTGAAGCGGTCGCGGACGCGGCGGTGCGTGAGACGAAGGAAGAGACCGGCTTCGACGTCGAGGTGACCGGCCTGGTCGGCCTCTACACGAACCCCGGCCACGTCATGGCCTACGACGACGGCGAGGTCCGCCAACAGTTCTCGATCTGTTTCACCGCCCGGATCACCGGTGGTGAACTCCGGACCAGCAGCGAGAGCAAGGAGGTGGCGTTCGTGGACCCTGGCAAGCTCGACGAGCTGAACATCCACCCGTCCATGCGGATGCGGATCGATCATGGCCTGGGGAACCGGCCCGCCCCGTACATCGGGTAGGGGCCGGCGCACAGTGGCAACGCCCCGCAGCATGGACCGCGAGGAAGCCGTCCGTCTTGTTCGACGACTTGTGACCGACGACTTCGCCAGCGAGGACGAGGCAGCCGACGCCCTCGTCAGGCTGGAACGCGGACTCGTCTGTCCGCATGTCAGTGACTACGTCTTCTGGGATGCCGACCCGGAGCTCACCGCTGAGGAGATCGTCGATCGGGCTCTGTCCTACGAGCCGTTCGCGCTCTGAGCCGTAGTCCGTCCCAGCCGTTCCCTGGTCCGCTCGATGGCCGCCGCGAGGTAGGTCCGTGCGTTGGTGATCGCGGTGTGCACTTCGCTGCCGACGTCGTAGCGGACAAGGATCTCTTCGATACGGCGGTCGAAGTCGAAGGACTGGCCGGCGGGACCGGTCGTCATGTCCGCGTAGATCAAGGCATCGAGGATCGGCGCGTCCTCACGCTCGTAGACAGCCAGTTCAGCCGAGAGGCCACGTTGCTCGGCCTCGTACACGGCGCCGGAGTGATGAGCAACGAGCCGTACGAGCCGATCAGGAGCGCCGAGACGCATGAGGTGCCGCGCACCGTCGATCGGGTGGAAGCCGGTGTCACGAAGCTCCGGGGCGTAGCCGAGATCGTGGAGCCATGCCGCGGCCACCAGGAGATCCCGCTCTTCCTCTGGGACAGCCGCGGAGACCTCACGGGCACGAGCTGCTACGGCCTGAGTGTGCAGCCAACGGTTCCCGAGCGGAGGCAACAGAGACTCGGCCAGCTCGGCCGCTCCTTGAGGCGTGTCCAATGCAGAGGGCATGAATCGCACCGTAGCGGAGATCGCTACTCAGCCGACAGTCCGAGTCCGGAACCCCAGGAGCAGCAGCGCGGTAAGACTTTCCCTACTTCATCAAGCCCCGGCTGCGCTCCGCTCCGCCGGGCGCGCTCCCGGCTCCGCTGCGGGCGACGCTCCTGCCTTCGGCCCGCTCCGCCCGCGCTGCGCCGACGCGCGCCCACGTGTGGATAGGGCCGGTGGCATGAGTCGAGCACTCGCCATTCGCGGCCCATGGTCACAGACGATGCCTCCGGCGGGGGATCGGCCGGCACCGGGGTGGAGGGGGCGCCGTTCCCGGCCGCGGGCACATCGTGGCGTGCGTTGGGGGCTTCCATCCCGTCCACCGTCGACCCAGGCAGAGCCGAGCAGACGCGGCCCATGGCGTCCAGGTCGTTCGTCCAGTTGGGCGCTCCACCTGGACGCCATGAACCACGCCCGCTCCACGGTGTGTGGGTCGACGGCGGACGGGATGGAAGCTGGGGAGGGTGGTGGAAAGGGTGCCAGGGGCAGGCTTGTCAGCGATCATTCATCCCGAGCCGTTCCGGGCCGAGCAGCGACTGGTCATGGCCATGGGATTGAATACCGTTCCGAACTGCCGTCACGCCGGGGAGAACATGACCTTCGCCAAGCTTCTGAGACCCGCCCTCACAGCCACGCTTCTGGCCTTGGTCACCGCCTGTGGAGCGTCAACTGCGCCGGACGTCTCGGCGAGCCCCACGTCCAGCTCGGGGGCTGCCGAGAGGCATCGTTCGGCAAACCCCCAACCGGTCAGCGCCTCGATGCCCGATGTCCTCGGTGGCAACGCCGGTCGCGCGCACGAGCAGATGAGCTCCGAGATGGACATGACCTTCAAGGACGCGAGCGGACAGGACCGGCCGGTGGACGACCCGGCTGACTGGAAGATTTGCAACTCCCACCCGGGCCCGTACCAACAGATCACCGATTACCCGGTGGTCTTCGACGTGTTGAAAGTGTCGGAGAACTGCGAGGACACGACCTCAAAGTGATGTGTTCTAGACTCCGACATCTCCGCGGCAAGGCCTGAAGACCTCAGCGACCGCCCCGCCGATAGTTCGCATCAAGGGGGCCGCTAGCCCTAGGCCGTGTATCGAAAGTGGATCTTGGGTTGTGAATGATCACGGTTCATGGGTCGGGGAGATTTAACGGATGAGCAGTGGGCGGTGCTGGAGCCGCTGTTGCCGAAGGGTGCCAGGGCGGGGCGACCGCCCGTCTGGCCTCGGCGGCAGCTGATCAACGGCATACGGTTCCGGGTCCGGACCGGAGTTCCGTGGCGGGACATCCCCGTCGAGTACGGGCCGTGGAACCGGGTCTACGATCTGTTCCGCCGGTGGCAGCGGAACGGCACCTGGCAGCGGATCCTCACCCGGCTACAGTCCCTGGCCGATGCGAAGGGCGCGATCGTCTGGGACCTGAGCGTCGACTCCACGGTCTGTCGCGCCCACCAGCATGCGGCCGGGGCCCGCAAGCAGGGTGACCTGCAGAAGGAACCACCGGGCGGCATCTTCACCGAGCCCCATGATCACGGGCTGGGACGGTCACGCGGCGGATTCACCACCAAGCTGCACCTGGCCGTCGAACAAGGTCAGAAGCCCATGTCGATCGTGGTGACGGCAGGACAGCGCGGGGACTCGCCGCAGTTCGAACCCGTGCTGGAAAAGATCCGCGTGCCCCGTATCGGTCCGGGCCGGCCACGCATCCGCCCCGACCGCGTGCGGGCCGATAAGGCGTACGCCTCCCGCAGAAACCGCGCCTATCTGCGCCGCCGCGGGATCCGCTGCACCATTCCCGACAAGGCCGACCAGGCGCGCAACCGCCAGAAGCTCGGTTCCCGCGGCGGCCGTCCGCCGCATTTCGACCCGGTCGACTACCGCGAGCGCCATGCGGTCGAGTGCGGCATCAACCGCCTCAAGAGACATCGCGCTGTCGCCACGCGGTACGACAAGCTCGCAGTTCGCTATGAGGCCATTGTGCTGGTCGCGGCGATCAACGAGTGGATATGAGTAGCACCGGCGCACCCATGATCGATAGCTTCACCGGCTATGAAGCAGCGCAAGCAGAAGAAGCTTTCCCACCACCTCTTCGAAGCAGTGCTGGCAGGCGATGCCATACGTACGAAGGCTCTGCTGCGCGGTGGAGCAAGTCCGGAGAGACGGAACAGTGATGGCACTACTCCGCTGTACCTGGCTTCCGTGCAGGGCGAGGCCGAGATTGCTCGTTTGCTCATGGAAGCCGGAGCTTCTCCCAACACCGAAAGCAGCGGCCTCGGCTCGGATGGCACACCGTTGTGCGCAGCTGCCTGCTGGGGGCACATCGAAACGATCCGACAGTTGTTGGCGCATGGTGCCGATCCCAACCTTCGCGAAGACCTCGGCACAGGCAGATCCCCGCTGGACTGGGCGAACAACGGACCTCACCCCGATACCGCCGAGATCCTCCGGGCAGCAGGGGCGCAACCAACAGCGCACCCAGCTTCGTAGCCAGCGCTGCCTCGGCGCTCGCTTTCGTAACAGGCCCTAGTAGTAGGAGGCCACCACGTCGCGGTCCACCGTGACGGTGTCGCGATCCAACGAGGGCAATCCCAAGTGGTCACAGATCAGATGGGTGAGTTGCTCCTCGTAGGTCGCGCTCTGATGGTCCAGTCCGGCCGCCGTGATCATGGGGGCCATCTTGTTAGGCCAGTATTCTCCGACCTGGCCGGGATCCTCGTAGTCGATGCAGGACGATGCCCGCCCGTCCTGGTAGTGGTACGCCTTGGGCCCATGGGCCTTGGCAACGCACGGGTTGGGAACGAATACCACCAGCTCGGCGCCCTGGGGGCACAACTCGCGGTAGTCGATCTCGTCATAGTCGTCGCGGTTGAACATGTGGTGCACGATCACGCCCCAGTCGCCGGCTGCCGTAGCGTTGCCGTGGGCGAACGGCGGCCGGTTCCGCGAGGACAGACCTTCAGCCATGGACGCCAGACTGACCCCCTTGAAGTAGACCAAGACGGTTTCGTCTTCCCTGTACCGCTTCTCGTCTATCCACGCTGTGACGCCGCAGCCGATCCAAGTTGTCATGTTCAGCAACCTAACTGGTAGCACTGACAGACCCATGCCCAACCGCCTCACCTGCACCGCTGGGACGGAAGGCATCAGTCCCCGACTCGCGTACCACTCCCTGAAACCCTGGGTCACGCCTAACCGCCGTGCCCCGCATCCTTAAAGATCTCTAGGCGTGCCACTTCCGTGCCAGAACGAACGGGGACTCACGGGACTCGGCGACAACAACGGTGCGCGAGCGTGCACTTACCTCATGCACGTCTCCGCAGCTCACCCCAGCAACCACCCAACCTCGCTCCTAAAGCGGGGCTCTGGCGCCGAGGGCCGTGATCCGGCACTATCTCGGGCCGTCTGTGGGCCATCCAAGGGCGGCCGACGGCGACGGATGACGACAGTCGACGACAGCCCTTCCCCTGCTCAGCGATGGTGGTCTCGGTACCGGAGCAGACGCCCATAGGCGAAGCGCAGTTGAGGTGGAGTCGCGCCCTGGAAGGCAGAGGGTGGCCACGGCCCGGATTTGAACCGGAGCCTCCGCGTCGGGGCGAACCCGAGCGCGACGTCCTAGGCCGCTAGACGACTCATGGCTAGGTGGACCATACCGACTCAGAGACTGGCGAGCCCAGTTCTTTTCGAGGGGTGACATCTCAGGGCGCCGGCTCAGGTCGAGCCCGTCCCCGCGCCCGGATGGCCGCCTGCGTCCCTGATCGTCGAATGAGGCCAAATCGCGACCTACTGGGATCTGGTCAGATTCGCTCACACTCAAGCATATGGGGGCGATTCGAGATCGTGACCAGTTGGCATGCCATCGCTGCGGGGAGACCAGCCACACCGTGCGGGAGCGCGGACGGTTCGGCTTCATGGCGAGCTACTGCGAGAGGTGCTGGAACACCTTCGCCAACGAGATGGCCGAAGCCGATGGAGCCACCGCCGCACCCAGACCGGATCCCGACCCCGACGACGTGACGTGGATCGAGCCGCCCTTTTTGCCCTGAATGCGGCTCATTGGTACGCATCTATCCCACGAACTACGACCGGTGGGTCAGTCTCGCCATCGTGGAGTTGCCCGCCAAAGACGTCCCAGAGGCCTTCAGGTGGCGTTTGGCGAGGCTTCCGGGCCGATCCCTCATCCCCACAGATATCGTGGCTGTACGGGTCCGTGGAATCGATCCGCTACCGAGTGAACCCGTCGTGCCGGCTCACCGCATGATGTGCACCCCCGAGTGGGGTGAGCCGTAGATCACACGGCAGGGAGCAGGAAGCCTGGCCCCGTGCCCTCCGCGTGCCCGATCGAGCAGCGGCCAGCGGGGAGTGGCGGGGAACACCGGAGAGCGACCCGAGAACCCGCACGTCAGGGACTTCCCAGCTCAGCCCCGATCCGCATACGCGATCTTCCAAACTGGTGCCGGGACACTCGACGTGAAGCCGAAAGCGCCCGATCGCGCTGCGGCAATCGCTCAATATGCGGGGCTGGAGATGAGGCTAGGCCACCCGGTTACGGATGTCGCTTTCGGTTCGGACTCCACTCGTAGACACCGAAGGAGGGTTCCATCACCTCGCGGGGCCAGCGCCGACGAACCTCGCCCAAGCGGCGACGCTGATCATCTATCCAGCCCTCTTCGAGGGCCACGGGGACTGTCACTGTCGCCATGGAACCCGGTACGTCGTCAACGATGACGTCGGGACAGCCGCGCTCTCCTTCGAGTCGGATTCTGATCTCGGGTGCGCGATCTCCCATCCAACTGACGTCCCGCCCCGCCGCCAACGAGTCGAGAGCTGTTTCCCAATCGACCAGGTCGCTAGGCAAGAGCCAAACTTTCAGTTGCCCACTGACGAACCCGGTCGTTACCAGGACGTTCGCAATCAGGGTGTCATGGCCTGTCAGCACCCCCGGCATATCCCGTCCGGTCACCTGTACAGCGACGCTGTTTCCCTCGTCGTCGGCGAGGCGAATCAGGTCTACGGCTCCTTGCCCGGTCATCGTCCCTCACTCTTGGCGCCCGTCCATCTCCGCGGCTTCCAAGCGGCCCAACGCACGACAGGCTAGCTCCGGCCACGGACACTGGCAGAGCACACCCCCAGTGGTGCCACCAGTAGGATCTCAGCCAGGCGAAGTCGTAGCGCAGAGGTAGTCGCGCGCGGTCTCCAAAATCGCGAGGACGCCGGTTCGAATCCGGCCGGCTTCGCCCGCCCCGACTACGGCGTCCATGTGTACCAAAAGGCCCTGTCCCCGGTAGGGATCATGCGTGACGTGGGGATCGACTGAGTGTCTAACTGCGCTACAACGGCCCCGCACCAGGGCGCACAACCACGGACGCTCGCGGACGGTCCGCCCAGGTCACGAGCGGTTCGGCCGCGGGTCACAAGGTCGCGCGCATTGGTTCGGGACGAAACGGTCCTCGTGCCGCAGCCGTGCCGCTTCGTGTGGTCAACGACGGTCAATGACGGCTCGCCGCAGTCGAGATGCGCCGTTCACGTGCAAGCACCGCACCGACCCATCTGCCTCGCGGGAGGCGGGGATTGTCTGATGCCCCATTGTGATTCGCGGGTGTACAACCCCGTGCGGATGCTGACGGTCTGTAAGGCGCTGGAGGGATGAGCCTTCGGTGTGTTTCCGTGAGGAGATTGGGGATCAGGTGGGGAAGCAGGTCTGGAGAGCCGTCGCAACCGGTGGTGCGGCGGCGGTGTTCACGGCCGTGGCCGCGGTGCCGGCCGGGGCGGCTGAGGGTGGGGTCTCGTTCTCCCGTGTCCAGGTGAACGGCGGTAAGTCGATTGTGATCGGGGTGTCGAAGGAGGTCGCGGTGCCCGCCTCCTTCCGGATGGCGACCACTCACAAGTGGAAGTGGCCAGCGGTGTTCCTGTACCGCAGTGGTTCGGGTGATCGGTTGTGGCACGCCATCGAGACGAGCGACTGCATCAAGGTGAGCTCGGGCGTCTGCGACTTCAACGAGACGATGTACTTCGACCCGAGCGTGTGGGACATGCATAACAGCGAGGCCGGGGCTTGGAAGGTCGGGGCTGAGGTGTCCTTCGAGGGCGGCGGTGGTGACACCGACGACAAGGGTCTGACGGTCCTCGTCAAGCGCAACTCCTCCCTGACCGTCAATGCCTCGCCCGAACCGGTGTCTAAGGGCAAGACGATCACCGTGACCGGAAAGGTCACGCGGGCCAACTGGGAGACCAGGAAGTACGCCTCCTACGGAGGCCGCCTGGTGAGCCTGCAGTTCAAGCCTGCTGGCACCGCCTCCTACACCACGGTGAAGAAGGTGTACGCGAACGGCTCGGGTGATCTCAGGACGACCGTGAAGGCCTCCAAGACGGGTACGTGGCGCTGGGTGTACTACGGCAACACCACCACCGGGGCGTCGACGTCGTCCGGGGACAACGTCGTGGTGAAGTGATGTCCGCGGTGCCGGCGGGCTGCTGGGGGCCGAGCCGGCGAAAGTGGCTGCGTCGGTAGAGGCGTCGGGTCCGCCGCGATCGTGGCGGACCCGACGCCTTGCGCTGGTCGACCGCGAGCGGAGAGGTCGTGCCAGGTCCGTGCCAGATCGTGCGGGGAACTACGGGGAGCACCGGGGAACCAGCCAGCCTCGTCCCGGGCGCCGATACCGCTCAGCAGCAGGTCAGCATCGGAGCAAGCCCCAAATCACCTCAGCTTCCCAAGCTGAGAGTGCGAGTTCGATTCTCGTCACCCGCTCCACGCGAAACTCCCAGGTCGACGATCCGGGGGTTCTTTGTTGTCCAGACCAATGAGCGGGGCGCGCATCACATCCGCACCACTACGGCCGACACCACCAGCAAGCCGCGTCGCGGGTGTGTCGGCGGCTGAGCCTAGGGTGCCCTCGTGAATGTGGATGATCTGCAGTGGCAGTTGAGCAACCTCGGCGGTGTCCTGCCGCGGATCGTGGACGAGATCCTCGAACGCGGCGGACTGGAGGCCTTGGTGGAGGCGGCACGGGAGCGTGAGGACTGGTTCTGCGCTGTGGGTGCGGTGCGGGGGTTGTGTGCGGTGGGGGAGTTCGGACCGGCCTGGACGGTGGTGGAGCCGTTCGCGGCTACCGGTTGGCAGCCGGCGGTGCGGGCGGGCGCCGACGTCCTGTTGCGGTGGGGCCGCGTCGGCCAGGCGCTGGAGCTGGCGCACCCCCAAAGGGCGCAGGAGAACGCGGTCGACGCGTGGCGGGACTACGCCGAGGCGCTGGTCCGGGCCGGGCGGGTAGACGACGCGATCGGCGTACTCGGCCCGCACCTGCGCGGCGGGCGCCTGCTGGGGGCCCTGGTGGAGATGACCGAGGGCCAGGGATGCGACGAGCGGGTGTTGGAGCTGCTGGCTCCGATCGCCGAGGAGTTTCGGCACGACCCGAAGCAGTGCGACGACCTGTGGGGTGCCCTCCCTGCACAGGCCCGGGTCTTGGAGCGGTCTGGCCGGGCGGGCCAGGCAATCCGGCTGCTCGGCGCGGACATGGCCGCACGCCGGTACGGGCCGCAGAACAACGTCAAGTTCTATGCCGAGCTGCTGGCCCGACAGGGTCGGGTCGAGGAACTTCGCGACCTTGCCGACACCCAGAGGTACGCCGCCGTAAGCCCGTACGTGACGGCCCTGGAGAACCTGGGCCGAGCCGGGGAAGCGGAGGCGTACCTGCGCGGCCTCATCGCCGCCAAGGACCCGGGCTGGCACGAGAGCACACTGATGGAACTGCTCATCCGCCAGGGCCGGGTGGACGACGCGATCGAGGCGGTGGAGCACACGTTCGACGACCTCTACGACGGGAACCTTCTCCAGGCGACCCTGATCGTGCTCGCCGAAGTGGGCCTGCACGACAGAGCCGTTGGACTCACGGAAGGGCGCAGCCCCGAATTCCTGGCGGAGAACGATGAGTTCTGGCTCCGGTCTAACCGGTGGTGGCTGATGGGAGAGTCGGGACGCGCCAGGGAGGCAATCGCGGAGATCCAGGCGTTGCCGGCCGACAGGGTCGAGGACCGCGAGCTGACCATCGCCTGGCTGCTTGCCCAGGACGGCCGCGTCGAAAAGGCCATCGCCCTCCTTCGCTCATTGCCCGGCGAACGGGCCGCGACCGACCTGGCCGAACTGCTGATCCGGCAGGGCCGCCTCACCGAGGCCATTGCCGTCATCCCCGACGTGGCCGCCCAACGGGAGGAGAAACGACGCCACCAGTCCGGCAGACCTGAGCGACCGAGCAGCCGATAGTTCGCAGCGAGAAGGTCAGCAGCGCAGGTCCCCGTGCCACTCTCGTGCCGGAACGGGCGGGGACTCAGAGGGAATCAGGGGACGCAGGGGGACGCGCCGCCGAATCTGCCCAAAGCAGTGAACCCGCAGATCAGGCCTGTGACCACCTCACCTCGCTCCTAAAGCGGGTATCGCTGGTTCAAGGCCTGCCGAGGGCACCAGGCGAGACGGACCGGGCAGACGATGGTCCGCGCCATCTTGACGGCAGCATTTGGCTCCAACCACCTACCTGCCGACTGGCCGAGTCAGCGCGTGGGCTTCGCGACGTGCCCCAGCGCGACGATCCCGATTCCGACCACGAGTAGCGACGGCGAGCCGAGATTCCAGCTCACCAGCATGAGCAGGGCTCCCGCTCCCCACAGCCTCGGTTGCCGCACCAGCCGAGGGAGCCACTGCCCCGGCATACTGCCAAGAAGCAAGGCGTGCACTCCCAGGACTGCCCATGCGATGGCCGCCATGACCATCGCCAGCCCAGCGATCAAGAACAACATCCCCACCCCTTGGGCTATCGCCGTCTCGTCGGCAGTTTCTCAGACAGCCGGAACAGGCGGCGTCGCTGTGCTGGCGGCCCCCGAGGCGCGCATTCTCTCTACGTGGTTCGTCTGCCGACTTGCCGCTAGTGGGTTGGTACGGGTGCGACCGGGCGGACCGCAGTGAAGTCTTGGAGCTCGTAGCGGGTGGCGGAGAGCAACAGCAGCCACTCGTCGCAGCCCTGCCACGGAGAGAGGTCGCCGCTGCCTCCGCGTACCACCCGCGGTCCGTCCCCTGTGCGAGGGCGTGCGTCCGCGGGCGCGTCCGTGAAATGGGGGATCCACACGTCGGCACAGATTTCGTTCGCCGAACCCATTGCCGCCAGCCCGAAGGAGTTCTCGGCCGCGGCGGTGCGGTCCTCGTCGGCGAAGTCGTCGAGGACCTGGTCCTCGTCCGGCTTCTGGTCCCCGCGGGAGGTCAGGGTGGTCGTACCTGCCCGGGCGGCGTACTCCCACTCCGCCTCACTGGGCAGCCGGAAGGGCAAGGCCCCGAGTAGATCGTCCAGGTCGTCCTCGATCCGGGCCGTGCTCGAGTCCGATTCGGTGAAGCTGTCTTCGTACTCGGGCAGCCAGTGCCGTACTTGGGCCACAGTGAGCGGATGCCGCGCTATCAGGAACGGCTCGACCCGCACTTCCCGCACCGGCCGGGTCTGGTCAGCGCGGGTGAAAAACGCGTCGAGGTCGTCATCGGAGCCGTCGTCCCGCTCGATGGCACGAACCGCGTCCAGTTCCGCGTCGGACAGGCCCATCCGGAACGTCCCACCGGGAACAGCCCGGAAGACCACTCCGGAAGGAGTGTGCCGCCAGGACGGTCGGCCGGCCACGATCTCTTGAGCCCACATAGTGCCGGACGCTAGCAGCCAGGCATCTCGGATGAAGGAGAGGATCAGGGAGGGAGCGTGGACGACTGGCCAATTCCCGGTCGCCGCAGCGCTGCACCACTACCGCACCAGATCGATCGGGGAACAGCGGGGAACCACGGTGAAGACGGCGGAGCCCAGAAAGAGCGAAGGCCGTACGCTCGCCCAGCTCAGCGCTCGAACCGTCCATGAACGATCGCAGCTTCCCAAGCTGAGGTCACGTTTGCCGTGGCCGGAGGGGCCTGAAGACGGCAGCCAGCGGCCTGCAAAACAGACCTTCGATATCTTCGGTAGGTTGACGCTGTCCCTTGTCGAAGTCGCGGCGGGCCTCCCTCTCCCCGCCGAAGAGGCTGTACCTACGGTCCGGAAGATTTGCATGACAAACGTTGCTCCCTTGGGGATTTTCGGCAGGATCGCGAGCCAGTCCGCCTTTTCGGAGAATGCCAACGAGCTCCGACAGCGGGTGGGTGCTATTTCCAAAGGGGAACGGGGAAGGATCGTCGAGTACCTTCGCTCCGGTACCCCCATCATTGCCCTGATGGGATTCTCGGAGGACGTCTTGGGCAACAAGTTCTCCAGGCCCGGCGGCACCGCCATCATTAGCGACGGGCAATTCTTCTGGCGACTCGACGCAGCTGACTACGTGCGGCACTACGGGATCGAGTTGCCCGAAAAGTTCATCGCCCACGGCGATGCCCGGCAGTGGGCCCCTGCGGCCCTTTCCCGAGAAGAGGTGGCACAGATTGACCGCCACCTCGGCCACCTGAGGAAGACCGGGGCTCTTTGAGTCCTTTCCAGCGCCTGTCTCGGAGACATCCCGGCCGGGCTGAAGAGAGCCCCTCTCCACGATGGCAGTCTGTGTGACACCAGGCGCCTCGCCGAGGTCGATAGAGCGTGCACGCCGACAAAGTGCGCGGAGGTACTACGTAACTGCGTGACAACGCCAGCGAACAACGGCGGACGAGCGCGTACGGCTGCAACCCATCAGCGCAGGTGAAAAGCTCAACGGTCCAAGGTCAGACGCTCACTCGAGTTGCTTCGGGACGGAACGGTCCCCGTGCCACAGCCGTGCCACATCGTGCGGTCAACCCCGGTCAACAACGGCTAGTGCCGCGTCAGGTAATGTTTGCCCTGTTGTGATGTGACGCGCCGTCTGGGTCCTGGGCTGAGCGGCGTGTTTCGGTCACCCTGTCTGGGT